>JAWLFC010000102.1:9056-10578 GCA_041685755.1 Ilumatobacteraceae bacterium
TCTCCGGACAGCCCGGCCAGCGTTGCCAGCCCGGCCAGCGTCGAGTCTCCGGACAGCCCGGCGTCGCCGGCGAGCCCGGCCAGCGTGGCGTCACCCGCCAGCGTCGGCTCGGTGGACAGCCCCGGCTCGAGCTGACCGGCGAGTCCCACGAACGACAGGAGCCCGGGCCGTTCGGCCCGGGCTCCTTCGCGTTCGTGGGTGACCGCCTCAGCGGTCGGCGTTCACCAGCGGTAGTGAGCGAACGCCTTGTTCGACTCGGCCATCTTCTGGATGTCGTCGCGCTTCTTCATCGCGGCGCCCAGACCGTTGGCGGCGTCCATCAGTTCGTTGGCGAGGCACTCGGCCATCGTCTTCTCGCGACGGGCGCGTGCGTAGTCGACGACCCAGCGGATGGCGAGGGTGGTCGCCCGGCGCGGACGCACCTCGACCGGCACCTGGTAGGTGGCACCGCCGACGCGGCGGCTGCGCACCTCGAGCGGCGGCTTGACGTTCTCGATCGCACGCTTGACGGTGTCGATCGCCATGTCGTCACCGTCGAGTCGGCTCTGGATGATGTCCATCGCGTCGTAGACGATCTTCTCGGCGACGGTGCGCTTGCCGTGCAGCATCACCTTGTTGACGATCTGGGTGACGAGCACCGACTTGTGAATGGGATCCGCGACGAGTTCGCGGCGGGGGGCGGGACCTTTACGAGGCATCCGGGGTCACTTCTCCCTCTTCGCGCCGTAGCGGCTGCGGGCCTGCTTGCGGTTCTTGACACCGACGGCGTCGAGGGCGCCGCGAATGATCTTGTAGCGCACACCGGGCAGGTCGCGGACACGACCGCCACGGACGAGCACGATCGAGTGCTCCTGGAGGTTGTGGCCCTCACCGGGAATGTAGGCGGTGACCTCGATGCCCGAGTTGAGGCGGACTCGGGCGACCTTGCGCAGCGCCGAGTTCGGCTTCTTCGGTGTGGTGGTGTACACCCTGGTGCAGACGCCGCGGCGCTGGGGCGAGCCCTTGAGCGCCGGCGTCTTGCTCTTGGTGACTTTCGAGCTGCGACCTTGACGGACGAGCTGTTGGATGGTTGGCACGAATGGGACCTCGTTCGTTCGGGTCGTGTCGACAACTCGGAGCCGGCGACATGGGGTGGGTTGGACGTGATCGCGGGTTGCGACCCGCCCGCCGTACACCGGATGCGTCTCGCGACAGATCCGATGAGAGGACCCTGCAAGGCTACGGCCACCCCCCGATTCGCGCAACCGCCCCACCGGCGCGTCGGGGTCGGGTCCGGACGGGCAGGAGCGCGTCGGGGTCGGGTCCGGACGGGCAGGAGGGGTGATAAACACGCGAGGTGGGAGTGTTGACGTCCGATCCGCTCCTGGTGTTGTTCGTGGTGGTGGCGGTGGGGGCCGCCGCCGGGCGGATCAAGATCCGCGGGGTCGGGCTCGGGCCGGCGGCGGCGCTGTTCGCCGGGCTGGCGATCTCGGCGATCGAACCCGACGTCGCCGACCTCCCGGCGATCATCCCGCTGTTCGGC
>JAWLFC010000016.1:0-30314 GCA_041685755.1 Ilumatobacteraceae bacterium
CCGCGGTCCGCGACCACGTCGCCGCTCGCTGGAGGCCCACGGCAGCCGCCAACGCGGCCGGTGTGACGACCCCGAGATCGAGGAAGACCACCAGCCAGAACGCCGTGGGGTTGTCCTGGAACGAGTCGTTCTGCGAGGGGTCGGCCATGACGCCGAGGATCGCCGGCAGTTGCCGACCGAGTCCGATGAACGCCGCCACGCCGATCAACACCCAGGAACGGCGGAGATCGCTGCGACGGCTGTCGGGGCGCAGACGCGCCGGGTCGATCACCCGCCACGCCCCGATCGCCACGGCCACGGCGAGGACGAAGACGGCGATGTGGGCGAGGGCGAAGTCCTCGTTGTTGCCGGGAAGCCCGAGGTAGTCGGGGCCGATCACGTACTGCGGCATCATGTAGGCGGCGAACAGCGCCGGGGCGAACGCCAGAACGGGTCCCGCGACGTGCCTGCGCCGGATCAGGATCCCGGCGAACACGGCCAGGGGGAAGGCGACGCCGAGCGCGACGGCGTCGAGACCGATCGCCTGGTTGATCATCGACTCGCCGTATCGGTACTCGATGACCTCGAACGCCAACGGCCCCAGCAGCGAGTTCGACGCCAGCAGGACACCGAGCAGCATCACGCCGACGCCGAGCGCGCGTTCGACGTTCGCCGCGGTCCGCCGGTGCAGCGGTGCGGTGTCGGAAACGGTCGTCACGGGAATTTCCTCGGCGACGTGATCCGCCCGGCCCGGTACGGGTGTCATCATCTCGTCGTTCGGTCGGCGTCGGCGGACGACGCCGACTCGGGCGGCGGCAGCGGTGCCGTAGGGCCAGCCGACGCGTCGCTCGAATCGGCGGGTACGACGCCGGGCGTCGCCGGCGGCGCTGCGGGGCCGCCGTCGGTGGTCTCGCGGCGGCGGGCGCCGGATGCGCCGTAGACGATCAGGACCACGGCGATGACCACGCCGATCAGGCCGAGCACCACCAGCCCGATGGCGAGCGGCAGGATCAGACCCGACTTGGCGCCGACCTCCATCGTGACGGCGAGCCCGGGCGATCCGTCGGCGTTCGCCACCATCGCGGCCCACCGGCCGCCGGTCGGCTCCCAGGTGAGTTCCTGGGTGCCCGTGCCCTCGGCCTGGGCGACCCAGATGGTCGCGTCGGAGGGCGGCGGGGCGGCGTCGGTCTCGCCGGGGACGAGTCGGTAGACGGGCACGCCGTCGTCGATCTCGGTCACGCGGTCGTGGGCGATCCCCGACAGGTACTGGTCGAGATCGACCTGCCGGGCGATGCCGACGAAGATGGCGTCGTCCGAGCCGAGGGCTGTCGCCCGCAGCCGGACGTCGAGGTCGACGACGTCGATCAACCAGTCCGGCGAGCCCGGATCGGTCGCGAACCTCACGTCCTCACCGGTGATCGCCGCCGTCGGCGACTGCAGCTGGTCGATGGTGACGTCGAAGAACCCGTCGTCGTCGCGTTGGGTGGCGTAGGCGAGGGCGAGGGCACCACCACCCAGCAGCATCCCCAGCGCCGGCAGGATCATCACCACGCCGATCACGAGTGCGATCACCCTCTTCGTGCTCATCGCGAACCTCCTCGGGACGTCGACTTCCTCTTCAGCAGTAGCCCCGAAGCGCGGTCGCCAAACAGGGGACAAGGTCGCAACGGGTCACGCCCGACGGCGACGAGCAGCGCGTCAGCCGTCGACGGGGCCGTCGGACGGTCGCCAGCGGAGCGCCAGCGCCACGTTGTCGTCGTCGGCGGCAGCACTGGTCAGCTCCTCGACGAGGGCGCTCAGCTCGGCGTCGTTCCACCGGGCACAGTGTTCGCGGAGTCGTCGGAGGCCGTCGTCGATGGGTTCACCGCGCCGTTCGACGACACCGTCGGTGTAGAGCACGACGAGGTCGCCGGGCTGCAGTTGCACCTCGAGCGGTTCGCCGAGCGCGACATCGAGCGAGCCGAGGGGCGGGGCCGGCACCGCCTCCAGCCAGTCGGCGGCGCCCTCGCGCACGAGCAGGGGCGGCGGGTGGCCGGCGAGGGCGACGCGGAGCCTCCCGGTCGCCGGGTCGACGACGGCGCACACGGCGGTCACGAACGCGGTGCCGTCAGGGCCTCGGGCGACTCGCTGGAGGGCGTCGAGCACGGCAGCGGGATCGGGGTCGAGCGTGGGCGCCGCAGCGGCGACGGCGGCACGCAGGCGCCCCATGGCGGCGGCGGCCTCGAGGTCGTGGCCGACGACGTCGCCGACCATCACACCGATGTGGCCCGACGGCCACCGGAACGTGTCGTACCAGTCGCCGCCCACCTCGAGCTGCTCACCCGCAGCGTGATAGTGGGCGGCGATCGACACCGCCGGGTGCTCGACGAGGCGGTCGGGCAGCAACGCCCGCTGGAGCCGGATGGCGATCTCGTGTTCTCGTCGGTGCGCGGTGACGACCTGTTCGTGCAGCAGCGAGCGCTCCAGTGCGAGCCCGGTCTGCTCGGCCAGGCCGTGGACCAGCGACAGCGTCGAGGCGTGGAAGGCGTCGGCGTCGGCAGACCCCACGACGAGCGCGCCGAGCGCCGTGTGATCGGCCGAACGCAGCGGCAGGGCGACCAGGCTCTGCAGTCCGTAGCTCTCGACGGCGTCGGCGAGGTGAGCGAAACGCGTGCGGAGTTCGCGGCGGTCGTTGCACCGGACGACCTCGTTCGAGGCGATGGCGACCGCGCCGGGCATGTCGTCGGCGACGCTGCGCCGGTCGCCGACGAGATCGGAGCGCAGCATCGGACCACCGACGAGCTGGATCGCCCCGTCGGAGCGCAACAGGTTGATCACCGCGACGCTGGCGACGTCGAGGTGACGCTCGAGGTGTTCGACGGTCACGGTCGAGACCTGCACCGGGTCAGCCGCCCCCGTCAGGTCGGCGGCGTGCTCCTCGAGGAGTTCGGCTCGGCGTCGGCGTTCCTGTTCGGCGACGAGCAGCCGCGACCGCTCGCGCGCCGACTCGATGCGCTCGGTGATGTCGAGGGCGGAGGGGACCAAGTGGGTGATCGTGCCGTCGGCACCGCGCAACGGTGCGATCTGGAAGTCGATCCACAGTCGCTCGTCGCCGGCGACGCGGATCGGTACGTCGTAGTGGACGTGCTCTCCGGCCGCGGCCAGCTCGACGGCATGGCGCAGCTCAGCGCTGATTCCGTCGTCGTAGCCCCACCAGAAGCAGTCCCAGAACTTCTTGCCTCTCACGTCGTCGATCGTCAACCCGGCCGCCTCGAGGGGCGCCCGGTTCGCCTCGATGACCGTGCCGTCGGGTTCGAGGACCCCGACGAAGGTGGACAGGCTGTCGAGCACACGTCGCAGGAACTGTTCGGCGTCGACCAGCGCGGTCTCGGCGTTCACCCGTTCGGTGACGTCGGCGCTGGCGCCGAGGTGCCCGAGGAACTCGCCGCCGGGACCGAAGCGAGGAGTCCCCCACGACTCCAGCCATCTCCACCTCCCGCTGCCGTCGCGCACCCGCACCTGCTGGTGGAACTCGATGCGTTCGGCGACGGCGCGCTCGAAGCCGTCGGTGTACCGATCGACGTCGTCGGGGTGGACGAGCACGTGCCAGTTGTCGCGCACCATCTGCTCGCGTGCCACGCCGAAGTAGTCGCAGTAGGTGTTGTTCACGAACTCCTGGCGACCGTCGGGGCCGTGCAGCCAGACCATCAGCGGGAGGTCGTCGGCCATGGCCTGGTAGCGCTGCGCCAGCTCCGACTCGACCGCTTCGGCCGTACGGCGAGCGGTTTCGTCACGGAACACGATGGCGAACCGGCCGGGCGTGGCGAGGGGGGTGGCGAACACGTCGAACCAGCGACCCATCGCCTCTGACCCCTGCTGGAACCGGATGGTCTCCCCGGCGAGCGCCACCCGTCCGTAGGCCTCGATCCACTGGGGCTCCAGGTCGGGGACCAGCTCCAACGCCGTGTGGCCGGTCGCGTCGCTCAACCCGGTCATCTCCTCGAACAGCGCGTTGACGTCGACGAAGCGGTAGTCGACGGGGTCGCCGCCGGCGTCGACGACGATCTCGCACACGCAGAATCCCTGGTCGATCCGTTCGAAGACCTCACGCAACTCGTGCTCGCTGGCCGTCACGGCGTCGAAGGCGGCCTTGCGTTCGGTGATCTCCTCGACGACCGCTGCCACACCGGTCGTTGCCTCACCGAGCTCGATGGGCCGGAACGTGACGGCCCACCAGCGGGGGCGACCAGGGGCCGCCGGTGTCTCACCGTGGACCTCGGCGCGCACTTCGGCGCCCGTGGCCATCACCTGCTCGAAGAGCCGCCCGAGCCGGGGCGCCAGCGCCGGCAGATAGTCGCGCACGGTGCGCCCGACGCAGTCGGAGGCCGGGACGCCGTTGATCTCGGCCAGTGCCTCGTTGATCACCAGGCAACGGCCGTCGGCGTCGTGCACCGACATGCCGACCGGTGCGCGCTCGACCATGCGAGCCAACATCCCGATGGGCAGTCCTGGCGCATCAGCGCTCATCGATCTCCTCGTGGTCGTCCTGCGCCCGCATCCGAACCCGGTGTGGAACCTATCCGCCCATCCGATGCGCTGCCAGGGGAACCGTTTGCGATTGGCTGCGATGGGAACTCCCTCCGTGGTCGACGACAGAGACGGAGGAGGTGGCGGCTGACGTTCCAGCACATTCGATGAGACGCTCCGAACCTGACATCTGCATCGAGTTCGTGCACTCGCCGGCGGCCGCGAGCTCGGTTCGCCGGGCGCTCGCAGACGACCTCGACGTGTCCGATGGGCTCGCCGACGACGTCGAGCTGGTCGTGTCGGAGCTCGTCACCAATGTGGTGCGTCATGCCCGAACCGACGGCGTGGTCGAACTGTGGTCATGGCCCGGCGAGGTGCGGATCGAGGTCCACGACGCTGCCCCTGCGGCGCCGCAGATGCGCGCGTCGGCTGGTCCCGACGGTGGCTTCGGTCTGCGGATCGTGGACCGCGTGGCGACGGCGTGGGGCCATCGACCGTCACGTCACGGCAAGACGGTCTGGGCGGTCGTCAGGTCCCGGTGAGGGCGGACAGCTGGTTCATGTAGGTCGCCATGTCGAAGTAGTCACGCCACCGGCTGATCAGGCCGTCGTCGGTGACCTCGAAGAACCCGGCCACGGGCAACTCGAGCCAACCGTCTCCGATCTCGAACCGGTCGAGGCGCTCGTTGACGACCACGTTGCCGACGACGACCTCGCGGAGCACCGGCCAGTCGACGGCACGAGCCGGCCCGAGGAACCCCTCGAGCGTGGACCGCACGGCCTCCTTGCCGACGACCGGTGTCACCGGCACGTTCTCGTAGGACACGTCGTCGGTGAGCAGCGCGACCGCTGCGTCGACGTCCTTGGCCTCGACCGCGGCGATGAATGCGGCGACCACGTCGCTCGGGTTGTCCATGTCGATCCTCCTCGGGTGATGGTGTCAGCTGAATGCGTCGAACAGTTCGGTGAGTGCCTTGGCCTGGCCGCCCGAGGTCGACGAGGGCACCAGGATGGGCGTGGTCACCCCGGCATCGAACCATGCTTCGACACCGTCACGGACCCGGTCGACCGGGCCCGACAGCGTGCAGTCGTCGAGCCATCGGTCGCTCATGGCATCGAGCACGGCCTCGGGATCCTTGGCGGCCAACCCGGCCTGCACGGCTGCCATCTCGGCTTCGTAGCCGGCCTCGATCCAGTAGTTCCGGTAGTTGGGCAGCGCGACGTAGCCCTGCAGGGTCCTGCGGTTGCGCGCCCGGGCGGCGTCGAGATCGTCGTCGATGACGGTCGGGATCATGTTGCCGATCGAGAAGCCCTCGGCCAGCCGCTCGTCCGGGACGAGCGACAACGAATGGGCCATCCGACTCAGCGACGCGTTGGCCCACACCGCACCGTCGCCGACCTCGACCGACAGTTCGAGCATCCTGTCGCGCAGCGTCGCGAGCACCACCGGTGGCAGACCCCCCATCGACTCGCCGGCTGCGCGCAACGTGTCGACGTAGTCGCGCATGTCACTCAGGGGCGTGCCGGTGTCGACGCCGAGGCGTTGGATGACGGGCCCGTGGGTGACGCCGACACCCAGGCGGAAACGGCCCTCGGCGATCTCGTGGAGATAGCTCGCCGAGGTGGCGAGCGCCACCGGATGCTGGAGGTAGATCGGCTGGATCGACGTACCGAATTCGATGGTGCTGGTCGCGTGGGCGATGGAGAGACACAAGCCCATCGCGTCGCCGAAGCTGGGGCAGTAGATGCCGGAGAAGCCACGCTGCTCGATCTCCGCGGCGAGCTCGACGGTCCGGCGCCGCTTGCCCGCGACGGCGGCGAGTGAGACGGCGGGACGTCGGTCGGTCATGTCCAGAACCTATGCCGGGCGCGCCGGCCGACTCCGACCCGGGGCCGTTGCGCTTCGCCGCCGACCCGCGCCATACGTAGGGTCGGCGCCGTGTCCGATGCCCACTTCGACCCGCTGGTTCACGTCGCCCAGGACGATCACCCCGACCAGGTCGGGCAGGCCCGCGCCGAGGCGGGACGGGCGATCCGCGACATCGGCCACGCGCTGGTGGGACACCACGTGCCCGTCGAGTTGCTCGACGACGTGACGCGCACGCTCGACGACCTGACGCGCCGACTCGACGGCGGCCCGATCCGATCCCGCAGCGAAGTCAGGCGCGACGGCCAGTTCGACGCACCGGAGGCCGACGGATCGGTGATGACGTCGTACGACGAACGCCCGGTCTCCGGACGCTCCAGCCCCTGGGGGCTCGACGTCGAGGTGAGGCGTGACGGTGACGAAGCCGTCGCCACCCTCACGCTGCGCGCCGGTCACGAAGGGGCTCCGGGTCGCAGCCACGGCGGGATCGTGGCCGCCCTGTTCGACGACATCTTCGGGTTCGTGCTCCAGGTGCACGCCCAGTCCGCGTTCACCGGCGAGCTCTGGCTGCGTTACGAGGCCGGCGTGCCGATCGGAGAGCCGCTGACGTGTCGCACCCGGCTCGATCGCCGCGACGGCCGCAAGCTGTACATGACCGGCGAGCTGACGGTCACCGCGACCGCCCAGGTCCTGGCACGGTCGTCGGCCACGTTCATCGCCATCGACCCGAGCCACTTCGACCCCGAGGCGGATCGTCAACTCGGACCGTGACGGTGGGGCACGACGATCGTCGGGATCGTCGGGTGGTGGACCAGCGCTGATGCCACCGATCCGAGCAGCAGGTGCTCCAACACCCCGTGCCCGCGGGAGCCGATCACGAGGACATCGGCATCCGCGGCGGCGGTGCGCAGGATCTCGCGGGGATCGCCGGGAGCGACCACCAGCTCGACCGCTGGACGAGGCGCGAGTTCTTCCAGCACCGGCGCCACGGCCAGCTCGAGTTCCCGGCCGGCAGCCAGCTCGGACGATTCCGGCGACGGCGCCAGCGGGTCACCGGCGATCGGCCCGTTCGCGTCGGCCCGCACGACGAAGACGTTCGCATCACCTCGCAGGTGGGTGAGCGTCCAGCGCAGTGCATCGATCGCGTGCTCCGATTCATCGAGCCCGACGACCACGTCGAGGTGGTCGTGGACCGCCGGCGCGACAGGTGGGACCACGGCGACCGGCACACTGGAGTTGCGGGCGCAGTAGGCACCGACCGATCCGATCGACAGGTCGACCCGGGAACCCCATCCACGGGTCCCGACGACGAGCAGCTCCGAGTCGACGGCTGCGTCGACCAGCGCCGCACCGGCTCGACCCTCGATCACCGAGCCGGCGCCGACGAGGGACGGCTGGTACTCCTGCAGGAACGTACCGAGCCGCTCGACCGCCTCCTGGCGATAGGGCCCTCCGCGATCCGACTTCTCGTCGTCGGGCTCGAAACCGTACGCGTACAGGCCGGTCACGAACGCCATCGTCGGCACGATCGATCCGAGGTGATCGGCATGATCGACGGCCCACTGCAGAGCGGCGGCCGAACCGTCCGAACCGTCGATGCCGACGACCACCGTCCGCTCACCGTCCGACTCGCCTGTCATGGCTCCACCCTGCCCGATCATCGGGAGCCTGTTCAGGGAACTACGTCACTGCTCGCGCTGGCGAACCGGGTCCGAGCGACGACCTTCGCCCCTGGCGGCGACGACGCCGCCGCTCGAAGCTGGAAACGGACGACCAAGGAGACGCGCGCCATGGCACCAACCACACTCAACCGTGCCGTTCTGCTCGTGACGTCGCTGGTGTTGGCCGTCGGAGCCATCGACAGCATCGTCAGCCGCGAGTGGGACTTCCTGGCCGTGTTCGGCGTCGCACTGGCCCTGCAGCTGCTCCTGCTGCTCCGACTCGTCGGCCGTCGACCCGCCGTGCCGATCCGACGCGATCTCGTCGCGTGGCTTCGCGCCCAGGCGGCGCTCGGCGGCGAGCCGATCGACGCCGTGGTGGATCGGGCGATCAGCGCGTATCGGGCAGGGTTCACCGACGTCGACGAGCGGGACGCCGATCCGTGACCGGCTCCGGACCGGTCCCGTTCACCATCGTGCTCGACGGCACGTGCCCCGATCCGGTGTCGCTCGGCGGCAAGGGGGCTGCACTCGACCGGCTGATCGGGTGGGGCATACGCGTCCCCGACACCGGGGTGGTCACCGCCGAGGCCTACGACGCGGTCGCCACCCAGCCGGGGCCGGCCCGTCTGGTCGCCGACCTGGTGGCGGGCCGAGACCACGACATCGAGGAGATCGATCGCGTCTTCTGCCGGGCACGACCCCCGGATGCTGTCCGCTCCGACATGGTCGCTCTGGGGCGGGCGATCGGGTCCGGGCACCGGCTGGCCGTACGCTCGTCGGCAACGGTCGAGGACCTTGCCCACTCCTCGTTCGCCGGCCTCTACCGGTCGGTGCTCGACGTCGACCCGGACGACTCCGAGGCCGTCGTGACGGCCATCTTGTCCGTGTTCGCCTCGCTGTGGCATCCGCAGGCGAGGGCCTATCGCAGCGCGCTCGGCATCGACGACCACGACGTGGCGATGGCGGTCGTCGTCATGCAGATGGTCCCGGCCGAGCGCGCCGGCGTCGCCTTCACCGTCGATCCGGGCGACGAGTCGGGACGGGCGCGCGTCGAGGCCGTCGACGGGCTCGCCGAGACGCTCGTCTCGGGTGAACGTACGCCCGACGCCTGGCTGCTCGATCCGTTCTCCGAGCATCCCGATGCCCCGCCGGAGATCCGAGCCGCGCTGCGTGAGGCGGCTCGCATCGAGTCGCTCACCGGTGCCCCGCAGGACGTCGAGTGGGCGTGGGCCGACGGAGTCCTGTGGGTCGTCCAGGCACGACCGATCACCACGACGGGACGCGACCACGGCGACGGGTTCGACTCGCCCACCAGCGACACCGATCTGACCACCGCGGGCATCGGCGAGATGCTGCCGGGGGTCCTCCCCCCGCTGCTCTGGCAGGTGAACTCGCACCTCGTCGACCACGCCTTCATGGCGCTCCTCGACGGGCTCGGCCTCCCGGTCGGCGACGCGGGCAGGACCGGGCTCGTGCGGCGTGTCCGAGGACGAGCCACCCTCGACTTCTCCGCACTGCACGAGATGGCGTCGGAACTGCCGGGCGGCGCCGCCGAGGACCTCGAACGCCAGTACTTCGGGTCGCGACGCACGGGCCGGCCCGTCGCTCCGGCCGAGCCGGCGGGGAGCCGACTCGCGGCCCTCCGCCACGACCTGCGGGTGCTCGTCCAGCAGCATCGCGCCGCGCAGGACGCCGACATCGTCCACGTCGCCGCGAACGAGATCGGACGTCGGCGACCGAACCTCACCGGCCTCGGCGACGATGCCCTGCTCCGCTACCGATTCCGGCTCGTCGACCTCGGTGTGCGGGCGATGACGACCGAACTCGCCTCGGCCGCGGCAGCCGCCGCCGCCTACCGCCAGCTCGAACTCACGCTGGCGTCTCATGTCGACGATGCCGAGGCAGGTCGCCTCGCCGGCACGATCACCTCCCGGTCGGGCGTGGTCGCGCCGCCATCGGCCCACGCATCGGCGGCGGTGTTCGCGGGTCCGACCTGGGAGGAGCTGGATCGGCACGCGCCCACGCCGACCGACTCGAGCGACGACCTCGTCGACGACCTGAGCGAGCGACTCGGGCCCGACTTCGACCCCGACGCTCCGCTCGGATGGTTCCGTTGGCAGCGTCTCGAGCGTGCCGCCACCGGAGCCGTCGAGCAGCTGCGACGCCGCGAGCAGACCAAGACGGTGGTGCTCGAACTCGGTGGCGAGGTCCGCCGTGTCCATCTCGAACTCGCCGATCGCCTCGTGGCCCGTGGTGCGCTCGAAGAACGCGCCGACGTCGATCTGCTGACGGCCGAGGAGATCGTGGCCGGACTCAGGGGAGCAGGGCCTCCGACCGGCCTCGTCGCCCGACGACGCCGTTGGAGGCGCCGGTACGAGGACGAGGGACCACTGCCCATCCGATTCCGGGGACGTCCCGACCGCCCGGTTCCGCGCCTTCCACCCGGGAACCGGCTCGAGGGGTGGGCCGCGAGCGGCGGACGCTGCACGGGCCGAGCGGTGTTCATGACAGGACCCGGCGACGCGCTCGCCGACGGAGGGATCCTGCTCGCCGAGGCGACGGATGCGTCGTGGTCACCGTCCTTCGTCCACGCCGGCGCCATCGTCCTCGAACGTGGAGGTCCGCTCTCCCACGCGGCGATCCTGGCGCGGGAGCTCGGTGTCCCTGCCGTGCTCAACGTGGGAGCCGGCGTGCGCGCGCTCGACGGACGCCGGCTCACGGTGGACGGCGACAGCGGGATCGTGGTGGTCCACGACGAGGAACTCGCTCCCGATGCTGCGGCGGCTGGCCGGGAGGAACGATGACCCGCCGCCCGACGCCGCGCGAGCTCGGACTCGACCGGTTGAACATCTTCGTGCCGGCGCTGATGTCGGTCGGGCTCCTCTTCTGGTTCGCGGAGGTACTCCGCGACACACTGCGCTGGCGTGGCGCCCGCTCCCGCCGTCACCGCAGCGAGCTGTCCGGACGGGCGACCGCCGAGTTCACGATCGGCCGGAGCGACGAGGACCGCGCCGACGCGGTGGGCCTCCACCCGAGGCCGGCCTACTTCATCTGGGCGGTCGGCTTCGTCGTCGTTGCCTCCTACATCGGGATCGGGGCGTTCCTGAACTACACCCGCGTCGGCGGATACGTCTCGGACATCGCCTGGCTGTTGGCGCTCGCGCTCGTCCTCGCTGTCGCCTTCGGTTTCGCCGCCGGCATCAGCTCCGCCCTCTGGCTGCGGTGGTCGGATCCGCCGGCCTGGCTGCGCGCCGCGGCGAGCCGCCTGCGTCTCGCGACCGCGACCGACGACGGCGACGGGGGTCCGGGGTGGAAGCTCACCACGGGGTTCGTGGTCACGGCGGTCGTGGCGGGGATGTTCGCCCTGATGATCGGCTCGTCGCCTCACGTCGTCGAGGGCCTCGACGAGTCGGTCTCGACCTGGATCCGTTCCCGCGACGTGTTCGACACGCTCCGCTTCGTCGATCCCTGGGGATCGACCGAGGTGTCGATGGTTCTCGCCGTCGTGTTCGGCTTGGCGGCACTGCGGTGCCGACCGGGAGCGGGCATCTTCGCCGGTGCGATCGTCTCGGCGATCGGCCTGCACGTGGCGCTCCGCGCCGTCGTCGAACGGCCCCGACCGGACGCCGCCGAGCTCCTCACCTCGTCGTTCCCGAGCGGACATGTCCTGCAAGCAGCCGCCCTGGCGGGACTGCTGCCGCTCGCGCTCGTTGCGA
Source organism: Ilumatobacteraceae bacterium (assembly GCA_041685755.1). Classification (GTDB taxonomy): domain Bacteria; phylum Actinomycetota; class Acidimicrobiia; order Acidimicrobiales; family Ilumatobacteraceae; genus Sva-07. Next base: position 11,729 of record JAWLFC010000016.1, read on the forward strand.
TCACGGGTCGGCGACGGCTCGGGCTGCCCCTGGGCGCGCTGCTCGTCCTCGTCGCCGTCGCCGGCGCGATCCATCGCGTGTACACGGGAGCGCACTGGCCCTCCGACGTCGTCGGCAGCGGTCTGCTCGGCCTCGCGATCGCGCTCGGGAGTTGGTGGGGGATCGAGCATCGCAGCTGGCATGCGAAGTGCCGCGGCTGTGTCTGGACGCCCACCGGCCACGAGCCTCGGCGACGCGGAACGGTGCTCGTCGCACCACACCGGGTCCTGACGATCCGCCGTCTCGCCCACCTCTCCGCGGCCGTCGCCGCGCTCGGGCTGGCCACCCTGACGCTGACGGTCGGCGTACCCGAGAGTGCCGAGGGCACGGTGTTCGGACCGCAGATCACGACACCGGCACAGCTCGCGCTCGCCGGTCTCGTCTCGATCGGCGCGCTGGTGTCCTGGCGGTGGGATGCCGTCGGTGCGGTGTTGATCGCTCTCGCTGCGGCCGGGCTCGGGGTGTTCGCCGCGATCCAGTACGCGCCGGCGGTCGCTCTGGGGCTGACCGTCGTGCTGTTCCTGCCGGCGTTCCTGCTCTGGCTGGGCTGGCAACACGAGCGGACCTGGGGCGAGGTCGTCGGCCTCGCGCTGTTCACCACCGTCCTGCTCGGTGCGACCGCCGTCGGGATCGGTTGGGTCCACGACCTCTACTACGGCCCGACGCATCCGGACAGCACCGCCGTCGATCTCCCCGTCGATCGGGTCGTGTGGGTGTGGACCGGTGGCCTGCAGAGCGACGCCGTCACGATCGTGGCCGGCCTCGCCGACTCCGACGCCGACACGTCGGTCGAGGTGCTGCTGAGCCCCGAGGCCGGCCCGGCCGTGGTCGTCGACTCGCTGGTTCCCGACCCCCACGGCGTCGTGCGGGCCCGCGCCGAGGGACTGCTGCCATCGACGAACTACCGGTTCTCGGTCGTCGTCGACGGCGAGCCCGATACCACGCGCGGCGCCGGCTCGTTCCGCACACCGGGCGTCGGCGCCGAGTCGTTCCGTGTCGCGCTCTCGGCGTGCGCCCGGGTGGGGTCGAACGCCCGCGTGTTCGACACGATCGCCGCCGCCGACCCGCTCGTCTATCTCCAGATGGGCGACATCCACTACGCGGACATCGGCCGGAACTCCCCCGACGCATTCCGCAACGCCTACGAACGGCTGCTCACCGAACCCGGCCAGGCAGCGCTCTACCGCCAGGTGCCGATCGCCTACGTGTGGGACGACCACGACTACGGCCCCAACGACTCCGACGGCACCTCGCCCTCGCGGCCGGCAGCCCGCCAGGTGTATCGGGAGATCGTTCCCCACGCCGGGGTCCAGCCGGGCGACGCTCCGATCAACCAGGCGTTCACGATCGGTCGGGTGCGCTTCGTGATGACCGACAACCGTTCGGAACGCACGGATGACTCGATGCTCGGGGAGTCCCAGCTCGCCTGGCTGCTCGACGAGCTGACGACATCGAGCCCGACGCATGCACTCGTCGTCTGGGTGAACTCCGTGCCGTGGATCGCCGAGCCTCGTGAGGGCGGCGACAACTGGAGCGGCTTCCCCGACGAACGCCGGCTGATCGCGAACACGATCGCCGCCGCCGAGGTCGACAACCTGATCATGGTCAGCGGTGACGCCCACATGCTGGCGCTCGACGACGGATCGAACAGCGACTACTCCACCGTGGGCGGCGCGGGGTTCCCGGTCTTCCATGCGGCGCCACTCGATCGTCCGGGCAGCATCAAGGGCGGCCCGTACAGCGACGGCGTCGTCGACGGGGTCGGACAGTTCGGCCTGCTCGACATCGTCGACGGCGGGGACACGATCTCGGTCACGGCGACCGGCACGAACTGGGAGGGCGAGATCCTCCTCCAGCGCACCTTCACCTTCGACGTTCCCTGACCGGCGGTCGACATTCAACTGCTGGACCGGTCGGGAGCTAGTCTTCGACCGTGAGTGATGTGCCTCGCGCCGCAGACATGTCCGTCGAACTCCTGATGAGCGACTCGATCGCGATGGTCAGCCCGTCGACGTCGATACGCGACGCCGCTGAGCGTCTGCAGATCGCCGAGGTGGGCCTCCTGGTCGTCGGGACCCCCGATGCCGTCCACGGCGTCGTGTCCGAGCGCGACATCGTCAGGTGTGTCGCACTCGGAGCAGACCTGGACACCACGCCGGTCGAGGAGATCGAGAGCGATCACCTCAAGTGGGCAACCGTCAACTCGACGGTCGACACCGTGGCCGAGGAGATGATGGAGAACTATCTCCGTCACATGCTCGTCGCCGACGACGCCGGACAGCTCGTCGGTGTCGTGTCGATGCGCGACATCCTGACCGCCTACCTCACCTGAGGCGACCGAGACGTCGCTGACAAGGGCGGCTGACAAGGGCGGCCGACAGCGCCGGCCGACGATCAGCGGCGCGGCGGGAGGGGGATCCGGTCGAAGTCGACGGCCGCCACGATCTCGCCGTCGTACTCGAGTGCAGCCTCCTCGGCGAAGAGCCGCTCGTCGCCGTAGCGGGGCGAGAAGTGGGTCAGCACGAGCAGTCGGACGCCGGCTTCTGCGGCGAGCCGGCCGGCCTGGCGGGCGGTGAGGTGGCCGTGCTCGTCGGCGAGATGCTCCTCGCTCGACAGGAAGGTCGACTCGCACAGCAACATGTCGACGCCGGCGGCCAGCTCGAGCGCTCCCTCGCACCACCCGGTGTCGAGCACGTAGGCGAACGACTGGCCCGACCGAGGCTCGGTCACCTCCTCCAGCGTGACGGTTCGACCGTCGACGACGATCGAACCGGCCTCGCGGAGACGACCGATCGAGGGTCCCTCGATGCCGAACGCATCGAGACGGTCGGGCACGAAGTGGAGGCCGTCGGGTTCCTCGAGCCGGTACCCGACGGTGTCCACCTTGTGGCGCAGCGGGGCCGATCGGATGGTGAAGTCGCGGTCGACGTGGATCACGCCGGGCTCGTGCACCGGGCACGCGATGACCTCGGTGTCCTCCTGCCCGGCCGTGGCCAGACAGAGTCGCTGGAAGTACTCCTCGCCGCCCGCCGGGTAGTGGATCGGCACGGGGAGGTGGCCATGGTCGAGAGCGAGCCGCATGATCATGCCCGGCAATCCGAGGCAGTGGTCGCCGTGGAAGTGGCTGATGCAGATCCGGGTCGTCGCCGCCGCCGTCACGTCGACGAAGCGGAACTGGCGCTGCGTGCCCTCACCCGGATCGAAGAGGATCCCCTCACCGTCCCAGCGCAGGAGGTAGCCGTTGTGGTTGCGCTCGCGGGTCGGCGACTGACTCGCCGTGCCCAGGACGACCAGCTCTCGCGACGACACAACGTGGTGTCTACACCCTCGGGTCGACACCCGTCGATCGGGTCGCAACTCCGATCTGGGCGCGTTCTGCACCGGATTCCGGCACTCAGCGCGCCCGGATCGATGACGACGACGACCCGAGCGGGCGTTCGGGACCAGTCGCCAGCTCGGTGACCCGCTTCCAGAGCTGTCCGCGTCGATCCGCGGTGTCGGTGCGTCGAGTGGTCGGCAACCGGTGGGTCGGGCGGGGGCACCGATCGAGCCAGAACAACCCGTTGGACTCGAGCGCGGCCGCGTCGGCGGCGAGCCAGACGAGTGTGTCGGCCCCCTGCTCGGGGGTGCGCAGGAACGGACCCATCACCCTGGCGAACGTGGGGAGTCCGGCGTCGACACCGGGCGTGTCCGCCCAGCCGGGGTGGAGCGAGTGGAACGCGATGCCGACGTGGCCGCAGCGCTCGGCCCACATCTCGTTGAGCGTGACCTGGGCCCGCTTGGCCCGGGCGTACTGCTGGGTGCCGTCGTAGTCCTGCGGCGACATCTCGAGGTCGGTCACGTGCAGCCCGCTGGCATACATCCCACCCGACGCCATCGTCAGCACGCGGGCGGGCGCCGATGCCGCGAGCCGGTCGAGGAGCAGCGTCGTCAGCAGGAACGGGCCGACGACCTGGCTGGCGACGGTGGCTTCGACGCCGTCGGGAGCGACCCGGCGCTCGGGGTGCAGCGCGCCGGCGTTGTGGATCAGCACGTCGAGGCGGTCGTGGTCGGCGAGGACCCGGTCGGCGAGGCGACGGACCTGCTCCAGGTCACCCATGTCGGCAGCGACGGCGGTGATCGAGTGGTTGCCGGTCGATGCGCTCAGCTCGGCGACGACGCGCTCGTTGCGGTCGGCGGAACGGCCGACCAACACGAGCGTGGCACCGCAGCGGGCGAGCTCCTCGGCGGCGGCACGCCCGAGCCCGGACGTCGCCCCCGTGAGGACGACCACCGACCCGGCGAGGTCGTATCCGTCGACCGGCGTCCACCCCGCCAGGCGCCGTCGTGCTTCGAAGCCGAACCGGGTGAAGCTGGTGACGATCGGCGCCTCGATGGCGGCATCGGCGATCGCCCGCACGTCGACGCGATGCAGCACGTTCACGACCTGGATGCCGGCAGTCGCTCACCGGCGAGCGCCTCGACGAGGCCGCCCGCGGCCCGATCGCCGATCCGGTCGAAGGCCAGGCCGAGCAACGGGTCGGAGAGCCCGAGTGGCCCCTTCAGCTTCAGCTCGGCGTCGTAGACGACGATCGACCCGTCGGCGTCGGCGTGGACGGTGATGGTGTCTTCGGAGGTGAACAGGTGGTTCTCGGCGAACGCCGTCATCGTCGCGGCGTCGGCGTCGGCGTCGGCGTCGTAGGAGATCGTCTCGTAGCGCAGGGTCATCGTGCCGAGCGGCAACGAGACGGCGACGTCGAAAGCGGCACCGGAACCCGGCCCCTGGCCCACCACCTGCTCGACCCGAGCGACGCCCGGGTCCCACTCGGCGAAGTTGGTGAGATCGGACATGTATGCGAACGCCTCGTGGGACGGCATCCGCGTGCGGACCTGGACGACGTAGCGAGCCATGACCGCTAGAGCAGCCGACCGGCCCCCCGTATTCCGCCGTCTGCTGAGAGTCGCGGATCTCCCTCTCTGTTCGGATCCCGGCGAGGATCTCCTCGATCGGGTCGCGCAGTGCGAGACCGGATGGCGAGAGATCACTAAGCTGACGCCTTCACCACCGGCGACGAAGAGGGAATCTGACCTATGGGGCTCATTCAGGCGGCAGTTGGCGCGATCGGCGGCACGTTGGCCGATCAGTGGAAGGACTTCTTCACGGTGCCCGAGGGCCTGGCACCGACGGCGGCGATGTTCCCAGCGGTGCCTCGTGGCCAGAACGCGGGGCGCGGTTCGAACACCCGGGCGTCCGACGACGTCATCAGCAACGGCAGCCGGATCATCGTGCCCGAGGGGTACGGCCTCGTGCTGATGGAACAGGGCGCGATCACCGGCTTCGCCGCCGAGGCCGGTGCCTACGAGTGGAACAGCGAGGCGCAGGACTCGCAGTCGATCTTCGCCGGTGACGGCATCGTCAGCCCGCTGATCACGACCTCGTGGGAACGGTTCAAGTTCGGCGGCCGCCCGGGCAACCAGCAGCGTGCCTACTTCGTCACCCTGAAGGAACTGCCGAACAACCGCTTCGGCACCCAGTCGGAGATCTACTGGGACGATGCGTACATGAACGCCCAGGTCGGCGCCGTCACCCGGGGCACCTACACGCTCAAGATCGTCGACCCGATCCTGTTCATCAAGGCCTGGGTGCCGGCGAAGTACCTCGAGTCGGGTCAGGTGTTCGACTTCACCGATCTCGACAACGATGCCGCGTCGCAGTTGTTCAACGAGGTCGTGGGTTCGCTCGCCCCGGCGTTCTCGATGTACACCAACGATCCGTCGAAGGGCAACCGCATCACCAAGATCCAGCAGGACTCGATCGGCTTCGCGCACAGCCTGTCGGCAGCGGTCGAGCAGAACTACCAGTGGGCCTCGGGGCGCGGCCTGGAGATCGTGGCGACCGCGATCATCTCGATCGAGTACGACGAGACGACGCGCGAGCTGCTTCGCAACGTGCAGCGCGCCGACGCACTCTCGGGCGCACGAGGCAACTCGAACCTGCAGGCGTCGGTTGCCTCGGGTTTCGAGGCGGCGGGTCAGAACACCGGCGCTGCCGGCCTGGTCGGCTTGGGTATCGCGTCGGGGGCCACGGGTCTCGGCGGCCTGCAGCAACCGGTGCCGGGGATCGGCGCCCAGAGCACGCCGCCCCCGCCCCCGCCGGCAGCTGCCGCAGCGGCACCGGCGCCCGCACCAGCGGCGCCGGCTGCGCCCGCAGCGGAGGACCCGATGGCGCAGCTGACGAAGTTCAAGGAGATGCTCGACGCCGGGTTGATCACCCAGGAGGACTACGACGCGGCCAAGAACAAGGTGCTCGGGCTCTGAGTCGGCGCGCCCGGACTCCGACATGACGAGCCTGCCACCACCGGGGGACGGCGACCAGCCACCGCTCGTCGACACCCCGATCGTCCCGACGACCGATCCGACAGCCGCCCCGATCATCGACACCCGCAACGAGCGGCTGGACGACGGCGTCAACCGCTGCCCCCGGTGCGGCGCGACCGAGATCCAGCTCCGGCCGTCGGCGGGCATGCTGATCTGCCTGTTCTGTCGACACGAGTGGTCCGAGGCCCGCCTGGACGAGACGATCGTCGACGGTGACCTCACCGCGCTGAGCGGAACCGTGGTCGGCTCGGGCGCCACCGACATCGACACCGACGTCGACGCCGTCATGACGATGAAGTGCGCCGGTTGCGGCGCGGACGTCGTCGTCAACACCGCCGAGCAGATGGGCGCCCGCTGCCACTGGTGTCGTCACGTGCTCACGGTGAACGAACAGGTCCCGAACGGCGCGGTGCCCGACGCGGTGTTGCCGTTCAAGATCACCCACGACGACGCGATGGCGCGGATCCGACAGTTCGCCGGCAAACGACGCATGTTCGCCGATCGGGCGTTCCTGCGCGAGTTCAGCCCCGAGAACGTCGTCGGCGTCTACATGCCCTACATGGTGGTCGACGCCAACGCGAGCGCCGACGTCGCCGGTGTCGGCGAGGTCCAGACACGGCGCTACACACGGGGCTCGGGTGACAACAAGGAGACCTTCTACGACGCCGACGTGTACGACCTGCGGCGGCACGTCGACTTCACGGTCGACGACCTGACGATCGAGTCGTCGGCCGAGCGGGCGCACATGAACGCGGCGATCAACACCAACAACGTCATCAACACGATCCTGCCCTTCGACACCGAGAACGCGGTGAAGTGGAACGCCAGCTACCTCACGGGCTTCACCTCGGAGAAGCGCGACCAGGACATCGACCACGTACGGCCGGAACTCGAGGACCAGTTGTTGTCGATCGCCAGGTCGCAGGTGGCGTCGAGCGTCGGACGTTACGACCGCGGCGTGCGCTGGGAGCGCGAGCGGATCGACGTGCACGGCTCGCGCTGGATCTCGATGTACCTGCCGGTCTGGCTGTACTCCTATTACCACGAGCGAGGCGGCAAGGGCATGGTGCACTACATCGCCGTGAACGGCCGGACGGGTGAGGTCATGGGCAGTGTCCCGGTCTCGCACCCGAGGTTGCTCGCCGCGGCCGCCGTCGTCGGTGGCGTCATCGAACTGCTCATGATCGCCATCTTGGTGGCGTCCTGATGATCGCCACCGTTCTGGCCGAGCTCCTCGCTGCCGCCGACGACGACGGGGGCTCGGCGTGGCTGCTCCTGCTCGGTCCGGCGGGGGCGGGGGCGGTCTACTTCGGGATGTGGCGCTACTACCGCAACACGCACACGTCGCACGCCTTCGAACGCGAGACGCGGATCGAGGCGCAACCCGTCACCGGACACGACGGCAAGGTGAAGGAGATCACCGGCACCAAGCGATCGCGGATCGACGGCGACAACCGAACGGACCACCGCCGGCGGGTGCGGCGCTTCGACTAGAAGCCCGAGGTGACGCCGGTGTCGACGAGCCGGTCGAGGCGGGAGTAGGCCGTCGCCCGGCCGAGGGCGCGATGCTCCCCCGGCGGTCGTCGACTACTCCGAGACCGAACACGAGGTGTGCGCCTGGTGGTCGCCGACGTGCTCTGGTTCGGCGTCGAATTCAGGGTCGTCGACGTAGACGGCGCGTCGGAGGCCTACGGCGCCGGCCTGCTCAGCTCACCGGGCGAACTGCAGTGGTTCGGCCCCGACACGGTGCCCGAGTCGAACAGGTCGCCGGCGCGCACGTCGGCGCCGTTGGTGGTCATGTGGGCGAGCTGTTGTGCCGGCGTCCAGTACATGTCAGCGAACGAGGTCCGGCTGATCACGTCGCCCTGGAGTTCGACCTCGAGGTGGAGGTCGAAACCGGTGGCGCCGGTCGTGCGGAGGTGATCGGCGGGTCCTGCACCGGCGGTTCCACCCGGAACGGTTCGAGGGCGTCGAGGGTGACGATCCACGGCGACATCGACGTGGCGAAGCTCTTGCCGAGGAAGGGACCGAGCGGCTGGTACTCGAAGGCCTGGATGTCACGGGCCGACCAGTCGTTCACGAGGCACAGCCCGAACAGGCGCTGCTCCGCGTCGGCGGTCGAGATCGGCTCGCCGCGCTGCGACGGCGCCCCGACGACGACGCCGACCTGGCGAGCTTCTGTTCGGCATCGAGCTCCTTTGTCAACGCAACGATGGTCCGACCAGCTCCGCCGTCGTCATACTCCCGCTGCCATGTTGCGATCCGCTGCTCCGCCAATCGCTGGCACTGCTCCGCTTCACGGACGACAGCAAACAGCATCTCCCTGGAGAGTCGCGGGACGTACAGCCACATGCCCCAGGTCCTCGAGTGGACCTGGAGCTGCCAGTAGATCGGCGCCTTGCGACGTCGCGAAGCCGTCACTCGCCTGGGTCGTCGTGCCGTTCCGTGCAAGGCTGATGTCGCTCTTCCACTCGTCGCCGTCGCCCCGGATCTGGATCGTGACGCCGCTCTCGGCACCCGTTCGCCCAACCGGGCGTACCAGTCGCCGTCGCTCATCGGGGACCGCCACCACGCCCAGTCCGGTTAGCCCCGGCACGAACGACTCCGGAAACACGACGAGCTCCGCATCGGCCGAGGCCACGTGACGAGCAGCAACCTCGATGGTGGCCGTCCGATCGAGAAATGCCGGTGCCGCCTGCACCGCTGCCACCGTCAAGGATCCGCTGACACCGTCGAAGCTCATCGTCGGACACCAGTCCTCCTCGTCATCTCGTGGTCACGCTCGCGCTCCGACGTCTCGCCACCGTGAGCGAGGCGATCAATCTCGCCGATGGACCAGTGCTCGACGACGGGCTCGGCCGACCGCTTCCCGCTCAGCTCGTGTGGACGCGGCGCAGCCATCCCTAGCCTGAACGATCATGGCCGAACGGGAACGATTCGTCCCCCAGCGCGCAGAGCACCTGACATCGGCACTGTGCGAGCTGCCCTGGTCGGATCTCGATCCCGCGGATCGCAACGTGATTCCCGGACACGTGTCCCTCAAGCAGTTCCAGAACGTTCCGCGCGCCGACATCGAAGTGCTGCTGCCGTCCACCCAGGTCCGGTTCCGGCTCATCGACACCATGCTCGTCGGGGTGTCGGCAGTCGTCTCCGGCGTCGCCGCGCTCGCCACGAAGCTCCTGCCGACGTTGGGCCTCATCTTCTTGTTGGTGGCGGCCGCACTCGGCTTTCGGGAGGAAGCGCCCGACCTCGATCAAACCGCGCTGGTGATCCTGCTCGGTGGCTCCGTGACCCTCGGTGGTTTTCTGTTCAGACAGTGGTCGAAGCTGAAGAACCGGCGCGTCGAATATCTGAAGACGCTCTCGGAGAACCTCTACTTCCGCACGTTGGGTGACGGAGCAGGTGTGGTTCACACCCTGTTGTCGTCCGCCGAGAAACCGGAGGTCGTCGAGGCCATCGTCGCCTACCGCTTCCTGCTTCGGGCACCCGACGGCATCAGCCCTGAAGATCTCGACGCCGAGGTCGAGACATGGTTCCGGACCTCGTATGACCGAGACATCGACTTCGAGGTCGACGACGCCCTGGCGAAGCTGCACCGTTTGGTCGTGACCGTCGGTGACGAGAGGCTGTGTGCGCGACCGCCGGCCGAGGCACTGTCGATGTTCGACCGTCGGTGGGACGATCGCTTCCGTGGCCGGCTCGGCGATCGTCGGCTCGGGCGCGAGCGCGCCGACGAACCGGAGGGGTCCGCCGCAGACGGTTCCGGCGATCCGGCGGTGGGTGCCCTGCCCCGCGAGCTCCTGCAAGGAGGAGGAACACGACGATGACATCCGCGACCGTGCCCGACCTCGACCCATCCCGGGTTGCGCTCATCGAGCGCTTCGGTGGACAGATCGAGGCCCTCGACCCGATCGGCGCTGCAGTGTCCGGGATCGACCTGTCTGCAGCTGCCCCACCACCGGCGGACGTCGTCGAGGCCCTCGAACTCGAGATGGCTCACCGCGGGTTCATCGTCTTCAGGAGCGACGAGCAGCTTTCCCCCGACGCCTTCCTCCGGGCCAGTTGCTGGTGGGGCGGCAAGGAACTGCACAGTACGCACGGGGTCCATCCGGCGACGCCCGACCAGAACCGTGACATCTTCCGATTGTCGAACGATCCGCAGCACGGCATCCAAGGTGTCGGGCCGCAATGGCACAACGACGGCAGCTTCAACTCGACGACGTTCTCTCACTCGGGGTACCACATCGTCCGGCCGGCCGAGAACGGCGGCGGGACCTCGTTCGCCCATCAGGGTGCCGCTCACGACGCACTTTCCGAGGATCGTCAGGACTATTGGAGCCGGTTGTCGTCGGTCAACTCCAATAGTGGGGTCGTTCACCCGGCCGTCCATGTCCATCCGCTATCGGGTCGGAAATGCGTGTGGTTGCACCTCGGGATGACGGGCGCCGTCCTCGAGGAGCTGCCGGACCGCGAGGGGTTCCATCTGCTCGACGCCGACGAGTTGCGGTCGCTCTGTCACGAGTACAACGATCTGATGAACGCCGGGCTCCACGATGGATACACGATCACCTACGAGTACCGCGATCACGATTGCTTGTTCATCGACAACCTCGCCGTCGCACACCGAGCGGCGCCGGAGGCACACCGGCCGGCTGACGAGCAAGGTCTCCGCATCATGGACCGCAGCACGGTCCGCGGCGTCGATCTCCTGACGCCCCGCCACGAACTCCCCCTGCAGCTCGACATTCACGGACCTAATCCCGCGCCGGGAGGCGTATGGCAGGGAGGCGGCATCGGCTTTCGCTGGGAAACCGGCATCCGAATGCAGAACTAGCCGGCTGCGCCGCGGCGAGACCAGCACGCGTCGCGGTCAGGTGCGCCAGACGTAATCGTCGCCGGTCGAGTCGTTCGTGTACGGCATCGCCGCCCGGTGCGTGACGAGGGTGAGGTCGCCGGCGCGGCACAAGCCGGCCCCTGCACGGGCGCTGCGCACGACGTCACGCTGGCTCTCGATATCCGCGAGCACGTGCACGGCGACCGAGTCGTCGCCCATCTCTCCCGCACCGGCACCACCAGCGACGGGTACGTGATGCGGAACGGTCAGGAGAACTTCGTCTTCAACGACAACGTGGCCCGAGCCGCCTTCCACGACACGTGGCGCGATGACACCGGGTCGATGTTCAAGGCCCAGGGCTACTTCGTCGAGAAGATCGACGGCATCGTCGTCGAAGACTTCCGCCTGCGCTGCATCAAGCCCTGAGCAACACAGCGCCCGAGATCTGCATGACCGCGCCGAGCGCGTTCCTTCGGGTCTCCGACCCGAAGGTCACGCCGTCTCGAGCGAGCGAGGCCGGCGGCTGGACATCCCGCGGTCGCGAAGTCCCAGGTCAGGGACGTGGCCCTCTGCGAGCGCCCATCGAGCTCGGCCCGCGAGGCTGCCGGCGGCGGGGGCTTGTACAACAGCTCGTGTTGTACGAGCCGCCGGAATGGCGAGAGGCCCTCCCCGACGAGTGCGTCGGAAAGGGCCTCTGACCTGGTATTTCGTTGGTGGCGGGGGCAGGATTTGAACCTGCGACCTTCGGGTTGTGAGCCCGTCCGCCCTCTCGCTACGTCGGCGTTGAGAGCAAGGTCCATTCAGCAACCCTGCGTGGTGTATCATTGGTGTATGGCACGCACTAACATCGACATCGACGACGAGCTCTGCCAGCGGGTGATGGAGCGCTACCACCTCAGCACCAAACGCGAGGCGGTGAACATGGCGCTGCGACACGTCGCAGGAGAGCCGCTCGATGTCGACGATGCTCGGGCGATGCGCGGAACCGGCTGGGATGGCGACCTCGATGAGATGCGCACGAGCAGAGCGTGATTCTCGTCGACACCTCGGCGTGGATCGAGTTCTTGCGCGACACCGGCTCAGAGGTCTGTGTGGCCGTCGACCGATTGCTCGATTCAGACCTTGCGATCTGTGACGCCGTATCCATGGAGGTGCTCGCTGGTGCTCGCAGCGAACGACACCTGACCCAACTACGCGGATTGCTGGCCCGTACCACGGTACTGCCAACGACACCCGCGGATTATGACGCCGCCGCGTCGATGTATCGCTCGTGCCGGGCTCGCGGCGAAACCGTCCGCAAGCTCATCGACTGCCTGATCGGTGCGGTCGCCATCCGCACTGGCGTGGAGGTCCTCCACGCAGACGTCGACTTCTCGGCACTCGCACGACACACCGAGCTACGGCTTCACCCAGATTCCCTCGGCTGACTGAAGCGCCCACGGCGACCAGGACAGACCTCGCTGAGGGGAACCCACCCGACGACGCGATCGAACGTGGCAAGCGCGTCTCGCCCATGCTCATGGCGCCTCAGTTGTGCCGAACTACGCTCCCGCCATGGTGCTGCGCCTCGTCCTCGCCGAGGACACGGAGGTCGACGTACGCATCGGTCACTTCGCGACGCGGAGACACGACGCCGGCACGGTCGACGAGTCGATCGAGAGCGCCACGGCGACGTGCGCCCCATGCTGCGACTTCGGCGCCGAATCGCATCTCGGCCACAACCACGAACGGCAGCACCCAAACCGAGGATTCGAGCACGGGAGCCCAGCGTGCACGGCGCTGCGACTGGCGCTTACCGAGCCACGCCGAGGCGATCATCGTGTCGACGACGATTGCCTCGCCCATCGGGACGTCAGACGTCTTCGAGGATGCCGAAGAACTTGTCCTCCTCCTCCTCCTCGGAGAGATCGTCGATCACGAGGTCGTCGAGGTTGCCCATCGGCTCGCAACGCTCGATGATCTGCTCAATCGTCTGGTCGGCCGAAGCCGCCGACTGAGTCACGTTGTTGTCTGACATGGCACCTCCTTCGACAGACCCAATCGGACAGCACCTGTCCAAGCCAGGGTCGCGGACGCGTGGCCCCGTGCGTGGCTGCAACCCTGCGAACGTGAACGAGCAACTCGCGAGATGCGACGACGATCTCAAAGTCGCACCGCGCAACAGAGGAACAAACATGCGCTACGAACCTTGGCTGATCTTGGTAGATCGGTGGTACATCGACCGGCCGGCGGCACGTCGAGGGGACGCGAGAAAGCCCTGGCGGATCTTGCGATCTACCAGGGCCTTCGTGGTGGCGGGGGCAGGATTTGAACCTGCGACCTTCGGGTTATGAGCCGTCGCAAGGCCACATCGATCAGTGTCGATTGGTGTCGTTTCGTGCCATCTACCAGGACTTTCGCGGGCTTCTCGTGTCGATTGGTGCCGGTCAATTTCGGGCGCTGTGAGCTGGTCCGTTAGACAAACCGTTAGATACGTCTCACTTCTCGCGTTGTCTCAGATTTTCTGAGACAGTCGACTTTCTGAATATCGATTATGGGTTTCGCGAGGAGGAGATTTCCATCGCAAGCAATGCTCGACCCTCCGAGACGACGACGCTTCGCATCGTCGAGGACGTGCTCGCTGCGCAGCTGCCGCCGGAGTGGGCAAGTCGCTTCGTGCGCGCTCCAGGGCGACCGTCCGGCCGCCGGCGCGACATCACCCTTCGCATCGAGCCGTGGGACGGCGTCGCTCGCGACTTGGACGTGGTCGTGAAGATGGCGCTCAGTCCGCTCGACGTGCTCAATCTGGTCGACACGTTGGACGATCCCGCCGGCTCGGTCGTCGTTGCTCCCTACCTCGGAGAGCGGACCCGGGATGTTCTCGCCGGCCGGGGCGTCAGCTGCATCGACACGACCGGCAACATCCGGCTGCAGATGATCGAGCCACCGGTGTTCGTCAGCGCCCGCGGCGCAGACCGTGATCCGTGGCCCGACACCCAACCGCTCAAGACGCTGCGCGGTCGAAGCACGGGCCGCTCAGTGCGGGCCATCGTCGACTTCCGTCCTCCATACGGAGTGCGCGAACTCGCCGCCCGCGCCGAGGTGTCACCGGCCACTCTCGCCCGAGTGATTGACCTGCTCGCTCGTGAAGCGTTGCTCTCACGAGATGCCCGCGGACGCGTGACTGACGTCGACTGGGGCCGGTTGCATCCGCAGGTGGAGCAAAGACCACACTTTCACGTCGTCGAACGTCGTGACCGAGCTCGTCGCGCCACGCGGACTCGGGGACATCACCGCCAAGCTGAAGAAGGCGAAGTGGCCCTACGCCCTCACCGGTTCCATCGCCGCACAACCACGCTCCCCCATCGGCCCGGCCCGTCAGGCGATGATCTACACCGACCACGTCGACACCGCAGTGCGCTTCCTCGACGTCCACGAGACCGACATCGGCGCCAACCTGCTCATCGCCGAACCGTTCGATCCGGTCGTGTTCGATCGCACCGACACAGTTGATGGCCTCCGGCTCGTCGCCCCGTCGCAAGCCGCGTGCGATCTCCTGACCGGATCCGGTCGAATGCCTTCCGAAGGCGAGGAGCTGCTTGGCTGGATGAAGCTCAACGAGCGTTCGTGGCGATGTTGATCAGTCGTCGTTCTCGTCGTCGTAGAGCACCGGCTCGCCCGTGCGCATCGCTGTGACCACGTCGCGAATCATCATCGACCAGTTCATCCACCAGAACTTCTCGTCGTTGTCCAACTCCGCGCCCCATCCGCTCAACGTCTTCGCAACGGCCTCCTCGGCCGGCGACAGCTTGGTGAGATCAACGGACACGTCTTCAACGTATGGAAGCGTGGAACGGCAGCGAGCCTGGGTTTCGGATTCGGGTCAACCCCAGAAGATGCAGGTCGGATCGGCGTCGATTTCCTCCAGCAGGTCGGCCACGTGCGCGCTCGGTTCGCATTCCCAGTAGCGCTGGAATCGTTCGTTGCGGTCGGCGTAGTACAGCGTCCATTCACCCGCCTGCTTCGAGTAGGTGAGCCGAGCAATGGGCTCCCTCGTCCACTCGGAACCCATCAGCTCACTCCACGGTGGTCGGCACTCGAGGATCGTGAGCCCACGCGGCGTCTCGTCCACCTCGACGCGCATGTCCTCGCGAAACTCGGGCGGCGTCTTGTCGTGCGCCCACCTGCGCGCACGGTTGGCGTCCAGCTCGGGAACCATGCCGTCATCTTCGCATCGGCCACTGAGCTGCGTCAGCCCAACTGCTCCCGCCGGGCGACGATTGTCTGCCAGCCAGCCACGGGCATTATGCGCTATCCGATCGGGGGCCTGACCTCAAACACTTCGCCGGCGTTGTAGCGCGAGCCGGAGCGTTCTGGCCCGAGATTACGAGGGGGCCGGATCATGTGTGGCAGTCCGGCGGTGTTGCGACGACGATCGGAGTGTTCGGACGGAGATCCGGCCTGAGCGACCCGTTCGTTGGAAGTCGGTATTGGCCGTTGCGACTGCTTTCGTTGACAACTAGCCTTGTCGGTGTGGAGGTGTGGCGAGTGCTCGCAGGCACGGGATTTCTGATGATGACATTCGCCACGCCGTTGAGAACTCACTCGCCGGTGGCCGCTTGGACGACCAGACCGAGTTCGTGATGCTGGTAGGCCCGGACCAGTCCGGGAACCTGATCGAGGTCGGCATCGTCGTCGCCGACGACATCGAGTACGCAATTCGTGCAATGCGAACACGAAATCAATATCTGGATTGGCTGTGATTTGAGATGGCAACCACGAAGAAGCATCCCCGCGACCTGTCTGACGCCGAGGTCGACGCTCTCGTCGCTGCCTTTGATCACGCTGTCGAGCAAGGCCGCGTGCAGCCGGTCGATGGCGCGGTGTTCCACGAGCTGCGTGCTGCGGCAGCGGGGCGTAGCGCCGCAGAGCAACGACTCGAGGCGTCGGTCATTGCAGCGAAGGCCGCTGGTCTGTCATGGGGCACGATCGGTGCGCAGCTCGGAATCACGCGCCAGGGTGCGAGACAGCGCTACGAGCGCCTCATCGATACTTGACCATCGCGCTCCTCGATGCTGTCAATAGTCGTCTGAAGAGCCAACAACCCAAGATGTCGACGGCGGCGCGATGTGTGCGAGCCCGCCGCTCATCGCGGGGACGGGTCACTCGACTCCGGCTCTTCTTTGACCGGAGATTGTCCCGACCGGGCCGTGGCGTGGTCGTGCGGATGGGTCAGTCTGTACCACCGATGATGTCCACCAGGTCGATCAACCTCTCGATCCGATGGCTCGCGCCTGAGAAGTCTCCGCCTTGCGCGAATTCGTTGTAGACCACGGCGCACTCAATGCCAGCGGCCACGGCCGAGGAGCTGGTTGGCGCCCCGATGCGGTGGGTTGGCCAGATATCCACGAGTGGATCACGAGCGTGCCGAAGACCGGACCGTCGCTCGAACTCCCGTCGAATCTCCGAGTTGACAGCGAGAGCTAGCACAATGCTAATTTCCGATAAGTGGCCGGCAGGGGGTCGGCCAAGCAACCAGAGATTCGGGGGAAATTCATGTCGAAACGACGAACAGCGAGTGCCGTTTTCATGGCCGTCGCGCTTTTTTCGGCGGCCGCATGTGGGGGCAGCGACGACGTCGCGACCTCGGACGACACTGCAGCGGAGCAATCGGCCGACGATTCCTCGTCGTCTGAAGATTCCGCTAGCGACGGCGACGCCACCGAATCCGCGGGCGAGGAGCCGGCTGTCGAGGGCGAACCCGTATACGGTGGATCGCTCACCGTGGGTCTCGAAGCGAACTCCCGGCCCCTCGACCCGGCCGACATGGGTGCGCTCGTCGACCGCAACGTCGGAACGGCCATCTACGACCCGCTGATCGCCGTCGACGAATCCGGCGAGTTCGTGCCGGCTCTGGCCACCGAATGGGAGATCAGCGACGACGCGACCCAGTACACGGTGACGCTGCGCGACGGCGTCTCGTTCCACGACGGAACCACGATGGACGCCGCCGCGGTCGTCTCCCACTTCGAGCGGCTCATGGACCCTGAGACCGCATGCCGCTGTGCTGCACAGGTTGCGATCATCGACTCGGTCGAAGCGACCGACGATCTGACCGTCACGTTCCAGCTCACCGACCCGTCCGTCGCGTTCACCGCGGTGCTAGCCGACGTCCCGGGCTTCATCGCGTCGCCCACAGCGGTCGCCGCGTCGAGCCGCGAGGCGTTCGGTGGCGAACCGGTCGGTGCCGGGCCGTTCCAAGTCGTCGAGATCGTCGACAACGACCGGATCGTGCTCGAGCGCTTCGACGACTACTGGAACGCTCCGTTGCCGTACCTCGACGAATTGATCTTCCGGCCAATCCCTGACAACCAGTCCCGCTACGCAGCATTGCAGACCGGTGACATCGACATCCTGCAGACGCCACAGATTGAGAACGTCATCAGCGCCGAAAGCGATGACGCATTCGACGTGGTCGAACTCGGAGGCCTCGGCACCACGTTCGTGATGTACGAAACCCAGGAGGGCCCGTTCACCGACGTGCGAGCCCGCACGGCAGCCACCCTGGCGAGCGACATGGACACGATCAACGAGGAGATCTACCTCGGCGTCTACGAACACACAACCAGCGTGTTTCCCGACGCCATGAACCTCGGCATCGACACACCGAACTATCCGTTCTACGATCCCGAGGCCGCCGCTGCGCTGGTCGAAGAGATCGGCGGGCTCTCGTTCACGTTGGCGATCAGCGCCACGCCGAGCAACCTGGAGCTCGGTGAGATCCTGCAGGCGATGTGGGCGGATGTCGGCATCGAGGTCGAGATCGAACAGCTCGACCAGAGCGCACTGATCGACAAGGCGATCAACTCCGACTTCGAGGCCATCCTCTTCCGTTGGCCCGGTCGGTGGGACCCGGATCTGAACTCATACCAGTTCTTCCACTCCGAGAGCGGTCGCAACTACACCCGCCTCTCGGTTCCCGAGGTCGACGACCTGTTGACCGAAGCACGGATCACGACCGATGCCGACACCCGCACGGCGCTCTACCAGGACGCAGCGGTCGAGCTGGCCGAGGCGATCCCGTACAACTTCGTGTACGCGCTCAACGGCTTCTTCCTCACCCGTTCGGAGGTGAACGGCGTGCCGGCCATCGCTGACTGGCTCCTGCGTCCCCACACCATCTGGGTCGAGCAGTAGGCCAGCGCAGGAGGGAAGGATCACGCTGTGCTCCGCTATGCACTCAGGCGCCTGGCTCAGGCTATTCCGGTGGTCATCGGGATCAGCCTCTTGACGTTCTTCGCTCTCAACCTGTTGCCGGGCAATCCGGCCACGGCGTTGCTGGGCGAGGAAGCGACCCCGGAAGCCATCGCGGCGGGG
>JAWLFC010000016.1:30324-39585 GCA_041685755.1 Ilumatobacteraceae bacterium
CGACCGCCCGCTGGTGGTCCGCTACGTCGACTGGGCCGGTGATGCGATCACCGGTGACCTTGGCGTGAGCTACAGCAGTCGTCAAGACGTGACGGACACCATCTTGCAGAAGGTCCCGGTGTCGCTCCAGATCCTGCTCCTCGCGCAGGTGATCGCGCTCGTGATCGCGGTACCGTTGGCGACGGTCGCCTCGACCAAGCGCGACACACTCGCCGACCGTGCGATCGGCGTCATGGCGCTCAGCGGCCTGTCGACGCCCAACTTCTTGTTAGCGATCCTGCTCATCTTTCTGTTCGCCGTGCGGCTCGGTTGGCTGCCTGCGGTGGGGTGGGTGCCGCTCACCGAGAACCCGGTCGAGAATTTTCGCCACGCCCTTCTGCCGGCGGTGACGCTGGCGGTCTCGGAGATCGCCGTCTACTTCCGGGTGCTGCGCAGCGAGATGATCGAGACGTTCTCGGAGGAGTACGTCACCACAGCGCACGCGAAGGGGCTCCCGCGCAAGCAGGTGGTTCGCCGCCACGTGCTGCGCAACTCGCTGTTCACCCTGATCACGGTCGTCGGGGTCAACATCGGCACGCTCATCGGGGGTGCGGTCATCACCGAGACGGTGTTCGCCGTGCCGGGCCTGGGCCGGCTGCTGATCGACTCGATCGCCGGACGTGACCTGTTCATGGTGCAGGGTGTGGTGCTGTTCGTCGCCGTCGCCTACGTGGTGCTGTTCCTCATCGTCGATCTGCTCTACGCCGTCCTCGACCCCAGGATCCGCTATGGCGCCGATTCTTGAGCCCGCCGTCGCCGAACAGGGTCGCGAGTTCGTCGTGACCGACGAGGCGACGGCTGCACGCCCCGCCGACGACGCACCGAAGCGGTGGAACCTCCGGAGCCTCGAGGTGTGGATTCCTGCGTCGTTGCTCGTGATCGTCGCCGTGGCGGCCATCGCCGTGCCACTGTTCGGGCTCCCCGACCCGAATGCTCAGTCGCTGTCGGAACGCAACCAGGGGTTGTTCTCCGACGGTCACCTCCTGGGGACCGACAACCTCGGTCGTGACATCTTGGCGCGGGTTCTCCACGGCGCGCGGATCTCGCTGCTGGTCGGGTTCTCGTCCGTGCTGATCGGGTTCGTCCTCGGTGGGCTTATCGGCATGTATGCCGGGTATCGGCGCGGCAAGGTCGACGCGGTGCTGATGCGCTTGTTGGAAATGGTGATGGCGTTTCCCGCCCTGGTGCTGGCGCTGATCATCGCCGCCTACCTCGGGCCCAGCGTGCGCAACGTGATCATCGCGATCGCGTTCGTCACCGTGCCCGCCTACGCCCGGATTGCGCGGGCCACGACGCTGTCTCTGCGAGAGCGCGACTTCGTGATGGCGAGCCAATTGATCGGATCCAAAACCCGGCACGTGATCTTCGGGCACCTCGCCCCGAACGTCGCCATCTCGGTGCTCGCCTACGCCTTCGTGGCGATCGGCACGGCGATCGTGGTGGAAGCGTCGCTGAGCTTTCTCGGTCTCGGGATCCGCCCGCCCGACCCGAGTTGGGGGATCATGATCGCGCAGGGTCGAGGCGAACTCGAAGAGGGCGCGCACCAGGTGTTGGTGCCCGGCGCGTTCATGTTCGTCACCGTGCTCTCGCTCAACCTGCTCGGCGACGCGCTCCGCAGCCGGTTCAACCACAAGGGAGATGTCTCATGACGACGACCTCGTCGATGGCACTCGGAACGTCGGGCGCCCGATCGGAGAACGGCGGCGAGCTGTTGCGGGTCAACGACCTGTTCGTCTCGTTCGTCACGAACCGAGGTCGTCTCGACGCCGTCAACGGCGTGAGCTTGAGCGTCGGGCGCGGGGAGACCCTCGCCGTGGTCGGCGAGTCGGGTTCCGGAAAATCCGTCACCGCACGAGCGATCATGGGCCTGGTCCCGCAACCGCCGGGCCGCATCCACAGCTCCGGAATCTTCTTCGATGGTGAGGACCTCACCGCCTTGAGCGACGCTGAGCTGCGTCGTCGTCGCTGGACCGACATCGCGATGATCTTCCAGGATCCGATGCGTTCGTTGAATCCGACGATGCGGATCGGTGCCCAGATCATCGAAGCGATCCGCACCCACGAGAACGTGACCGAGAGCGAGGCGCGCGAGCGCACCGTTGAGTTGCTCGACACCGTGCGTCTCCCGTTGGCGCGCGAACGCACAGATCAGTACCCGCACCAACTGTCGGGTGGCATGCGGCAGCGAGTGATGATCGCGATGGCGCTCGCCTGCCGACCCCGACTGTTGATCGCCGACGAGCCGACCACCGCGCTCGACGTCACGATCCAGGCGCAGATCCTCGATCTGCTCGCCGATCTGCAGGAGGAGACGGGCATGGCCATGATCCTCGTCACCCACGACCTCGGCGTGGCTGCGTGGCATTCCGATCGGATCGCGGTGATGTATGCAGGACAGGTCGTGGAGTCAGCGCCGACCGACCAGATCTACGACAGTACGGCCATGCCCTACACCCGGGCACTGATGGACGCGATTCCGCGCCGGAACGCGCATCAGGAGCGTCTGGCCTCGATCCCGGGTCGGCCACCCGACATGGTGACACCGCCGACGGGATGTCCGTTCAATCCGCGCTGCCCACGTGTGGCCGAACTCGCCGACGGTGACGCCGAACGATGCCGCCAGCAGATGCCGGGGTTGAGCCGAGCAGGCGCTGACCACGAGTGGCGCTGCCACTTCCCGTTGGAGCTCGGCAATGACCGGTGAGGGCACAGCCGCGCTGAACGACGACGTACTTCTCACCGTGCGGAATCTGCACCAGACCTACGAGGCCAAAGGCGCTCGGGGAGAACGCAACCGTTTCCAGGCCGTCAGCGGAATCTCGTTCGACGTCCGGCGAGGCGAGACGTTCGGACTCGTCGGCGAATCGGGCTGCGGGAAGTCGACCGCTGTCCGCACGATCCTGCAGGCGCCACCCCCAACTGACGGTACGGTGCATTTCGACGGCATCGACGTGGTCGCCGCCAGCGGGGCCGAACGGACGGCGCTTCGCCGGCGACTCCAGATGGTGTTCCAGGACCCGTTCTCGTCACTCAATCCGCGATGGAGGGTCGAGCGGCTCGTCGCCGAGCCGCTGGCCGTCCACGACGTCGGCGACCGTGCAAGCCGGTCGGAGCGTGTGTCCGAACTGCTGGAGCTCGTCGGGCTCGATGCTGCCGTCCACGGGCGTCGTCGCCCTCACGAGCTCTCCGGAGGGCAATGCCAGCGCGTGGCCATCGCTCGAGCGATGGCCTTGGATCCCGATCTGTTGTTCTGCGACGAGGCGGTGTCGGCACTCGACGTATCGGTGCAGGCGCAGATACTCAACCTGTTCGCAGAGCTGAAGGAGTCGCTGTCGGTCACGTACGTGTTCATCTCCCATGACCTGTCCGTCGTCGAGCACGTCTCGGATCGCGTCGGCGTGATGTATCTGGGCAAGTTGTGCGAGACGGGTCCGGCGACGCAGGTGTACGAGAACCCAGCCCACCCCTACACCGCTGCCTTGCTGTCGGCGCTGCCCGTCGCCGACCCGCGGCTGCGGCACGGACGGCGACGCGTCCGTCCGGAAGGGGAGATGCCGTCGCCCTTGCGGCCACCGAGCGGGTGCCGATTCCGGACCCGGTGTCCGCGCGCCCAGGAGATCTGTGCCGAGGTCGAACCCGAGCCACGGGTGTTCGGCGACGATCACACCGCGGCCTGCCATTTCCCGTTACGCGATCCGATCGACGTTGCTGGCCAGGTGGCTGTCACAATGTCGAGCCGGCCCTGACCATCGCGTCGCCCCTGTCGCGCAGAAGCGCCGCCGGCGTCGGGTGATACATGCCGCTGGCGGCGGCCGCCGCGATGCCACCTGCCGCCTGCCGCCCACTGATCCAGACGAGACGCGATGCTCGCGGACATTCTGCCAGATCGCCATGCCCCGCCGATCTCCGCAACTGCGGCGACGACCGTTCTCGCTCACTGTGCCGCGGTCAGGCCGTCGCGGTCGTCGTACCGAGGACCCTGGCGGCGACGAGTTCGTCGATCGTCGTCGGGTCGACGTCGGTGAGTTCGCGGAGGACCTCCACGGTGTGCTCTCCGACACGGGGCACGTGGGCTCGGGCGCCGACGTCGTCGCCGTCCCAGCGGGCGATCCGACTCGGAATCCGCACGCCGTTCGCGACCTCGGTGACGAGATCGCGTTCGGCGGCCCAGTCGCTGACAGCGATCTCGTTGATCGTGCGAACCTCGCCGACGGGGATGTTGAACGGCTCGAGATGGGCTTCAAGCTGCTCGACGTCGTCGAACGTCGCCACGAACGCCCGCAACAGCTCGAAGAGCTCGTCGCGGTGTGCGATTCGGGCCTCGCTGGTCGCGAAGCGTGCATCGTCGGTCAGATCGGGGCGATCCATCGCGCGGACCCAGCGTTCAAAGGTCCACACCGGGTTCCCGGCGAAGGTCACCGCACGGCCGCTCGACAGTTCGGCCACCAGGCCGCTCCACGCCCCGAAGAGCTGGTCCTCGTCGAATCCGGTGAGGTCAACGGCGGTCCACTCGTTGGCGAACAGCAGCACCTCGGCCATCGACACGTCGATACGTCGGCCTCGGCCCGTGGACGTGCGCTCGTACAGTGCTGCCATCACCGACATCGCTGCCGACATCGCCGGTGCCACGTCGCCGTGGGACTGCACTTCCGGCACGGGTCGGTCCGCACCGCGCTTGCGCTGGGCGAACTCGATCGTGCCCGCCTCGGCGTGCACGAGCGGAGCGAACGCTCGGCGATGCGCCCACCCGGTGTCATGTCCGTACCCGGAGATCGAGCACTGGATCAGACGCGGGTTGAGTGCTCTGAGTGTCGCTGCGTCGAGACCCAAGCGGTCGAGCGCCCCCGGTCGCAGGTTCTCGAGCAGCACGTCCGCGTGTTCGACCAGCTGGGTGAGCACCGCGACACCGTCGGGGTGCTTCAGGTCGATCGCAGCCGAACGCTTGCCGGCGTTGACCTGGGCGAAGTAGACGCTGACGTCGTCGACCGAGGGGCGGACTCGCCGCGTCTCGTCGCCGGACAACGCCTCCACTTTGATGACGTCGGCACCGAAGTCGACCAGGATGCGACCCGCCATCGGTCCCGAGAGATATCGGGTCAGGTCAAGGACTCGGACGCCGGCGAGCGGCCCACTACGGCGAGTCGTCACGAGTGAGACTCGTCGTTCGGGGTCAGCGCCCCGAGCATGCGGCCGACCAATTCTTGGACACCTTCGTCGAGTTCGTCGACGGGACGTCCGTACTCGCCGGCGACGATCTCCCGGAACAGGACGTAACCCCACGTCATCGACACGAACGCCGCGTGCATCGCCTGGACGTCGAGATCGTCGGCGATGGCACCGGCGGCCTGTTCGGACGCGTAGCGAGCGTCCACCTCGTCGCGCAGCGGCATCAATTTCAGCTCCGGGTCTCCGTCGAGCGCGAGCAGCGTCATCAGCCACACGGCATCCTTCTGCTCGGTCATGAGGGCGAAGAACTTCTGCACCCTTTCGGGAAACGCGAGGTGCCCGACGGAGCGGACCTGCTCGAGGCGCCGGCGAGCGTCGCGCTGCAGCGCCGATCGCAGCAGCGCCTGGCGGGAACCGAAGTAGTGGTAGACGAGGCCACGGTTGACCTCAGCGGTGTCGGCGACCTCGCGCAGACTGATCCCAGAGAGCACACCGTCGCGGCGCAACAATTCGATGGCAGCAGCCTCGAGGATTTGTTCGGTCTCAGATCGACTCATCGCCGAGCCGCGTTGCGTGATCTGCCTTGTTCTCTGCACGTCGCATGATCGGAAACTACCGGAGTCCGCGCCCGCCAAGCACGGACCGCGCGGTCGGGACACGGCGGGCGAATCGACGGCGAGCCCAACTGCTCAGACGTGTGACGCACTGCGTCACACGACGTGATCGGCATCAGATGTTTGTGCCACGATGCTCCGCCTCGAACACGCCGGGAACCGGCGCGATCCCGCCACGCCCCTTCTCGCCCAGCACGGATCCGCGGCCGAACGACTCGGGCAGCGGTCGTGCCTCGTGCAGTGAGATCCACAGACGCAGGAGGTGGCGCCGTCGCTCGGGTTCGGGCCAGTCCTCGAACTCTGTACGGGAGTGGAACGTCGTGTAGTTGCACACGAACTGGATGTCACCGGGTTGGAAGTCCATGTTGAGCGCGACGCCGGGTTCGGTGGCGACCTCGTCGATGAGGTCGAGGAACTGCTTCTCTTCGTCGGTGCGGCGAGGCACCTCCTCGTGTCGCTGAGCCGAATCCATGAATCCGCGGACGTAACGGACCGACAGCCTGCCCTCGTGCCAGGTGGCCAGCGGTGTGCGGAAGAAAGGATCCTGTCCGTCGAGGTTCTCGTTGCGTCGGTCGAAGTACCAGTCCTGGAACCAGAGGTGGGCCAAGTCGGGGCGGCGGGCCAGCACCTCGTTGAAGACGGCAGTGGTCGAGGCGACCGACGACAACCCGCCCTCTTTGGCGCCGTGCAAGCACAACAGCCCGACGGCGTCGGAACTGTCGGTGTGGTACGGGAGTCTGACCCTGGTCTGATAGCCGCGGGTGCCCGGCTCCTTGATCGACTTGCCTTCGTCGAGCACGTGGCCGAGGAGGTGACCGCGAGCGTTTTGGGAGACGGGGTGACCCAGATGGAGGCCGATACCCCAGAAGGCCACAGCGGCTTCGTGGTTCGTCATCTCTTCCTTCGGCAGTCCTCGCAGCAACCAGAAGCCACGCCCCCGGTCGAGTTCGGCCCCGAGACTCGCCAGCCGCCCGGCCAGCGAAGGCGAGAACGGATAGTCGTGAACGCTGAGGTCCAACATCACCTTTCCGGCAGCATCGATCGCGGCGACGGCGGAGCGGATCTCATCCACCTCGTCGTCGCTCAACAACTCGATCCACTCGTCGGAGTTCTCCATGTCGCGCCCGTACCACACCGACTTCTCGTCGATCGGTTCGAGGTGCGTGCGGGGATCGTCCAGCAGGTCGGTCATCAGTATTCCTCCATCTCGAGCGTGGGAACGGCCGGGTCTGACTGCTCCCAACAAGAAGTTTAGCAGAACGCTAAAGATTGGTCAAGTCGAAGTCGGTCGGCCGGACGACACGCGTGTCGTCAGCGCAGGTCGAACCCGGCGCCGCGGAGGAAGCGTGCGAGTTGGTCGCGCTCGGTTCTCGCGACACTGCGCGCCTTGTCGATCGACCATCCCCAGGTCTCGGCGGCGCCGAACCGTTCGACCTCGGGTTGTGCCGCGACCGGTGGGACCCAGTCGCCGTATCGCCGTCTGTCGTACTCGGCGATGAGCTGAGCGTCGTTGCCGTCGTCGTAGCGGTCGCGGTGGACCGTGACGGCCAGAGGTAGTCGAGGCGACAGGCGGCGCTGCTCGTTTGGCCATCCGACGCACATGCCCGACAGCGGGAACACGTGGTCCGGAAGGTCCACGATCTCGGCCACGTCGTCGATGTGGTTCCGCAACACGCTGATCGGACAGGTTCCGAGCCCGACGGTCTCGGCCGCCCAGATGAAGCTCGACAAATGCATCGCTGCGTCGGCGGCGGCGTTCAAGAACGCGTCGAGGTGGTCGTTGCCGAATCCGGTGCCAGCGCGTTCGGCGACCTTACGGATGCGACGACTGTCGCCGCAGAAAACCAAGAAGCGCGGTGCTGATGAGATCCAGGGCATCGAGGGCACGAGTGCTGCGAGCGCATCGCGTCGTACAGGATCCTCGACGGAGATGACCGTGCACTGCTGGAGGTCGGACTTCGACGGCGTCGAGAACGTGGCGGCGAGCACGAGGTCGAGCACCGCGTCGTCGACCGGTCGGGGGTCGAAGTCGCGACACGTCCGTCGATCGAGCAGCGTCGCGAGATGCTCGGCTCCGGATGGCAGTGTGTCGGGTAACTCGACCGACTCGACGTCGCAGGCGAACCGGCGGGCGACATGCTCGGCCAGATCGCGCCGGTTCATCGTTCCCCCCGGGAGAGTTCAGAGAGCTGGGTTCTGGACACGGGGAGCACCACCTGTTCGCTGACACGATCGATCTGGCCGAACGTAGTGGCTGAGCGCGAGGCTGCTCCACGCCCGCTGCCCAAGGCTTGCCCCAAAGTTAGCGATATGCTAAAGTTTGGATTGATGGTGAGCGGCTGGGTGGAATCGACGCCGTCACACGCACACATCTCATGAAGAACCACCGACTCAAAAGGGGTGTCTATGGCCACGATGACGACAGCGACGGGATACGTCGATGCGACGAAACCGATCGGAACATACGTGAAAGGAGTGCAGCTCACCGAGATGACCCCAGAAGACGTCACGGGCCTCACCGAACTCGTGGCAGAGCGCGGCGTGCTCTTCTTCCGAGACCAGGACATGACCCTCGACGCTCAGCTCGAAGTCGGGCGACAGCTCGGCGAACTGCACGTCCACCCTGCGGCCAACGCGCCCGAGGGATATCCCGAGGTGTTGTTGATCCACACCGACGAGAACAGCAAGTACACCGCCGGCGGTGGCTGGCACACCGACGTTTCGTGCGACGAGCGGCCACCGGCGCTGTCCATGCTCCGTATCGAACAGACCCCGTCGGTCGGCGGTGACACGCTCTGGTCATCGATGTACCTGGCGTACGAGACGCTCTCGTCATCGTTGCGCGAGTACCTGCAGACGCTCACCGCGGTCCACAGCGGAGAAGTGGTCTACCGCGGCCGCTACCGGATGGATTCGGGCGATCGGGAGTTCCCCGTCAACGAACACCCCGTCATCCGCACCCACCCGATCACCGGGCGCAAGCTGCTGTACGTCAACAGCGGATTCACCCAACGGATCAAGGGTCTGCACCGACGTGAGAGCGACGCCCTGCTCAAGCTGCTCTACGACCACATCGCCTACGGCGTCGAGTACCAAGTCCGCTTCACCTGGGAGCCCAACTCGGTTGCGATCTGGGACAACCGCTGCGTGCAGCACCACGCGAGCTGGGATTACTTCCCCGAGACCCGCCACGGCTACCGGGTGACGACTCGCGGTGAAATCCCGTTCCAATAGTCCGGTGCTCACCATCGAGCGTACGTCCAGGCGAAACGAGGGAGACCTTTGATGACCGACACCCGATCGATCGACTCCACGACGAATTCCCGCCACACCGACCTCGGAGTCGCCCCCACGGGTGGACCGCTCGGTGCCGAGATCACCGTCGACCTCGACGGTGACACCGTGTTCGCAATCATCGAGGCCTTCCGTGCGCATTCACGTG
>JAWLFC010000017.1:0-39478 GCA_041685755.1 Ilumatobacteraceae bacterium
CGACCCTTGATCCTCTGGTGCTGCCACGCGGTCAGCGTACCCGGCGTGCCGCTCGCCGTCGGGATGCCAACGCAGTGCTCCGGCCACCACCCTGAACCGATTCTTGACCAAGGCTTGACACGCGGACCTTGACCACTGTCGGTGCTGCGGGGCTACGTTCGGTGAGCACACCGGCACGTCGTCCAGGCGTCCTGATCACGACAGGGGAATCCCATGGAAATGGCACGGCTGAGCACGGGCGAGATGTTGAGTGGCAAGGACATCGACGCCAACGCCAACCGCGAACGAACCCGCCAGAAGCGACTGCGCAAGTGGCTGAAGATCCTCGGTGTCGTGTTGGCCTACCTGCTGTGGCGGCTCGTCAACGACAACCCGATCCGCCTCGGTGTGCCCGGCTGGCTGATGGGCAACCCCGAGATCATCATCGCCCTCGGCCTGATCCTGATCCTCGGTACGGTCATCTTCGTCCCGTTCCTGACCGCCGGTCGCTCGCCCCACACGCTGTTGCGGGCATCGGACTCCAACGTCCGCCTCGACGACGTCGTCGGCGCCGACCAGACGAAACGTGAAGCCATCGACAGCATGAACCTGTTCCTGGCGTCGGAGACGTTCCAGCGCGAGATGGGCGGCAACGCCCGCAAGGGCGTGCTGTTCGAGGGGCCCCCGGGCACCGGCAAGACCTACCTGGCCAAGGCGATGGCGGCCGAAGCCGGCGTGCCGTTCCTGTTCGTGTCGGCCAGCGAGTTCCAGTCGATGTACTACGGCCAGACCAACAAGAAGATCCGCTCGTTCTTCAAGGCGCTGCGCAAGGCGGCCCGCGAGGAAGGCGGCGCCATCGGCTACATCGAGGAGTTCGACGCCATCGGCGGTGCCCGCTCGGGCATGAACACCGGCTCGATGCGCGAGGGCATCGTCGGCGTCGTCAACGAACTGCTCGTGCAGATGCAGAGCTTCGACCTGCCGACGGGCCGCCAGAAGTTCAAGATCTGGTGGGTCGACTGGTTCAACGGGTTCCTGCCCGCCCACCGGCGTCGGCCGCGCCCGACGCGCACCGAGGCCAACATCTTGATCGTCGCGTCGACCAACCGGGCCGCCGACCTCGACCCCGCCCTGCTGCGCCCTGGCCGGTTCGACCGGGTGATCGGCTTCAACCTGCCGCCGCGGTCCGACCGCCTGGCGATCGCCGAGTACTACCTGGCGAAGAAGCAGCACGACGAGCCGGTCACCGGGAACCTGATCGCCGACCTCACCGCCGGCTACACGCCGGTGAAGATCGAGAAGCTCCTCGACGAGGCGCTGATCATCGCGCTCCGCTACGGCCGCACGTCGATGAACGTGACCGACGTGCTGCAGGCCCAGCTGGTGACCGAGGTCGGTGTCGCCCACGAGATGGGCTACCACCCCGACGAACGTCGCCGCATCGCCATCCACGAGGCGGGCCACGCCCTCACCGCGGTGCTCACACGCCGCGACGTGAAGATGGCCTCGATCCTGCGCCGTTCGGCGGCGCTCGGGCTCGTCGCCCACGGCGACGTCGAAGAGCGTTTCCTCAAGACGCCGACCGACGCCCGCGACCTCATCTGTGTGGCGCTCGCCGGCCGGGCCGCCGAACTGCAGGAGTACGGCGAGGCCTCGAGCGGGATTTCCAGTGACCTGGCCGTCGCCACGACGATCGCCTCCCAGCTCGTCGGCCAGCTCGGTAACGGACCGGGCCTGCTGAGTCTCGAAGCAGCCGCGATCCCCATGGCCGGCAACCTCGTGTCGAAGGTGATGTCCGACGATCCGAGCCGAGACGCAGCCGAGGCGTTGATGGCCGAGGGGGCCGACCGCGCCGCGTGGATGACCTCCCACTACCGCGAGGCTCTGCTGCGCATCGCTGACGGACTCTGCGAGAACGACGAGCTCGAGGGCGCCGAGATCAAGGCGATCGTGGCGGAGTACGCCGACGTCACCGAGCGCCGCGGCCCCGTCCGCATCGCCCCCACCCCCACCACCTGACCGTTACGCCAGGGGTCAGACCCCCGGCGTAACGACGTCAGATCCGTTCGAGTTCGCCGGCGTCGAAGAGCGGGGTGATGCCCTGTT
Source organism: Ilumatobacteraceae bacterium (assembly GCA_041685755.1). Taxonomy (GTDB): domain Bacteria; phylum Actinomycetota; class Acidimicrobiia; order Acidimicrobiales; family Ilumatobacteraceae; genus Sva-07. The sequence goes on from JAWLFC010000017.1 coordinate 2,086, forward strand.
CGGCGACGTCGGCGCGCATCTCGTCGTCGGACGGGCGCGTCAGGTCGCCGCTGGCGGCGTCGATGATCATCGGGATCAGGCGGGCGTCGCTCGTGGTGTTGAGGAACAACTGCGGCTGAGCGAGGACGTAGCGGACCGCCCGGGCGATGGGTGCGGGGTCGGTCAGCGGCTCGTACCAGGAGAACCGGGCCGTGTCGCCGTCGGGCCAGCGACCACGAGCGATCGCCTTGATCGTCTGCACGGCGACCGATCGTTCGGCGCAGGTGGCGAGCAGCTCCTCCACGTCGTGGCGGTAGGCGGGGTTCTCCATCAGCACGAAGTTGATCGGCAGCAGTACCGAGGCGAAGTCGAAGCGCTCCAGGCTGCGGCGGTGCATCCCGGCGATCCGTACGCCGTGGCCGGTGACGCCGAGGTGCGACACCAGCCCCTCGTCGCGAGCGGCGGCGAGGGCCTCGACCGCCCCGCCAGGGGCGAACGCCGCCTCCCACTCGTCGGGTTCGACGAGATTGTGCAGCTGGATGAGATCGACGTGGTCGACCCCCATGCGCTCGAACGAACGCTCGAGTTCGGCGCGGGCCGCGAGACCACCACGTTCGCCGGTCTTGGTGGCCAGGAACACCTCGTGGCGGTGCTCGGCGAGCCACGGCCGGAGCCGATCCTCCGAGGCGCCGTAGGACGCAGCGGTGTCGATGTGGTTGATGCCCCACTCGTGCACCCTCGTCATCGTGACGTCGGCGCGCTCCTGGCTCATCGAGCCCAGCGCGGCGGCGCCGAAGATCACACGGGTCGAGCGGTGTCCGGTGGGACCGAAGTCGGCGGTGGGGAGCATGCCCCGACCGTACCGCGGCGGCGAGGCACACCTGCCGCCGGACCACCCGAGCCACACCGGCGCCCGATGTAAGCGGTTACATCACGATGCGCGACACTGCTGCGGTGCCCTCGGGGACCACACCGCTGAGCGAGAACTCGTACACCACCTCGGGATGGGACGTCGTCGACACCGCGCCCACCTCGGCCCGCGGCGTCAGCGTCGGGTCGTGCTTCCTCGTCGGCAACGGCTACCTCGGCTACCGCTGCACTCGACCCGATCAGCGAGCCGACGACTTCGTCGCCTGCGTCGTCTCCGACACCTACGACATGGCCGACGGCGTGTGGCGAGAGCTCTGCACCGTACCCAACGGGCTCTTCGTCGAGTTCGAGATCGACGGCCAGCCCCTGCGGATCGACGCATCACGCCCGGCGGAGGTCGAACTCACCCTGGAGACCGGCGAGGTCACCCACCGGTGGTTCGCCGCGACCCCGGCGGGCGCCACGGCGCTGGTGTCGATGCGACGCTTCGCCAGCCTCGAGGATCTCCACGTCGTGGCCCAGCAGGTGACGGTGACCACCGAGGCCGCAGGCGACGTCGCCGTCGTCGCCGGGATCGACGACGCCGTCTGGAGCCTCAACGGTGACCACTTCGCCTCGGTCGACACCGCGCCTGTGCCTGCCGCCGACTCCCCGGCTGACGGCGCGGCTGTCCTGAGTCGGTGCGTGACCGGCGAGCGAGGCACCGAGATCGCGGTCACCGCCGTCGTCGCGGTTGCCGGACTCGACGCCGCACCGCGCCCGATCACCTCCGCCGGACGAGGCGTCGCCGGCCATCGATGGCTGGCATCCGTCGAGGGTGGCGGCGTCGTCACCGTGACCTCGACCATGGCGGTCGCCAGCAGCAACGACGACGACGTCGGCGGCGATCCCGCCGCAACGGCGGTCACCGCCGCCGAGCGCGTCGCCCGGCTCGGCTACCGCCGAGCGCTCGCCGCCTCCGTCGAGCACTGGAGCGCCTTCTGGTCGACCAGCGACGTCCGCATCGGCGGCGATCTCGCCGCCCAGGCGGCACTGCGCTTCTCGACCTACCACCACCGCATCGCCATCCCGGCTCACACCGACCGACTCCCGATCGGCGCGAGAGGACTGTCGTGCCAGGCCTACCAGGGCGCCGCGTTCTGGGACCAGGAGATGTTCAGCGTCCCGGCGCTGCTGTTCACCGAGCCCGACATCGCCCGGCGCTTGCTCGTCTACCGGTGGCGCACCCTCGACGGCGCCCGCCGCAAGGCCCGCCGCCTCGGCTACGAGGGCGCCTTCTACGCGTGGATCAGCGGCGACACCGGCGACGAACTGTGCCCGGACTTCTTCTTCGTCGACGTGCTGACCGGACGCCCGATCCGCAACCACTTCAACGTGTGGCAGATCCACATCAGCCCCGACATCGCCCACGCCGTGTGGAACTACTTCGACGCCACCGACGACGTCGACTTCCTTACCGACCACGGCGCCGAGATCGTGTTCGAGGTGGCGCGGTTCCTGCGGTCGCGCGTGCGCTACGACGAAGTGCGCGAGCACTACGAGCTGATCCGCCTGCTCGGCCCGGACGAATGGCACGAGAACGTCGACAACAACACCTACACGGCGCGACTGGCCAAGCTCGCCCTCCGCCACGCCGCCGCGATCCGGAGCGTGCTGACGACGTCGCGTCCCGATCGCCTCGCCGCCCTGTGCGAGCAACTCGAGCTCGACGCCGGCGAGTTCGAGGCGTGGGAGCGCATCGAGGCACGACTGTTCGAGCACGCCCCCGACCCCGAATCACTGCTCGTCGAACCGTTCGACGGGTTCTCGTCGCTGGAGGACTGCCGGCCCGCCGATCTCCGCGCCCGCCTGCTCGATCCCGGCGAGTACTGGGGGTGGCCGAACGGGGTCGCCGTGCACACCCAGGTGTCGAAGCAGCCCGACGTGGTGCAGCTGTTCGCCGTCGACCCCACCTTCCCGTTGGAGGTGCAGCGGGCGAACTACGACCACTACGAACCCCGATGCTCGCACGGGTCGTCGCTCAGCCACTCGGTCCACGCGACGGTGGCGGCGCGCCTCGGCGACCTCGATCCCGCCTATCTGATCCAGGCCTACGAGTACTTCATGGACACCGCCGCGCTCGACCTGCGCACCGACGCCCACTCGGTGGTGGGCGGCACGTTCATCGGCGGCATGCACACCGCCGCCAATGCCGGCGCGTACCAGACCGTGGTGTACGGCTTCGGTGGCTTCTCGGTACGCGACGGCGTCGTCACGATCGCTCCGGCGCTGCCGCCGGGGTGGACGTCGCTCGCCTACGAGGTGATCGTGCGCGGCCAGCGCCTGACGGTCGAGATCGAGCGGCCCGGCGGCGACGAGGCGCTGACGATCATCACAGCCGCACCGGACAACACCGTCGCCGTGCCCGTCCGGTTCGGCTCGGCGAGCGAGTCGCGACTGGTCGAGCCGGGCGGTCGCCTGGAAGGCTGAGCGGATGGACACCACGGCGATCGACGAGTCGGTGATCGACGACTTCGCCCGCGACGGTGCCGTCGTGTTGCGCGGCGTGCTCGGCCCGACGTGGCTGGAGCTGCTCGCCGAGGGCGTCGAGTACAACCGGCGGCACCCGAGCGAGTGGGCCCACTGGTACACCGACGCCGACGAGGCAGTCGGCTTCTGGACCGACTACGTCACCTGGCCCGACGTCGAGGCCTACCGCCGCGTCGCGTTCGAGAGCGGCCTGGCGCCGATCGCCGGCGCACTGATGCGATCGTCGACGGTGCGGTTCTTCCACGACCACGTCCTGGTCAAGGAGCCCGGCGCCACCGAGCCGACACCGTGGCACCACGACGACCCCTACTACTGCGTCGACGGCATGCAGAACGTCAGCATGTGGATCGCGCTCGACCCCGTGCCGGCGGCGTCCGGTCTGCAGTTCATCGCCGGTTCGCACCGTTGGGGACGGCGTTTCGTCCCCCGCCGGTTCCTCGACCACGTCCCCTACGGCAGCGCCGACGACCGCTTCGAGCTGCTCCCCTCCGACGACGAACTGCTCGACGGACAGTCGATCATCGGCTGGGACGTCGAGCCGGGCGACGTGCTCGCGTTCCACTACCGCACGCTGCACGGGGCGCCGGGGAACGCGACGACGAGCCGTCGTCGCGCCGTCAGCCTGCGTTGGCTCGGCGACGACGTCACCTTCGGTGACCGGCCGTGGACCGTGTCGCCACCGTACGAACCGAACGGCCTCGTGGTCGGCGGGCCCCTCGACGGCGACCCACGCTTTCCGCTCGTGTGACGTCCGGTTGAAGCGGACTCCGACCCGGTCGCCATGATGGCGCGATGACCGCATCGTCCGACCTTCCCGCAGCGTTCGACAACCGGGTGAGCCGGGATCTCGGCGTCGACATCCCGATCGTGCAGGCGCCGATGGGATGGATCGCCCGCTCGCAGCTCGCGTCGGCGGTGTCGCAGGCGGGTGCATGCGGCATCATCGAGACGTCGTCGGGCGAGCTCGACGCCGTCAAGGACGAGGTCCGCAAGATGCGCGAGCTCACCGACCGGCCGTTCGGCGTGAACATCGCCCAGGCATTCGTGCGCGATCCGGCGATCGCCGAGTTCGTGATCGACCAGGGCGTGAAGTTCGTGACGACATCAGCCGGTTCGCCGACCAAGTACACCGGCGTCCTGAAAGAGGCGGGGCTGACCGTCTACCACGTGGTACCGACCCTGACCGCGGCCCTGAAGGCGGTCGACGCCGGCGTCGACGGCCTCGTGGTGGAAGGGGGCGAGGGCGGCGGCTTCAAGAGCCCGACGCCTGTGGCCACGATGGTGCTACTGCCGCTCGTGCGCTCGAAGGTCGACGTGCCGATCATCGCCGCCGGCGGCATCACCGACGGTGCGACCATGGCGGCGGCGTTCGCTCTCGGCGCCGAGGGAGTTCAGATGGGCACGCGGATGGTGTCCGCCTCCGAGTCGCCGGTGCACGACAACTGGAAGCAGGCGATCATCGACGCCCGCGAGACCGACACGCTGTTCCTCAACCAGCGCCACTCCCCTGCCCTGCGGGCGCTGCGGACCGACCGCACCGCGGCGCTCGTCGATGCCCAGCACAACGTGTTCGGAGACTTCGGCAACGCCGCCGAGCTGTACTTCGGCGGCGACATGAACGCCGCGATCGCCCTGTCGGGGCAAGTGGCCGGGCGCATCGAGTCGGTCCGCACCGTCGCCGACATCATCGCCGACACCGTCACCGAGTTCGCGGCGACCGTCGCCCGCCTGAACGCCTGACACGACCAGAGCGATGAGCCAACCGCCGGCATGAGGGCGCCTCGCTCATCGCCCGCCGCGACGCAACCCGAGCGATGAGCCAGAGGCCGGTATCCGGGCCGCTCGCTCATCGCTGTGCTCGGTGAACGCGGCGTCAGCGGCCGGTGACGGCGGTGACGATCTCGCCGGTGACGCGAGCGCAGCGGACCAGGACGTCGCGCGACACCGTCGACGGCGACGATCGGACCTCGACGGCACGTTCGAACACCTCGGCATGATCGGGCACGCGTCGCGCCGCCCAGCGTCCGGCTCCCGACTTCGAGATCACGTCGCCGGTCTCGTACGTGTAGAGCATCCGGGCGACACCGAGTGCCACCCACTCGAGCAGCTCGCCACCCCACTCGGGCTCCTCGCTCTCCGCCACGCCTGCAGCGAGGGCCTCGGCGACACCGCGCCAGTACGTGTCGAGGTTCTCCGCCACCCACGTTCGACGTTCGCCGAGGTCGTGCGACACGCCGATCCGCTCCGCCGGCACGCCCCGCAGTGCGAGCCCGTACGTGGCCAGCGTGTACCACGTGACCGGGTTGATCTCGAACGACTCACCATCGACGCGGTACTCCCCGTCGAACACCCACGGCCGCTGGACCGCCATCGCCGGGACGACGAGATCACCCCACGCCACGTACGGCCCGTCGATCGCCACGCCGACACGCTCACGAACCCGGGCATGGGCGGCAGCCAGATCGTCGAACAGGTCCGGGTCGGACGGGTCGGCGACCACGGCGACGACGTCGATGTCGCTGCGCGGCGTCCAGTCGTCGAGCGCCACCGAGCCGACGACGTACAACCCCTCGACCGTTCCCGGGGCGGCCTCGTCGTGAGCGGCGAGCCAGGCCGTCAGCGCCATGACGACGGGAGCGGGAAGCGACGCCACGGGCGGCACCGTACCCGCCGCTCCTACCCTGGAGCCATGGCCCTCGACGACGAACTCATCAACAAGCTCACCTGGAAGATCCCGAACGCGCTGGCGCTCGTCGGCTCCGCCCACGACGGCGAGCGCAACGGCATGACCACCAGCTGGATCACGCAGCTGTCGATGGAGCCGGTGTTGATCGGCATCGGCGTCGACAACTCCGCCGTCACCCACCGCCTGATCGCCGGCAGTGGGGCGTTCACCGTCAACCTGTGGGACAGCGAGAACACGCGCCCGTTCGTGAAGTTCTCCAAGCCCGCCGTCGACGACGGCGACACGCTCAACGGGTGGGCGGTGCACCCTGCGACGACCGGCGCCCCGGTCTTCGACGATGCCATTGCCTGGATGGACTGCGCGGTCCGCCACACGCTCGACCTCGGCACCCACACGCTCTTCGTCGGCGAGATCGTCGACGCCGCCATCCGCGACGACGAGGCGCGAGCAGCGGCGATGAGCGACACCCGCATGAAGTACGGCGGCGTCAAGCGCCACTGACGCACCCGGTCCACCACCGAAATTCGGGTCGGCGGGGCGCCGGTAGCCTCGGATGCACCATGGCGCACGAATTCATCTTCCAGGCGTACAAGCTCGCCCGTCACTATCCGCCCGACAAGACCGTGCTCGAGAACATCTCGCTGTCGTTCTACCCGGGCGCCAAGATCGGCGTCCTCGGCTCCAACGGCGCCGGCAAGTCGTCGCTGTTGAAGATCATGGCCGGCCTCGACGACGGCTACTCCGGCGAGGCCCGTCTCACGCCGGGCTTCACCGTCGGCTACCTGTCGCAGGAGCCACAGCTCGACCCCGACAAGGACGTCAAGGCCAACGTGATGGACGGTGTCGCGACGGTGCAGGGCATCATCGACCGGTACAACGAGGTGATGGCGATGTGGGCCGACCCCGACGCCGACTACGACAAGATCGGCAAGGAGCAGGCCCAGCTCGAGGACAAGATCGCCGCCACCGACGCCTGGAGCCTGGAGCGCAACGTCGAGATCGCCATGGACGCTCTGCGCTGCCCGCCGGACGACGCCGACGTGACGGTGCTGTCGGGTGGCGAACGACGGCGCGTCGCGCTCTGCCGGCTGCTGCTCTCGCGTCCCGACCTGCTGCTGCTCGACGAACCGACGAACCACCTCGACGCCGAGTCGGTCGACTGGTTGGAGCGTTTCCTCGCCGACTACGCCGGCACCGTCGTCGCCATCACCCACGACCGCTACTTCCTCGACAACGTCGCCAAGTGGATCCTGGAGCTCGACCGTGGCCGTGGCATCCCGTTCGAGGGCAACTACTCGAGCTGGCTGGAGCAGAAGCAGGCCCGCCTCGAACGCGAAGAGCGCGGCAACGAGGCCCGCAAGCGCAGCCTCGCACGCGAGTTGGAATGGGTACGGATGGCGCCGAAGGCCCGCCAGGCCAAGGGCAAGGCCCGCCTCGCCGCCTACGAGAAGCTCTACAACGAGACCAGGGCCGCCGATCCTGGCGCGTCGAAGCTCGAGATCACGATCCCGGCCGGTCGTCGTCTGGGCGACCAGGTGATCGAGGTCGAGGGGCTCCGCAAGGGATTCGGCGACCGCCTGCTGATCGAGGACCTGTCGTTCTCGCTCCCGCCGGCGGGCATCGTCGGCATCATCGGCCCCAACGGCGCCGGCAAGTCGACGCTGTTCAAGATGCTCGCCGGCCGCGAGGAACCCGACGCCGGCACGATCACGATCGGCGACACCGTCGACCTCAGCTACGTCGACCAGGACCGCGACGACCTCGACGCCGACGCCACCGTCTACGAGGAGATCACCGGCGGCGCCGAGGTGCTCGACGTCGGCGGCCGTGAGATCCACGGCCGGGCCTACGTCTCGAGCTTCAACTTCAAGGGCACCGACCACGGCAAGCGCGTCGGCGACCTGTCCGGCGGTGAGCGCAACCGAGTGCACCTCGCCAAGCTGCTCAAGTCCGGCGGCAACGTCCTGCTCCTCGACGAACCCACCAACGACCTCGACGTCGACACCCTCCGTGCGCTCGAGGCCGGCCTCGAGTCGTTCCCCGGCTGCGCCGTCGTGATCTCCCACGACCGGTGGTTCCTCGACCGCATCGCCACCCACGTGCTCGCGTTCGAGGGCGATTCCCAGGTGCGCTGGTTCGAGGGCAACTTCTCCGAGTACGAGGCGCGTCGCAAGCAGGAACTCGGCGCCGCGGCCGACCAACCCCATCGCATCAAGTACAAGAAGCTCGCCTGATGCGCGAGACCGACGGCCAACTCGCCACCCGGCTGGCGACCGAGGTCGGCCGTCTGCTCGTGGCAGCGCGCGAGCAACTGTTCGCGCAGGGCGCGTCGACCTGGGACGTGAAGGACGCCGGCGACGCGATCGCCCAGGAGTATCTGGCGAAGCAGTTCGCCGAGCACCGGCCCGACGACGCCGTGCTGTCGGAGGAAGGCCGGGAGGACCCTCGGCGGTTCGACGCCGACCGTGTCTGGATCGTCGACCCGCTCGACGGCACCCGCGAGTTCAGCGAGCCGGGGCGGATCGACTGGGCGGTGCACATCGCGCTCTGGGACCACGACCGGTTCGCCGCCGCCGCCGTGAGCCTGCCTGCCCTCGACCGCACGTTCTCGACCGACGATCCGGCGCCGCTCCCCCCGTTCACGCGCGAGCGGCCACGCCTGGTCACCTCGCGCACCCGCGCTCCGTATGCCGCCGTCCTCGTCGCCGAGGGTCTCGAGTGCGATGCCGTCCGTCTCGGGTCGGCCGGGGCCAAGGCGATGTCGGTCGTGATGGGCGAGACCGACATCTACGTCCACGACGGCGGGATGTACCAGTGGGACTCCGCGGCGCCCGCCGGCGTCGCCCTGGCGTCGGGGTTCCACGTCAGCCGACTCGACGGCTCGCCGATCGTCTACAACGAACGCGACCCTTGGCTCCCCGACTTCATCGTCTGCCGCCCCGAGCTGGCCGAGCCCGTCCTGCGCGCGCTGTGGGGATGAGCAGGGCCCCGGCGACGAGCGGCGAGCTGACAGCGGTTCGCTGGGAGGTCACCGAGCGCATCGCCACGGTGTGGCTGCACCGCCCGCACCGGCACAACGCCTGGACCGGGACCATGCACGCCGAGTACCGCCAGGTGATGGCCGACCTGGAACACCGCGACGACGTGCGCGCCGTCGTGGTCACCGGCACGCCACCGGCGTTCTGCGTCGGCGGCGACTCGAAGGCGCTCACCGACCACGGCGACCGCGGCGGTTACGACCCCGGGCTTCCGGCCGAACCCGCCCGTCCCGGCACCTCGCCGGAAACGGATCGCCGCCTCGACGCCGACATGGCCTGGCAGCTCGGCTACCGACTGCCGATCATCGCTGCCGTCAACGGGGCCTGCGCAGGGGTCGGGCTCTCGCTCGTGCTGTTCTGCGACCTACGGTTCGTGTCGGCGACCGCCAAGCTCACGACGGCGGCCCCCAAGCTCGGGCTGCCCGCCGAGTACGGAGCGAGCTGGATGCTGCCCCGCCTCGTCGGCGTCACCCGGGCCAACGACCTGCTGCTGTCGGGGCGCGTCGTCACCGGCGCCGAGACCGCCGACTGGGGCCTGTGGAACGGCGTGGAGCCCGACGGCGACACCACACTCGATGCTGCCCAGGCCTACGGCCGGATGCTGGCGGCGGCGACCGGTCCGAACGCCGTGACGACGACCAAGCGTCAGATCACAACCGATCTCCTGCGCCACGACCCCGCCGCCTCCGTCGCCGACTCGCTGCGCCTGCTGGACGACGCGATGGGCACCGCCGAATACCGCGAAGGCGTCACCGCCCTCACCCAGAAACGCCCACCCACCTTCTGAGCGATGAGCGAACCGCCGGCATCCGGTCCGTTCGCTCATCGCAGTCGTCCACCAGCGCAAAGCGATGAGCCAAGCGCCGGCATCCGGTCCGTTCGCTCATCGCGTTGAGGGGGTTGGGCGCGTCAGGGGATGAAGCTGGCGGCGTCGAGGTCGAGGGCGGCGGCGAAGGAACGGGCGGCCATGTCGGTGACCAGTTCGAGACCGCGCTCGTTCGACGGGTCGAGCCCGCCACCGGCGACCACCCCGTAGACCGTCATGTTGCCCGTCGCCGAGCGGTAGTCGGTCCACGCCTGCTCGGCGCTGTAGCCGTCCGGTGGCGCCCCGAGCGCACTGCACACGGCGTCGTACCACGCGTCGACCAGATCGCGCTCGTGCGCCCGACGGTCCTCGACGGTCATCGACTGCGTGGCGAGATAGCAGACGTCGCCGATCCCGCCGCTGCGGTAGGCGATCTGCCAGTCGAGGATGCCGACGTGCTCGCGACCCGTGGCCGAATCGTCGAACATCAGGTTGTCGGCGCGGAAGTCGCCGTGGCACAGCGTCGTGGGCGTGCGCTCGTGCAACTCCGTCTGCACCGCCTCCCACGACGGGCCCACCCGCTCACCGAGCTCGATCGCGCCCTCGGGCATCCGGTCGGCGAACAGCTCGACGAAGTGGTCCCACACCTTCCGATACTGGAACCCCGCCGAGATGATGTGCGGATCGATGGCGCGGGGCATCCACGTCAGCGTCTCGAGCTTCGGTGACAACCACCATTCGGCGTGCACCAACGCCAGCGCCCGCACGGCCTCGATGGCCCGCTCGGCGTCGATGCCGGCCACCTGGCTGACCATCGTGCGCCCGCCGAAGTCCTCGATCATCAGGGCGAACTCGTTGGCCTCGGGGTCCATGTGGTTGTAGTAGCAGTGCGGCGTGCGCACCGGCAGCGACTCGCTGACCTCGGCGTAGAACCGCCCCTCACGCTCGTAGAAGTTGAAGTGGTCGCCGACCCCGCGGTTCTCGGGGAAGTTCGACGGCACCTTCAGGATCACGCTCGACGGCGCGTTGTGGGCCGGGCCCCGATAGCGCAACGTCAATCGGGCCAGGTTGCACATCAGTCCGACGCCCTCGCCGATGCGATCGTGTTCGATCTCGGCGACCGACGTGTCGGCGTCGATCACGCCGGTCGATCGCAATGCATTCGTCACGAAGTCCGCCGACGCGTCCTCCGTCACCACCGGTACTGCCCCCATGGATGCCCCCATCTCGACCCGGTCGACCGGTGCCCCCGCACCGCCGAGTCGCCACAACCTACTGACACACCGCCTGGCAGGTCAACGAGACACCTGTCTCACCGCACGATCACGGCGCGACCACACGCGCACGGGTCACCAAGTCGAATCGCCGAACTCGGCGAGCACCTCCTCGGTGTGTTCGCCGAGCAACGGCACCGGCCCCGGCCGGACGACGTGGCCGTCGAAGTCGATCGGCGTGGCGACGGCGCGGAACGGTTCGTCGCCATCGCGCGGCGTCATCTCGACGAACCCCGATTGCGCCTGGGGGTCGGCGATCACGTCGACGATCGACTGCACCGGCGCCCACCACACGTCGTGGTCGTCGAAGCGCTCGGCCCACTCGGCGAGCGGTCGGGTGGCGAACACCGCATCGAACTCGGCGATCAGCTCCGCGGCGTGGTGCATGCGCGCCGTGGCATCGACGAAGCGGGGATCGGCGGCGAGGTCGGTCCGTTCGAGTGCAGCGAGTACCTGGGGCCAGTGGCGATCGGCCTCGAGACAGATCAGCCAGAAGATGCGGTCGTCGGCCGCTCGGTAGCTGTTGATCAACGGCGCCCGGTTCCTGTCACGCGCTCTGGTCGACTCGCGGCGGTCGAAGCGCAGCTGGATCCCGTAGTCCCACGCGATCGAGTACATCCCGGTGCGCAGCAGGCTGGTCGAGACGAGCCCACCCTGGCCGGTCCGCTCACGCTCGAGGAGCTTCGCCATCACCCCGGCGACGAGCGTCATCGCCGTCTGGTGGTCTCCCATCCCCGACCGCAGACCCGGTGGCATCTCCCCCGGCGGCACCATCGTGTGGGCCAGCCCCGACCGGGCCCAGAACGCACCGATGTCGTAGCCGGCCCGATCCCGGTCCGCCCCCTCGAAGCCGTAGCCGGTGATGGCGCCGTACACCAGCCGGGGGTGGCGCGAACAGACGTGATCCGGCCCGAGTTCGAGCCGTTCCAGAGCGCCCGGGCGCATGTTGGTCACGAGCACGTCGGCGGTCGACAGCAGGTGGTCGAACGCGGCGTGGTCGTCGAAGTCGCGCAGGTCGAGCACCACCGAGCGCTTGCCCCGGTTGTCGACCTCGAACGGAGGGACCGGCATGGAGCCATCGAGGCCGACCGACCCGAACACAGCTCGCTGCGGGTCGCCCGCCGCCGGCTCGACCTTGATCACCTCGGCGCCCCAGTCGGCCATGATCCCGGCTGCCGCCGGGCCGGCCACCCAGACCCCCAGCTCGATCACCCGCATCCCGGCGAGCGGCCCGGTCGACTCGGCGACGCCCATCAGCCGAGCGCTGCGATCACGTCGGGCGGCGCCTGGACGAGCTCGATCAGGACGCCCTCGCCGCTGCGGGGGGTGTCGTCGTTGCCCTTCGGGTGGATGAAGCACACGTCGTGGCCGGCGGCGCCGGCTCGGATGCCACCCGGCGTGAAGCGCACACCCTGCTCACTCAGCCAGTCGACGCAGGCGGGCAGGTCGTCGATCCAGACGCCGATGTGGTTGAGGGTCGGCACGTGCACCTTCGGTGATCGCTCGGGGTCGAGCGGCTGCATCAGGTCGATCTCCACGGCATGGGGACCGTCGCCGAGTCGCAGGATGTCCTCGTCGACGTTCTCGGACTCGCTGACGTAGTCGCCCACCTTCTCGACGCCGAGCAGCCCGGTCCACAGGCCGGTCAGCGCCCCCTTGTCGAGGCCACCGATGGCGATCTGCTGCAGGCCGAGGACTCGGAAAGGTCGTTCGCTCATGGACAGATGTTGCCTCGCGGCGACGAATCCGCGTGAATCCGGCATCATGACGGGGTGACTTCCGCTCCCCCCGAGACCATCCGCGATCTCGACTGGGGGTCGTTCACCGAACACGGACCGTGGGTGATCGACCTCGACCACGTCCGGTGGCGGTCGCTCCCCCCGGGCCTGCGCCGCCAGGCCCAGGCCGAGGTCCCCGAGCTCACTGCGGCGCGCAAGCTCCCGCCCGGCGCCCGTGTCGTCACGGTGGTGGGCCACCTCGGTCGGGCGATCGCACCGTGGATCGTCAAGAAGCGCCGTGGCCGCTTCGCCGACTCTGCCGCCAGCCGCGCCGACATCTCCCACCGTCTCCGCCTCGCCGCCGAGGCGCTCGGACCGACCTACATCAAGCTCGGCCAGATCATCTCCGCCGGCGACGGGCTGTTCCCGGCCGAACTCGTGTCGGAGTTCAAGAAGTGTCGCGATCAGGTGAGACCCGAGCCGTTCGAGGCGGTCCGCATCACCGTCGAACAGGATCTCGGCGCCCGGCTGGAGGACATCTTCAGCCATTTCGAGGAGACCCCCCTGGCGGCGGCCTCGATCGCCCAGGTCCACGCAGCCACCCTCACGACCGGTGAACAGGTGGTGGTCAAGGTGCAGCGCACGACCGTTGCGTCGCTCGTCCGCAAGGACCTGAAGGTGATGGCGTGGTTGGCTCCCTACCTGGTCGGGCGGATCCCCGTCACGGCCCTCGCCAACCCGCCGGCGCTCGTCGAGCTGTTCGCCGAGACGATCGTCGAGGAACTCGACTTCCGGATGGAAGCCGCGAACATGCTCGACATCGCCGCGATGCTCCACGACCTCGGCCAGGATCGCTATCTCGTCCCTCGCCCCCACCCCGAGCTGGTCACCCGGCGCGTGCTCGTGATGGAGCGGGTGTACGGGTTCAACTTCGACGACGTGGTGGGCATGCAGGATGCGGGGATCGACACCCGGGAGGTCGTCCGCACGGCGATGATCGCGTTCATGGAAGGCGCGATCGTCGAAGGGATCTTCCACGGTGACCTCCACGGCGGCAACCTGTTCGTGCTCACCGACGGGCGCACGGCGCTGCTCGACCACGGCATCGTCGGCCGGCTCACGGGCGAGCGCCGCAACGCGTTCCTCCGGCTGATGCTCGGCGCGACGACCAACGACACCCGCACCCAGATGGCGGCGCTGCGCGACCTCGGCGCGCTGCCGCTCGACACCGACCTCGACGCCGTGATCCGCGACCTGCGCCTCGACGAGGAAGTGATCGACCCGACGACGCTGTCCGGTGAAGAGATGGTCCAGGAGGTCCAGCGGGTCGTCAAGGCACTGCTCGGCTACGGCGCCAAACTGCCCAAGGAGCTCATGCTCTACGTCAAGAACATGGTCTTCCTCGACGGCGCCATCGCCCGCCTCGCCCCCGATCTCGACCTGCTCGCCGAGGTCGCCACCATCTCGATGCTGTTCGCCCAGAAACACGGCGAACGCCTCGGCCGCGAGCTCGGCGTCGACCCCGGCGCCGTCGAGTTCGACTTCGACGGCGTGCGCGCCAGCATCGGCCTCGACTCGAGCGTGAACAGCCTCACCTATCGCGAGCTGCAGGAGCGGCGCGAGCTGATCCAGAAGCGGATGCGCGAGCACGTCGAGACCGAACGTCCGCGCCTGAAGCAGTAGCGTCGCCACTCGTGCGTCTGGTGATCGCCCGCTGTTCCGTCGACTACTCGGGCCGCCTCGACGCTCACCTGCCCGAGGCCACCCGGCTGATCATGGTCAAGGCCGACGGGTGTGTGGCGATCCACGCCGACGGCGGCGCCTACAAGCCGCTCAACTGGATGAACGCGCCGAACACGCTGGTCGACGACGGCGACCGGTGGATCGTCACCAACCCCAAGCAGGAGACGCTGACGATCACGCTGCACGAGGTGCTCAGCGACGTGTCGGCCGAGCTCGGCGAGGACCCCGGGCTGCAGAAGGACGGTGTGGAGGCCCACCTCCAGGAGTTGCTCGCCGCCAGCCCGCAGGCGATCGAGGATGGCCTCACGCTGGTGCGTCGCGAGTACCCGACCGCGATCGGCCCGATCGACCTCGTCTGTCGCGACGAGTCCGACACCGTCGTCGCGGTCGAAGTCAAGCGCCGGGGCGAGATCGACGGTGTCGAGCAGCTCAGCCGCTACATCGAACGGCTGCGGCTCGACTCGTCGCTCGGCGACGTCCGTGGCGTGTTCGTCGCCCAGGTCGTCAAGCCGCAGGCGAAGGTGCTCGCCGAATCACGCGGCTACCGCTGGGTCGAGGTCGACTACGACGAACTCCGCGGCATGAAACCCGACGACCTCCGCCTCTTCTGAGCGGCGACGCGCACCAGACGCCGCCTCACGCTTCAGCAGGGCTCACCCGGCAGGACGGGCCGAGCGAGGACCTGGTAGGTCACATCGTCGGCGGTGGTCGGATCGGTGAAGAAGGTCAGCTGGTTCGCCTCGGCGAGGACCTGGCCGACCTCGGATGCCTCGACGACCGTGCACTCCTGGACGTCGGCGAGACGAACCGACACCTCGGTCGGCCACTCGGCGACCGTCGGCTCGATGCCGTCGCTGCCGAACGCGGACAGGTCGTCGACGACGACGGCCTCGATCGCGTACTCGGTGGGTTCGAACAGCTCGGTCTCCCCGAGCGCCTCGTCGCCGACAAGCTGCTCGAGGGCGCCGAGCTGCAGCGCGAAGTCGAGCAGTGCCTGCCGTTCGGGGGTCTCGGCCCCACCTGGTCCTGCTGCGCCGAGGGCGTAGGCCTCGTGGACCCACGTCTCACCGTTGGCCGAGATCGTCACCGTCGCAGTCGTCGCGTCGGCGATGTCGGAGTCGATCGTGTAGTCGACCTCGGCGAGGAGCCCGGCCTCCTCGGCAGCGGCGAGTACCTCCTGGATGCCGTCATCGGTGATCGGTTGAACCTGT
Organism: Ilumatobacteraceae bacterium; assembly: GCA_041685755.1. Lineage (GTDB taxonomy): Bacteria > Actinomycetota > Acidimicrobiia > Acidimicrobiales > Ilumatobacteraceae > Sva-07. Next base: position 17,939 of record JAWLFC010000017.1, read on the forward strand.
ACGGCGGGGAGCAGCGGGCCCGGATAGATCGCGATCTGGGCGCCGGGGCTGAACACGCGTCCATCGCCGGAGATGAGGACGCGCGGGATCTGCTGGAACGCGAACTCACGGGTGGTGAACCCGCCCAGTTCGGCGTAGGACACCACGACCTCGTCGGCGCCCGTCGGGTGTTCGTACCCGTCGGCGCTGCCCACCGGCGGCAACGTCGAGTCCGAACTCGGGGCGGCCGGTTCGCTGTCGTCACTGCCACAGGCACCAGCAGTCACTCCGAGTCCGATCACGGCGATGACGGCAGGAACGAGTCGTAGGCGCATGACGAGTTGGACGATTCCCACCGCCGAACGGTTCCACACCGTGCGACGAATCCGAGGGATGCTGCAGCCTGCGCTACCGTCGCCGACATGAGCCAACAGGTACGCGGCATCGTCGCTCGCACCAAGGGCGAGCCCGTCACCATGGAGACGATCATCGTTCCCGATCCCGGCCCCGGCGAGGCCGTCGTGGAGATCCAGGCGTGCGGCGTGTGCCACACCGACCTGCACTACCGCGAGGGTGGCATCAACGACGACTTCCCGTTCCTGCTCGGCCACGAGGCAGCCGGCGTCGTCGAGTCGGTCGGTCCCGACGTCACCGACGTCGCCCCCGGCGACTACGTGATCCTCAACTGGCGCGCCGTGTGCGGCAACTGCCGAGCGTGCCGACGGGGCCAGCCCCAGTACTGCTTCGACACCCACAATGCCACCCAGAAGATGACCCTGGCCGACGGCACCGAGCTGTCACCGGCGCTCGGCATCGGCGCGTTCTGCGACAAGACCCTCGTCGCCGCCGGCCAGTGCACCAAGGTCGACCCCGCCGCGTCACCGGCCGCCGCCGGCCTGCTCGGCTGCGGCGTGATGGCCGGCCTCGGTGCGGTCCTCAACACCGCCGGCGTCACCCGCGGCCAGTCCGTGGCGGTGTTCGGCTGCGGCGGCGTGGGTGACGCCGCGATCGCCGGCGCCCACCTGGCCGGTGCCTCGACCATCGTCGGCGTCGACATCGACGACCGCAAGCTCGAGTGGGCGACGGGCTTCGGCGCCACGCACGTGTGCAATTCGCGCGAGACCGACCCGGTCGAGTTCATCCGCTCGGTCACCGGCGGCTTCGGTGCCGACGTCTGCATCGAGGCGATCGGACGTCCGGAGGTGTACCGGCAGGCGTTCGAGGCCCGCGATCTCGCCGGCACGGTCGTCCTGGTCGGAGTCCCCACACCGGACATGACCCTCGAGCTGCCGTTCATCGACGTGTTCGGACGCGGCGGTGCGCTGAAGTCCTCGTGGTACGGCGACTGCCTGCCCTCGCGCGATTTCCCGATGCTGATCGACCTGTACCAGCAGGGACGCCTCGATCTCGACGGGTTCGTGTCGGAGACGATCGGCCTCGACGGCGTCGAGGAGGCCTTCCACAAGATGGAGCGCGGCGAGGTCCTCCGCAGCGTGGTGGTGTTCACATGAGGAGCTGCTGAACGATGGGTATCGAACTGGTCACGACCGACGGCATCTTCGCCCTGGACGGCGGTGAGTGGGAGGTCACCAACAACATCTGGATCGTCGGTGACGACCGCGAGGTGATCGTGTTCGACGCCGCCCACGACCATCAGCCGATCGTCGAGGCCATCGGCGGCCGGCGGGTCGCCGCCATCGTGCTGACCCACGGCCACAACGACCACATCAACGCCGCCGTCCCCCTGCGCGAGGCCGTCGACGCGCCGATCCTGCTGCATCCCGACGACCGGATGCTGTGGGACGTCGTCTGGCCGAACGACTCCCCGGACCGGGCCCTGGCGCCGGGCGAGACGCTCCTCGCCGGCGGACACGGGCTGGTCGTGCTGCACACACCCGGCCACTCCCCCGGATGCTGCAGCTTCCACGACGGCGACTCCGACGTGGTCTTCACCGGCGACACACTGTTCTGCGGTGGCCCCGGCGCCACCGGACGCAGCTACAGCGACGAACCGACGATCCTGCGCACGATCCGTGATCGGCTGCTGTCACTGCCGGACCACACCGTCGTACACACCGGCCACGGCGAGTCGACCACGATCGGCGCCGAACGCGACGGGGTGCTCGCCCGGGCGGCCGAGCTGGGGATCTGAATGCCGCCGGCCCCGATCACGGGGGTGGTCCAGCACTATCCATGGGGTGATCGGACGTTCATCCCCGACCTGCTGCACACCACCGCCGACGGTCGGCCGTGGGCCGAACTGTGGCTCGGGACCCATCCCAACGGACCGGCGAGCATCGACGGCGGCGGGCCACTGGCGGACGCGACCGGTCCGCTGCCCTACCTGCTCAAGGTGCTCGCGGCGGCCCAGCCATTGTCGCTCCAGGCGCACCCGACACGTGAGCAGGCCCTCGACGGCCACGCCCGCGGGATCTACCCCGACGACCGCGCCAAGCCCGAGCTGTTGTGCGCGCTCACCCGGTTCGATGCACTCTGCGGCCTCCGACCGGTCGCGGCCACCCTGACCCTGCTCGGCGCCCTCGGTGCCGACTCGCTGGCGGCGACGATCCGCTCCCACGGGCTCGGTCCGGCCATCGAGGGGTTGTACCGGGGCCGGATCGATCCCGGTCCGACCGTGATCGCCTGCGCCCGCAGCCAGCGCCCCGAGGCCGAACTCGTCAACCGTCTGGCGGCGCAGTATCCCGGCGATCCCAGCGTCGTGGTGACGCTGCTGCTCAACCGGGTGACCCTGCAGCCGGGCGAAGCGCTGCACCTCACCGCCGGCAACCTGCACGCCTATCTCGGAGGTGCGGGCATCGAGCTGATGGGTGCGAGCGACAACGTCGTGCGCGGTGGGCTCACCGAGAAACACGTCGACATCGACGAGCTGCTGCGGATCCTCGACACGGCGCCCCTCGTCGAGCCGGTGATGAAGGCGACGCGCGGCGGACGATACCCACTCCCCGAAGCCGGCTGCGCCCTCGTGCGCATCGAGCCGGGGCGGACCCACACCTCGACCGGCCACGAACTCGCCGTCGACCTCGACGGGCGGACGCTCTATCTCCCACCGGAGTCGACGCTCACCGCGACCGCCACGACGTTCGTCGCCGTTACGCCGGGGGTCTGACCCCTGGTGTAACAGTCAGCGGGTGGTCTTGCGGATCTCGACGATCTTCTCGCCGGCATGGTTGGCGTCGGCGCCCTTGTCGTCGAGCAGCTTGGCGCGGTCCTTGTCGGCCTCGCGAGCTGCCTTGACGAGATCGACGCGTTGGAGAGCCGCCTCGACGCCGTGCTCGCTGATGAACTCGGCCCACTCGACGAGCTGGTCGACCATCTCGTCCTCGGGGACCACCGCGACGTTCTGGCCCTTGACGAACAGATGCCCGCGCTTGTTGCCGGCGGCGATGCCGAGGTCGGCGTCGCGTGCCTCACCCGGACCGTTGACCACGCACCCCATCACGGCGATCTGCAACGGCAGTTCCTTGTCGGCGAAGGCCGCCATCGCCTGGTTGGCCACCTCGATCACGTCGACCTCGGCGCGCCCGCACGACGGGCAGGCGATCAGGTCGACGTTCTTGCGCTCACGCAGTCCGAGCGCTTCGAGCAGCTGGCGGCCGGCACGGGCCTCCTCGACAGGGTCAGCGGTCAGCGAGTACCGGATCGTGTCGCCGATGCCCTCCATCAGGAGCGTGGCGATGCCGGCGGTCGCCTTGACGAGACCTGCCGGCGGTGGACCGGCCTCGGTCACGCCGAGATGCAACGGGTGGTCGGTGACCTCGGAGAGCTGGCGGTACGCCTCGACCATCAGCGGCACACTCGATGCCTTCACCGAGATCTTGATGGCGTCGAAGCCGACCTCGTCGAAGTAGGCCATCTCCTGTTGTGCCGACTCGACCATCGCCTCGGGCGTCGCCCGCCCGTACTTCTCGTAGAGCGCCGGGTCGAGGGACCCGGCATTGACCCCGATACGGATCGGGATGCCGCGGTCGCGTGCCTCGGCGGCCACGGCCTTGATGTGGTCGGGCTTACGGATGTTGCCGGGATTGAGCCGCAGCCCGTGGACGCCGGCCTCCATGGCGGCGAGCGCCATCTTGTACTGGTGGTGGATGTCGGCGATGATCGGCACCGGCGAGCGCGGGACGATCTGGGCCAGGCCCTCGGCTGCCTCGGTCTCGTTGCACGTGCAGCGAACGATGTCGGCGCCGGCGGCGGCCAGCGCGTAGATCTGCTGCAGCGTGCCCTCGACGTCGGCGGTCTTGGTGATCGTCATCGACTGCACCGTGATCGGTGCGTCGCCGCCGACCTTCACGTCGCCGACGGAGATCTGGCGTGTCGGTCGGCGGGGAACGAGCGAGCTCGAGACGTCCACGGGGTCAGCCGATCGGCTGGGTGATGTCGAGGTACAGGCCGGTGAACATCAGCATCGCCAGCACGACGATCACCCCCATCGCGAACGGCATCAGGCGCTCCACGTCGGCGAAGTAGCGCTGCCTGGACCCACTGCGCCACTCTCGGTAGCGCTCGTACACCGCGATCGCGGCATGGCCGCCGTCGAGCGGCAGCAACGGCAGCATGTTGAACACACCCACGAAGATGTTGAGCACCGCCAACAGGTACAGCACGCCGGCGAGACCGCCGGCCTCGCCGACGTCGTCGGACACGTTGGCCACGCCGTACAGCGTCGTCGGCCGGCTCTCCAGACTGGCGTTGTCGGGATCGGTGAGGTGCTCGAGCAGGTTGGCCGGGTTGACGACCTTCGCGATGCCCTGCAGCGACTGCCACGTGACCGGCCCGATGTCGGTGACGGAGTTGACCGCGGCGCCGGCGATCCCGTGCTGCTCGTAGACCGGCGGGCTGAACGTGCGCACGCCGAGCAGCGGCGTGCCGAACAGCGGGTCGTCGGACGGGACACCGGTGTTGGCGCCCAGCCCGACGGGGATCGTCTGCTCGACGTCGTCGCGGAGCACGACGATGTCGACGATGTCGCCGGTGTCGAACGACCGGACCACCTCGCCGAGCTCGACCGGCGAGGTCACGGGGATTCCACCGACCGAGACGATCTCGTCGTCGGCCACGATGCCCGCCTGGCCTGCCGGCAGCTCCTGCGCGGCCGCGCCGACGATCACGCGTGGTTCGTCCTGCGCGGTGATCTCACCCTGGGTCGAGTACACGCCGAACAGCAGCACGATCGCGATCAGGATGTGCATGATCGACCCGGCGCTGATCACCAGCATCCGTCGCGGGAACGTCGCTTGACGGTAGGAGCGTGCCTCGTCGGCGGCGTCGACGTCGTCCATCCGATTCATGCCGACGATGCGCACGAAGGCGCCGAGCGGGATCGCCCGCACCCCGTACTCGGTCTCGCCACGGCGGAAGCTCCACAGACGGGGGCCGAAGAACAAGAAGAACTGCGTCGCCTTCATGCCGGTCCACCGGGCGGTGGCGAAGTGGCCCAGCTCGTGCAGGAAGATCGAGATGACGACGCCGACGACGAAGACGAAGATCCAGATGTTGACGAACGCCAACCAGACGAACAACCCGAGGATCGCCGCCATCGACAGCAGCCCGGTCCAGCCGTTGGCGAGCTCGTCGTCGCTCGGTTCGCTGACCGCCCCGCCCGCCATGATCTCGCTCTTGACGCGATCGCCGCGTCGCGGCGGGGCGAGCGGTCGGCCGGAACGCTCGTCCGGTGGGGTGAGTTGATCGGTCATCGTGAGGCTTCCTGAGCAGTGAGTCGAACGGCGATCCGCCGAGCCGCTGCATCGGCCTCGATCACGTCGTCGACGGTGTGGGGGATGGCACCATCATGCATCGCAAGTACGTCAACGCACACGTCGGGGATCTCATTCCACTGCAACGATCCGGCAAGAAACGCGTCAACGGCGACCTCGTTGGCGGCGCTGAGCCAGGCAGGAGCCGTGCCGCCGGCGCGTCCTGCCTGGTAGGCGAGGTCGAGACACCGGAACGTCGCCCGGTCGGGTGGCTCGAAGTCGAGGCGGTCGAGCCGGCCCCAGTCGATGCGGCCGAACGGGGTGCGGATCCGCTCCGGGTAGCCCAACGCGTACCCGATCGGCAGGCGCATGTCGGGCAGGCTGAGCTGAGCGATGGTCGAGCCGTCGGTGAACTCGACCATCGAGTGCACGATCGACTGCGGGTGGACGACCACGTCGATGTCGTCGTACGGCGTGCCGAACAGCTCGTGGGCCTCGATGACCTCCAGCCCCTTGTTCATCAACGTGCTGGAGTCGACCGTGATCTTGGGTCCCATGGCCCACGTCGGGTGGGCGAGGGCATCCTCGACGGTCACCGCGGCGAGATCGTCCGCCGACCGGCCACGGAACGGTCCGCCGCTCGCCGTCAGCAGCAACCGTGCCACCTCGCGTCCGACGTCCACCGACGAACGCAGGCACTGGTGGAGGGCGCAGTGCTCGCTGTCGACGGGCACCAACTCCGCTCCCGGCGTCGCCCGCAGTGGTGCCACGACGGGACCGGCCGCGATCAGGCTCTCCTTGTTGGCCAGGGCCAGCCGCTTGCCGGCCCGCAGCGTCTCGATCGTGACGGCGAGGCCGGCGAACCCGACGACACCGTTGACGACGACGTCCGCCGGCTCGACCACCGCTGCCAATTCGGCGACGACCTCCACGCCCGGCAGGGCGTCGGCCACGGCCGACCGGGCGGTCTCGTCGGCGACTGCGACCAGCCGTGGCCCGAACTCGCGCGCTTGCGCGACGACCGTGTCGACCGAGCCGGCGACCGCCAGCGCGACGACCTCGTAGGAGCCCGGAGCATGCTGGTTCTCGGCGCGGAGGACCTCGAGCGTCTGGGTACCGATGGAGCCGGACGATCCGGCGATCGCCACCCGGGTCAGCGTGCCGTCCACGGCTCGAGCACCCGGAACAGGTAGTAGACCGCCGGGAGCGCGAACAGGACCCCGTCGAAGCGGTCGAGCACGCCGCCGTGACCGCGGACGATCGCGCCGAAGTCCTTGACGTCGAGGTTGCGCTTGAACATCGACTCGGTGAGGTCGCCGAGCGGCGCCATGATCGAGATGACGATGCCGAGCCACAGCAGATGGCTCGTGCTCGACCACGTGTCGCTGAGGTCCTGGAGGCCGATGACGAAGAACACGAGCAGCGTCAAGATGGTGCCACCGAGCAGACCCTCGAGGGACTTGTTGGGGCTGATCCACTGGCGCAACGGGGTCTTGCCGATCGCCGAACCGGTGAAGTAGGCGCCCACGTCATTCGCGACCACCCCGATGGCGAGCAGCACCAGCGTGTCGGTGCCCCACGTGGTCCCCTCCCCGAACGTCGACCACCGAAGGATCAGCGCGGCGTACGCGCCGAGCAGACCGATCCAGACGATGCCCAGCATCGTGATGGCCATGTTGGGCATCGGGCCCGCCTCGATGGAGTCGGTGGCGATGAAGCCGATCGTGCCGGCGAAGAACGCGAAGGCGATCACCAGCGGGAGGGCACTCTCACCGACCCAGTACGCCGCCAACGGCGCAGCGACACACGCCGCGACGCCGGCGGTCACCACGGGCCGGTAGCCCTTGTCGGTCACCCGGGAGAAGTACTCGACGGCCGCCAGGCCGAGCGCCACCGTCACGAACGCCACCGCCGCGGCCGGACGCCACATCGACGCCGCGAGGAACACCGCGGCGAGAACCAGGCCGCTGGCGACCGCGATCGGCAGATTGCGGCCGTCGGGCGTCGGCGTCGGGCTCGAGGGGCCGGGCGGGCGTTGCGGGGCGGCACCGCGCCGCTTCGGTTCGGGGCGCCGCGGCATGCCCGACGGGTCGGTACCGATCATGATCCGCGCCGGCTCGCGCCGCGCCGCGGGCACGTCGTCGGCAGGGATCGCCGCCGTGCTTCCACTCGGGCGATCCACGGCGGGCTCGGCCGGCTCGTCGTCGTGCCAGACGAGTTCGCCGGTCGGGTCCCTCGGGGCTTCCACCTCGCCTGCATCGGCCACGACGGGCTCGGAGGCGAACGACGACCACACGTCGAGATCGTCGGTGGGGCTCTCGGTCGGTTCGTTCCCGACGATTCGCGGCACCTCACCGGTGGGTGGCTCGGTCCAGTGCGGCAGCGAGCCGGAGTCGTCGGAGCCGAACGAGATCTTCTCGGCGGCCAGGTCCTCGTCGAAGGAGGACACCGGCTGCTCGGAGGTCGCTTCGAACAGCGGGCCACCGAACTCGTCGGGGTCGAAGGAGTCCATCTCGGCCTCGACCGGTCCTGGTTTGCGTTGCGTGGTCTCGTCGGCTTCGTCGTCGTGTCGACGTCGGTCGTCGCTCATGTCGTGGTCCCTTCCCCCCGATCGGCACCGCTCATACTTCGAGCAGTTCCTGCACCGCTCATACTTCGAGCAGTTCCTGCACCGCTCATACTTCGAGCAGTTCCTGCACCGCTCATACTTCGAGCAGTTCCTGCTCTTTGCGCCCCAACGCCGTGTCGATGCGTTCGACGTGGTCGTGGGTCACCTTCTCGAGTTCCTTCTCGGCTCGTTCGAGTTCGTCGGCGGAGATCTCGCCGTCCTTCTCGGCGTGCTCCATCGCCTTGCGGGCGTCGCGCCGTGCGTTGCGCACGGCGATGCGGCCGTCCTCGGCCATGTGCTTGACCACCTTGACGTACTCGCGACGCCGCTCCTCGGTCAGCTGCGGCAGCGACAGCCTGATCGAGATGCCGTCGTTGTTCGGCGCCACCCCGAGGTCGCTGTCGCGGATGGCCTTCTCGACGGCTTCGAGCGAGTTGCGGTCGTGCGGCTTGATCAGCAACTGACGCGCTTCGGGCACCGAGATCGACGCGATCTGCTGCAACGGAACGTGCGCACCGTAGTACTCGACGTTGATGCGCTCGACCAGCGACGGCGTCGCGCGCCCGGTGCGTACCGTGGAGAACTGCTGCTGCGTGTGCTCCACCGCCTTGTCCATCTTCTCCATGGCTTCGAGCAGGGTCTCGTCGATCACGGCAGCCAGCGTACCCAGTGGGGCCCCGACGAGCCGACCACTCGCCGGTCGACGTGCGCGATCGGTGCGGCTCGGGCCCACTCAGACTTCGTGGACGAGCGTGCCTTCACGCCCGCCCTGGACGATGCTGCGCAGCGAGCCCGGCCTCGACATGTCGAACACCACGATCGGAAGCCCATGGTCGCGGCAGAACGCGATCGCCGTCGCGTCCATCACCTTGAGGTTCTTGGTCATCACCTCGAGATAGCCGACCTCGTCGTACTTGATGGCCGACGCGTCCGAACGCGGATCGGCGCTGTAGACACCGTCGACGCCCGAGTGGGTCCCCTTGATGACGACGTCGGCCTCGATCTCGGCGGCGCGCAGGGCCGCAGCGGTGTCGGTCGTGAAGAACGGGTTGCCGGTACCGGCGGCGAAGATGACGACGCGCCCCTTCTCGAGGTGCCGTACGGCCCGCCGGCGGATGTAGGCCTCGGCGATGCGGGGCATCTCGATCGCCGACTGCACGCGGGTGTCCTGACCGAGCCGTTCGAGCGCATCCTGCAGCGCCAGCGCGTTCATCACGGTGCCCAGCATGCCGATGTGGTCCGACTGGGTGGCGTCCATGCCGCTCAGCGAGCCGGTGCGACCCCGCCAGAAGTTGCCGCCGCCGACGACGACGGCCACGTCGACACCGAGGTTCTGGCGCAGATCGACGATGTCGCGCGCCGTGGCCTCGAGCGTTGCTCCGTCGAGCCCTTTGCCGGTTTCGCCGGCGAGCGCTTCACCGGACGGTTTGAACACGATCCGCTTCCAGGACGGGCGCGGTGTGCCGCCCGGCGTCGAATCAGATTTGTCGTTCATCTCGTCCGCCGACCGTACTCCACGCCCGGCCGCGACGAGAAAAGTCGGGGCTCGTTCCTAGCCGATCTCGGCCTGGGCGAAGGCGACGATCGTCGCGCCGCCGATGAACTGACCGACCGACTGCTTGTCGTCCTTGGCGTAGGGCTGGTCGAGCAGCACCACGTCCTTGAAGAAGCCGTTCAGGCGGCCCTCGACGATCTTCGGCAGCGCCGCTTCGGGCTTGCCCTCGTTACGACTGATCGTCTCGAGGGTGGCGCGCTCGGCGGCGACAACCTCCGCGGGGACGTCGTCACGGCTGAGGTACTTCGGACGTGCGAACGCGATGTGCACGGCGACGTCGTGGGCGAGTTCCGGCGTACCGCCGGCCAACTCGACGAGCACGCCGTTGACCCCGCGACCGCCCTGGTTGTGCTGGTAGCTCCCGAGCACGTTGCCCTCGGCCGCCTCGATCCGCTCGACCTCACCGAGGCCGATGTTCTCCTTCAACGTCACCTTGAGCTCTTCGAGTTCGGCGGCGCGTTCGGCGACGGCGTCGACGCCCTTGGCGGCAACGAGCGCGGCGAGCGCGTCGGCTTCGGCCTTGAACTGGTCGGACCCGGCCACGAAGTCGGTTTCGCTCTTCAACTCGACGATGGCACCGACGTTGCCGTCGATGACGAGGCTGACGACACCCTGGGAGGCCTCGCGGTCCTCGCGCTTGGCGCTGGCGGCCAGGCCCTTCTCACGGAGCCACTGCTTGGCGGCCTCCATGTCGCCATCGGTTTCCTGCAGCGCCTTCTTGCAGTCCATCATCCCGGCGCCGGACGAATCGCGCAGCGCCTTGACGTCTTGTGCGGTGAATGACATGGGGGTTCAGCTCTCCGTGTTCTCGTCGGCGCCCTGACCGGGCTCGACAGCGGTGTCGTCCGATGCGTCGGCGACGGTGGTCTCCTCGGCCGGGGCGTCGGCGCCGGCGGGAACCGGGACCTCGGGCTCGGCGGGCGGCTCGGGCTGCTCGGTGTTGGCGACCGGGCCGGTGGTCTCGGCGGGGACCGACGACGGGACGGGCTCGACCTTGGAGTCGCCGGTGGCGTCGGACTGGTCGCCCGGCGCGGCCTTGGCAGCGGCGAGGCGGGCGTCGCGGTCGGCCTGGGCCTGGGCGGCAGCGTCGCGGGCGGCGGCCTGGGCGGCGGCGAACTCCGCCTCCTGCTCCGGGGTGCGCTCGGCGACGGGCTCGGGGGCCGGGTTGCGCTTGTTGGCGATGAAGCGGCCCTCCTCGACGGCGTCGGCGATCACGCGGGCGAACAGGCTGTTGGAGCGGATGGCGTCGTCGTTGCCCGGGATCGGGTACTGGACGACCTCGGGGTCGACGTTGGTGTCGACGACGGCGACCACCGGGATGCCGAGCTTGTTGGCCTCGGTCACCGCGATGTGCTCCTTCTTGGTGTCGAGCACGAAGATCGCGTCGGGCGCCTTCTTCATCCCGCGCAGCCCGCCGAGGTTGCGCTGCAGCTTGGTCAGCTCACGCTCGAGCAGCAGCGCCTCCTTCTTGATCATCGCATCGAACTCGCCCGAGGCCTGCATGCGCTCGTACTCGAGCATCTTGTTGACCCGCTTGGACATCGTCTCGAAGTTGGTCAGCATCCCGCCGAGCCAACGCTCGTTCACGTAGGGCATCCCGCACTTGTCGGCGTAGCTCTTGACGGGGTCCTGGGCCTGCTTCTTGGTGCCGACGAACAGGATCGTGCCGCCGCCGGCGACGAGGTCGCGGACGAAGCCGTAGGCCGTCTCCACCCGACCGAGCGTCTGCTCGAGGTCGATGATGTAGATACCGTTGCGTTCACCGAAGATGAAGCGCTTCATCTTCGGGTTCCAACGCCGGGTCTGGTGACCGAAGTGGGCACCGGCTTCGAGCATCTGCCGCATGGTGATGACGGCCATGGTGTGTTCTCCTTGTTGCGGTTGCACTCGCCCGGTCGGCGCCGTGATGGCGACCGCAGGTGACCGGTGGAGCAGTGAGACGTCGCTGCGAACAGCGGCCGGACCAGGTGGACCGGCTCGTGGGAGGCTACCGGATCGCGGCCGGCACGACACGTCGACCGGGGCCGTTCGCCGTGCAGCGTGGCTGCGCCGGTGGCGCTGGTCGGGCAGCACTGGCGTCGGTGGGGACCAGCCGCGGTCGGCTGCGCAGGGCGCCGATGAACGGTGCCGGATCGGCGTACGCGTCGCCGACGCGCAACCCGAAGAAGAACGTACCGCTGGCACGTCCGACGACGCTGCCGGCCACGACGACCTGGCCGGTTCGCAGCGACGTGGCGACGAGTTGGCCGTAGGTGTGGCGCCAACCGCCGGCGAGGCGGACGACGACATAGCGCACGTCGACGACCGTTCCGACGAACACGACCCGCCCGCTGGCCGCAGCCCGCACGACCGCGTCATCGCCGACGCGGTAGTCGAGGCCGCGGTTGCCGGCGCACCAGGTGCACGGTGGTTCCCGGTACGGGTCGGTGACCGTCCCGACGACCGGCGGCGACCAGCACGGCGCCGCTTGCGCCGTCCCCATCGCCACCGCCATCGCCATCGCCACCGTCGCGGTGAGCAGCACACCGACGATCAGTCGGCGAAGGAATCCGGATCGGGTGGTTGCACACATGTGCGCCCCTTCCACGTCGACTCGGCCGGGGCCGAGGGCTGGTGCGGGGCGCCGCCTGCGCCGATGGAGGGAGTGGTTCAGCCGACGCCGGCGGCGGCGAGCCGAGAGCGCAGGTGGAGCACCGACTTGGTGTGGATCTGCGAGACGCGGCTCTCGGTGACTCCGAGTACCTCGCCGATCTCGGCGAGCGTCAGGCCCTCGTCGTAGTAGAGCGACAGGACGAGCTTCTCTCGGTCGGGGAGCTTGCGGATCTCGGCGCGCATGATCTCGCCGAGTTCGTTGTCCTCCACGACCGCCGTCGGCGAACCCGACCCGGGACCGTCGAGCGCAGCCGGTTCCGCACCGGCGGCGATCGCCCGGTCGAGCGGGCCGACAGTCGTGCTGGCGATCGCCGCCAACCACCGCGTGAGTTCGTCGGCGGAGATGTCGAGGTGGGTGGCGAGTTCCTCGTCGGTCGGGCCCCGACCGAGCTTGTGCTCGAGCTCCGAGATCGCCTTCTCGACGCTGCGGGCCCGGCTGCGGATCGAGCGAGGCACCCAGTCGAGCTTGCGCAACCCGTCGTAGACCGCGCCACGGATGCGCGGCACGGCGAACGTCTCGAACTTCACGCCGCGCTCGGGATCGAACCGCTCGATGGCGTCGATCAGGCCGAAGACCCCCGAGCTCACGAGGTCGCCGGGGTCGACACTCGACGGCAGACCGGCGCCGACACGACCGGCAACGAACTTGACGAGCGGCGAGTAGTGCACGATCAGGTGGTCGCGCGCTGCGGTGTTGCGGCGGTTGAGCCACCGCGTCCACTGCATCTGGAGATCGGGATCGTCGGGAACAATGCTCATGCTCTGGGGTGGGCCTCGCGGTAGGCAGCCGACAGGCGTTCCCGGCTGACGTGGGTGTATCGCTGTGTGGTGGCCACGTCGGTGTGGCCGAGCAGCTCCTGCACGGCGCGCAGGTCGGCGCCGCCGTCGAGCAAGTGAGTGGCGAAGGTGTGGCGGAGTGCGTGTGGGTGCGTGGGCGACGGTGAGCGGCGGTCGATGATGCGGCGCACGTCGCGAGGGGTCAGCGGCCGGCCGCGTTCGTTGCCGAACAGGACGTCGCCCGCGTCGACCGGCAGCACGTCGCTGCGGATCGCCAACCACTCGGCGACCGCTCGCACCGCGGGATCGCTCAACGGCACCCGACGCTCCTTCGCGCCCTTGCCCCACACGGTGGCCACGCCCGACGACAACGCGAGCGACGACACCTGCAGCCCACACAGCTCGCCGACCCGCAGGCCGGAGCCGTACAGCAACTCGAGCACCGCGTCGTCGCGGCGGCGACGCCACTCGGGCTCGGCGTCGGACGATTCGGCGTCGAGCAGGCCGTGGAGCTCGCGCTGGTCGAGCACGCGGGGCAGGCGGCCGGAGCCGGCGGGCACCGACACGCCGTTGGTCGGATCGGTGACCGCGATGCCGGCGGCGCCGGCCCAGCGGTAGTACCGCCGCAGCGCCGCGACCTTGCGGGCGATCGTGCGCCGGGCGAAGCGCCGAGTGGTCAGGTGGGCGAGATAGCGCCGAACCGTGGTGCGGGTGACGGCGCTCGGCTCGAGCAGGTCGCTGCGCGCGCACCAGGCGGAGAATCCGACGAGATCGGAGCGATAGGCGGCCACGGTGTTGTCGGACAACGAGGTGAGCGCGTCGGCGAAGTCGTCGATGCGCCAGGAGTTCACGGAGGCGATGGTATTGGCTACCACCCCGTACGTGCGGGGATGCACGCGACACGGCGACGCTCAGGCCAGATCGGCCCACTGGTCGATGGCCTCGAACCAGCCGGCGGTCTCGCGCAGCCAACCGTCGTGCTCGAGGCGGGCGACCGCGAGCGCGAGGTCGGTCAGCGACCGCGCCGAGCAGGCGGCCAGCTCCTCCAACGTGCGGGCACGTTCTCGACAGGCGTCGACCACGGCTCGATCGTCGGGATGGGGGCGCCGCCGCGCGTCGAAGCGCGAGCGACCGGCGCGCCGGCCGTCGAGGCCGAGTGCCACCAGCACGTCGGCGACCTCGGTGACGGGCGCCGCACCGTCGCACAGCAGTCGATTCGTCCCGATCGACGACCGGCTCTGCACCGACCCCGGGACCGCGAGGACCTCGACCCCGCGCTCGGCTGCCTCGCGGGCGGTGATCAGGCTGCCGCCGCGTTCGCGGCTCTCGACGACGACGAGCACCTCGACCAGCGCAGCCAGGATGCGGTTGCGCAGCGGGAAGCGGAAGGCATCCGGGCTGGTACCCGGTGGCCACTCGGAGATCAACGCCCCGCGGGACGCGACGGCGTTCCACAGCTCGGCGTGCTGCTTCGGATAGGGCACGTCGGGGCCGTTGCCGACGACGGCGACCGGAGTCGAGCCGTCGACGGCGAGCGCGCCTCGGTGTGCGGCGCCGTCGATGCCGCGGGCGAGCCCGGACACGACCACCACGCCGGCCGCAGCGAGTTCCCAGCCGAACTCGGCCGCCGTCTGGCGACCGCGTTGGGTGGCATTGCGGGTACCGACGATGCCGACGCGTCGAGCGTCGAGCACGGCGAGGTCGCCACGGACGAACAGCGCCGGCGGACGACGGGGATCGTCGAGCAGCTGTGGTGGATACGCCTGGTCGCCGGCGACGACGACCGTCACGCCGGCATCGAGACACCGACGCCAGGTCTCGGCCGGGGGACGGCGCTCGGCGTCACGTCGCCACGCCGCAGCCAGATCGGGGTCGCGCGCGAACAACGCCCGGATCGGCTCGGGCGCACGCGCCCTGCCGACGGCGACCTCCCACGCCTCTCGTGGGTCGCGGCCTGCCAGCAGACCGTCGAGCCGTGACGAGGTCATCCGCTCGAATCCGGCGAGGGCAGCGACGTAGGCGGACGGCGGGATCATGCGGCACGCCCTGCCCGCAGCGCTGCCGCCAGGGTCGCCCGGAACCGCAACGCCAGCACGACGTCGTGTTCGGCGACGGTGTCGGACTCGTCGCCGCGGAGGTCGCCGATCGTGCGCGCCACCCGTCGCACGCGGTGGTAGCCACGACCGCTGAGACGACCCTGTTCCATCTCGTTGCGCAGGTGCCCGTGGGCACCGGCGTCGAGCCGGGCAACGACGTCGAGCTGCGGCGCCGTCAGCGCGCTGTTGAGCCCACCCTGCCGGGTCCGGGCCAGTTCGCGGGCGGCCTCGACGCGGCCCGCCACCACCGAGGTCGCCTCACCGGGTTCGTTGGCCAGCAGGTCGTCGACGCCCGGGCGGTGGACGTTGACGCGCAGGTCGAATCGGTCGAGCAACGGACCCGACACCCGACGGGCATAGCGGTGCAGCACGGCGTCGCCGCAGACGCAGTTGCCCGGCGGGCCCCCACCGCACGGACACGGGTTCATCGCCGCCACCAACAAGAAGTCGGCCGGCAGCACGGCGTGCAACTGGGCACGGTCGACCGTGATCACCCGCTGCTCGAGCGGTTGACGCAACCCGTCGAGCACCGATGGCGCGAACTCGGCCAGTTCGTCGAGGAACAGCACCCCGCAGTGCGCCATCGAGATCTCACCGGGTCGCAGCGTGTGCGAGCCGCCCCCCACGAGCGCGATCGCCGAGGTGGAGTGGTGTGGCGCCCGGAACGGTGGGCGCTGGATCAGTCCGCCCGGCGGCAGGACCGCGCCGGCCGCGGAGTGCACCATCGTCGCTTCGAGCGCCCGGGTGCGCTCCAGGCGCGGCAGCAGGCCGGGCAGCCGGGCGGCGAGCATCGTCTTGCCGGCGCCGGGCGGCCCGATGAACAGCGTGTGGTGGCCGCCGGCGGCGGCGATCTCGAGGGCCTGGCGGGCGAGGGGCTGGCCGTGCACGTCGGCGAGGTCGGGTTCGGCAGGCGGTGCCACGAGTTCGCCGGGGTCGTCGATGTCGTGGTCGGGCCACGGCGCCTGCAGCACCAGCACGTCGAGCAGCTCGCCGAGGGTCGCCACGGGACGGACCCGACCGAGCGCCGCCACTTCGGCCTCGACGGCGCAACGGACGGGCACCACGACGTCGCGGTCGTCGAGGACCCCGACCATCGGCACGATGCCGGCGACGGGGCGCAACGACCCGTCGAGGCCGAGTTCGGCGACGAAGGCCAACCGTTCGACCGCCTCGGCCGGGATGACCTCGGTGGCGACGAGCACGCCGACGGCGAGCGCGAGGTCGAGGCACGAACCCGACTTGCGGTCACTCGACGGAGCCAGGTTGACCGTGATGTTGGCCGTGGGCCAGTCGACGCCGCTGCTCTGCAGCGCGGCCCGGGCGCGGTCACGGGCCTCCCGTGTGGTCTCGTCGGGTCGGCCGACCATCTTGAAGCCGGGCAGACCCTTGCTGACCTGGACCTCGACCTGGATCGGAAAGCCTTCGGCCCCGAACACCATCGCTGATGCGATCGATGCGAACATCGTCACCTCCGTGGGCTGTGCGGCGAACCGCAACGAACTTCGACGGAGGGACGACGGGGCCCCACGACCCCCGGCCACCACGACCGGTGCCTGCACTCTACCGAGGCGATGTGACGGTCGGTCGGAGCCGACGCATGCGACAATGCCCGCTGTGCTCCCCCGGCTCCGCACCCCTGCGCTGCTCCTCGCCGCGGTCGTCGCTGCCGGCGCCTGCGGCGAATCGGGCGGCAACGCCGAACGCTTCTGCGGCGAGGTCGCCGCCAACGCCGACGCGCTGACCAACCCGCAGCTGGTCTACAGCGACGACATCGAACCGCTGCTCGAGCTGTACCGGGACATCGGCGATCTCGCTCCGCTGGCCGTCGAGGAGGACTGGAACCAGCTGGTGAGCGCCTATGAGACGGCGAGCACCGTCGTGGTCGGCGATCAGGCGTCCGAGCAGGAGGCCCTCGCGGCGATCTACTCCTCGGAGGAGTCCGCAGCGCTGGTCGACCGCTGGCTGCGTGAGAACTGTGCGGTCGACATCGGACCGGTCGCCACGATCGTGTCGCAGAGCCCGGTCACCGCTCCGCCACCGTCGGCACCGCCATCGACACCCGCGACGACGGCGCCCTGACGATCAGAGGATCTCGCCGCGGCGCAGGATCACCTTGTCGCAGAGCCCGTACTCCTTCGCCTCCTCGGCGGTGAACCAGCGGTCACGCTCGGAGTCGGCCTGGATCTGTTCCAGGGTCTGGCCGGAGTGCTCGGCGATCAGCGTGGCCATGCGCAGCTTGGTGTAGCGCAGCTGCTCGGCCTGGATGGCGATGTCGGAGGCCTGGCCTCGCAGGCCGGCGAGCGGTTGGTGCATCATGACCCGTGCGTTCGGGAGGGTGTAGCGCTTGCCGTTGGCGCCGGCGGTCAGCAGGAACTGGCCCATCGACGCCGCGAGGCCGAGGCACACCGTGGCGACGTCGCAGCCGACGAACTGCATCGTGTCGTAGATCGCCATGCCCGCGGTGACCGAGCCGCCCGGGCTGTTGATGTACAGCCAGATGTCCTGGTTCGGGTCCTCGCCCTCGAGGTACAACAGCTGGGCGCAGATCTGGTTGGCGATGTCGTCGTTGACGTCGGAGCCGAGCATGACGACGCGGTTCTTGAGCAGGCGGTCGAAGACGGCGGAGCGTGGATCGAAGCCACCCTCCAGTGCGAGCGGGGCGGTGAGTTCCGACATGCGCCCAACGCTACCGGCGTCGAGCGATCCGGCGGGCCGTCAGCGAGCGACGCCGCTCATGACCACCGCGACCCGTTCGGTCGGCTCGATCGCATCGACGATCGCGAGCAGTCCGGCGAGACCGGCGCTGCCGGTCGGGCTCACGTCGAATCCGGCCGACCCGGCGAGCGCGTGGGCGGCGACGACGTCGGCTTCGGACGCCACGATGGGTGCATCGCCCAGCGCCCCGATGGCGGCGAACACGCCGATCCAGTCGTAGGTCTCGTCGTCGAGGATGCCGTCGGCGAGCGAGTGCGGATCCGGCCACGGCGTCATCAGCTCGGCCCAGCGAGCGGCAACCGCGCCCGGTCCGGCCCCGACATCGGCGCCGGCGCGATCCCAGGCCAGGGCCAGTGGGGCGCAGCCCTCGGCCTGGACGGCATGGAACCGACGCGCCGGACGGGTGGCGCCGACACAGGCGGCGAACGCGCCCCCACCGACCTGCACGAAGATGCGGTCCAGCTCGCCGACGCGCTGATCGGCGAGCTGCTCGCCGATCTCCCACCCGAGGGTGCGACCGCCGTCGAGCGCCAGTGCGTTCTCGGGCCCCTGGACCGTGAAGGGGATCGCGCCGGCGGCGACGGCCTCGCGGAAACGGAACATGGCGGGGTCGCCGGCAGGGTCTCCGGCCCGTCGCTCGCACCGGTGCACGTGGGCGCCGAGGCGGTCGAGTTCGTCGCCGAACCCGTCGCTCATCCAGGTCGGGACGTAGACGTCGATCGACCAGTCGGCGGCGCGTGCCAGCGTGGCGGCAGCCAGCGCGGCGTTGCCGCACGAGGCGATCGCGAGCGGTGGTCGTTCGGTGAGGTGCCCGAGGATCTCCGCGGCGCGGAGGTGCGCCAGGATCGTGAACAGGTGACGGGCCTTCTGGCTGCCGCCCACTCCCCCGGTCTCGTCCTTCACCCAGACGCCGCCACCGTCGGCGAATCCGAGCGCGTCGGACAGTACGTCGGAGCGACCGAACGGCGTCCGCACGAATCCGACGCCGGCGACCGCTCGCACCGCGTCGTCGAGTTCGAGCACGAGTCGGCGGCGGGCGCTGACGTCCACCCCGTTCGCGTCGGCGTAGGCAGCCCAGGCGAGGTCGCCGTCGTGGCGGACGAACGGGTTGGGGTGCTCGGCCGGCGGCCGAGGGGTTCCGGCGTCGACGATCTGCAGGACGTGGCGGCGGTCGTGGTCCGTCGAGTTCGGGCAGCGCCACGGGAACGGTACGGCGATGTCGACCTCGGCGGCGCAGACGGCGCAGCGCCAGCCGGTGACCCGCATCGATCCGCTCACCCCGCGACGCGGGCGTTGAAGTCGTCGATCATGTCGTCCCACACCTCGACGTAGCGGCGCAGGCCCCTCCAGAACGCCTGGCCACGACGGGCCTCGAACAGTTCGAACGGGGTGCCCTGCTGTTCGACCCAGGTGTAGTAGCCGAGGTTGAAGATGCGTCGCCGGTCGGCTTCGGTGCAGTCGATCATGTGGTCGGTGTCGACCGATCCGAGGTGTTCGCCGAACACCTCGGCGGCGTCGGTGGTCGTGAACTCGTTGCCGTACCGGGTGGCGAGCAGCTTGGCCCGCTCGCTCGGGTAGAGGGCGGCGCCGTCGGTGGCGACGGTGATGATCGCCTGGTCGGGGCCGAGGTCGAGGAGCTTGGCGGTCTTGATGGCAGCGAGCACGTTGCAGATCGCCGAGAACCCGAAGTGTTCGAGCGATGCGACGATGTCGGCGGGCACGCCCTTGGTCTGCACGAGGTACCGACGGCCGACGTCGGTGTTGAAGAGGGCGTCGAGTTCGTCGGTCGACTTGTCGGAGATGGCGACGACGACGTCGGTGTTGGTGACGTTGTGGATCAGCGGGATGTGCTTGTCGCCGATGCCCTGGATGTTGTGCTCGCCGAAGCCGTTCTCGAGCATCGTCGGGCACTCGAGCGCTTCGACGGCGACGATCTTCGTGCCGTACTCCTCCTTGAGCCGGTCGCCGGCGGCGATCGTGCCGGCCGACCCGGTGGCCGAGGTGAAGGCGGCGAGTGTGAGGTCTCGTCCCTCTGTGGCGTACTGGGCCTTCACGGTGTCGAAGACGTGGCCGAACGCCCGGCCGGTGATGCGGTAGTGGCCGAGGTGGTTGCCGAACTCGGAGAACTGGTTGAGCACGAAGTTGCCCGGGTCCTTGCGGAGCTCGTTGCAGGCGTCGTAGATCTCCTTCACGTTCGACTCGGTGCCGTGGGTGCGGATCACGTCGTCGGCGGGGTTGGCGCACCACTCGTCGAGCCAGTCGAAGCGCTCCTGGCTCATGCCCTCGGGGAGGATGGCGACGCCGCGGCTGGCCATGATCCGGCTGATGGCGATGCCGCCGCGGGCGTAGTTGCCGGTCGACGGCCAGATGGCGCGGTGGTGCGTCGGGTCGAACTGCCCGGTGACGACACGTGGGGCGAGGCAGGCGTAGGCCGCGAGCACCTTGTGAGCGGTGATCATCGGGAAGCGGTCTCCGAACACGACGATGATCGGGCTCTCGACGCCGGTGAGGCTCGGCGGCAGCACGACGTGGTCGGGCACCTCGACCCGGTTGCCGGCGAGGTCGTTGTACCAGTGGACGCGCCAGAGGTTGCGGGCGTCGGGGCCCTGCGGATCGGCGTCGCCGACCTTGGTGGCGTGGTCGAAGGTGGAGGGGTCTTCCAGTTGAGCGAACGTCGGCAGCGTGATGCCCTGGGCCCGGAAGCGCTCGACGCTGTTGGCGAGCGCGGCCGCGTCGACGATCCGATCGGCCAGCCCGAACTGGTTCTCCATCGCCTCCCGATGCGATTCGGTGGCGGGATCGACGACGTCGGGGGCTGCAGTCACCTTGACATTCTGTCAAAGGGTCCGAGCAAGTGCTCGTTCATGCCCCCGGACGCGACGCCGCCCGCCCCCAGGAGGTGGGGCGGGCGGCGCGCTTCAGGGGGTCAGCGACGTGATCAGATTCGTCAGCGACACCAGGCGAAGAGCTGGGGCTGCGTAGCGTGCAGACTCACGACCTGTCCGAGCGACAGGAACGAGCCCTCCGGAAGTTCGGCGAAGATCGGACCGCTCTCCGGGTCGGCGAGCGTGCTGTAGTCGATCTTCTTCTTCGTCGCATCCCGGAAGAGCCCGAGATCCTTGAGCGTCCCGAGGCCGGCCTGGACGCAGGCGCCGCCTGCGCCGGGATTGGCGGGACGAGCTTCGACGGCGCCGGCACCCAGGCCGACGGTGGCGGCGGCGACGCCGGCGGTGAGAGCGACTGCAATCTTCTTGCGCATGGTGTGTACTCCTTGGTGGAAGTGGCGGTTGACACCGTCTCTACGGACCCCACGCGATCCCGGATGACAATTTGTTACGCCAGGGGTCAGACCCCCGGCGTAACGGTCAGACCCCCGGCGTAACGGTCAGAAGGGGCGGTCGTCGGGCGGGAGGGTGCTCGGGCCGACGTGGGCGTCGAGCCAGGCGC
>JAWLFC010000103.1:0-8531 GCA_041685755.1 Ilumatobacteraceae bacterium
CACCCACAGGCTGTCGACGGTCTCGTGGTCGTCGTGGAGCGGTTCCTGGTCGTCGGGCATCTCGGTGAGGAAGAACCGCGTGTCGAACCGGCGCTGCTCGCCGACCGGGGTGATCCAGTGGTCGACGTAGTGCGTCCCCGACAGGTCGAGCACGAGGTCGTCGCGGCGACACAACTCGACGAGCGACATCGAGCTGTCGTGGATCTCGTGGCGGTCCTCGTTGCGCAAACGCAGCGGTCCGCCCGAGCGCGGCGTGGCGAGCAGCACGCCGGCCTCCTCGAAGCACTCGCGCACGGCGGCGACCCAGTAGGCGAGGCCACCGTGGTCGATGCCGAGCTGCTTCGAGGCCGCGGCGTCGTCGAGGCCCTGACAGTACGGGGCGATCTCGTCGGCACCGTCGACGCCGTCGACCCGGCCGCCCGGGAACACGTACATCCCGGCGCCGAACACCGCACGGGTCGTGCGCCGCAGCATGAACACCTCCACGCCCGACGCACCGTCGGCGGCATCGCGCACGAGCATCACGGTCGCGGCCGGTTTGACCGGAACGTCACGGGGATCGAGAGTCGGGGCGGCGTCGGGCTCTGACATGCAGCAGCGACGGTACCCAACGACGCCGGCGAGGCGGGACTCGGGTGAACAACTGGTGTCGTCGGTGCCTCTCGAGGTGTTCAGCGCCTACCGTGACACCCATGACGACGGCACCCCCGACGGCCCCGAACCAGCCCGCTGACGTGCTCGATCACGTCACACCGGGCACACAGATCATCGTCCCGCTCGCCAACGGCGAACCCACCGCCGTGCTCGACGCCCTCGAAGCAGCGGCGGCCGCGAGCGACGACCGGGTCGACGACGTGCGCATCCACCAGATGCACGCGATCCACGACCGGCCGTACCTGCGCGGCGAGTACGGCACCCGGCTGAAGAACATCTCGTACTTCCTCTCCCACGTGACACGGCCCCAGTTCGCCGCCGGCCACGTGGGGTTGGTGCCGGCGCACTTCTCCGAGGTGTACGCACTGATGCGGATGCGCACCGACGACCCGCTCGTGGTCGCCGCTGCATCGCCACCCGACCGTCACGGCTACTTCAGCCTCGGCGTGTCGGCCGACTACACCGCCAGCTTCATCGGTCGCAGCCGGATGTTCCTCGAGGTGACCGACGCCATGCCGCGCACGTTCGGGCGCAACCAGGTCCACATGTCCCAGGTGGTCGGATGGTGTCGCAGCGACCGGCCGCTGGTCGAGATGGCCCCGGTCGAACCCGGACCCACCGACTGCAAGATCGCCGAGCTCGTCGCCGAGCGGATCCCCGACGGCGCGACGATCCAGACCGGCATCGGTGCCATCCCCAACGCGATCATGACGTCGCTCGCCGATCACCGCGACCTCGGCATCCACACCGAGCTGCTGTCCGACGGGGTGATCGACCTGATGGAGTCCGGCGTCGTCAACGGCGTGAAGAAGCGACTGAACCGGACCAAGACCGTCGGCACGTTCGCGCTCGGCACCGCCCGCCTGCACGAGTTCCTGCACGAGAACACCGCCATCGAGCTCCACGCCGTCCGCTACGTGAACGACCCCCGCATCATTGCCAACGAGACGAACTTCGTCTCGATCAACGCCACCCTCACGGTCGACTTCCTCGGGCAGTGCGCGTCGGAGACGATCGGCGGGCGCTACTACTCGTCCTCGGGCGGCCAGAACGACTTCGCTCGCGGCGCGATGTACTCCGACGGCGGGCAGGGCTTCGTCGTGCTGCACTCCACCACGTCGAACGGCGCGTCACGGATCGTGCCCCAGCTGGCGGCGGGTGACGTGGTGACCACGCCGAAGAACACCGTCGACAAGATCGTCACCGAGTACGGCGTCGCCGAACTGCGGGGGAAGTCGATCAAGGAACGCGCCGAGGCGCTGATCGCGATCGCCCACCCCGACCACCGCGACGAGTTGACCGCCGCCGCCGAAGCGTTCAACTACGCCTGAGGCTCGACGGGGGCCGGTTCCTCGGCGAGTTCGTCGGAGGGTTCGGTTCGGCTGGGCGGGCTGGGACGCATCGCCACGTAGAGGACCGCGCCACCGACGATCAGCGCCATGACGATGCCGACGGTCTGCCAGTGGTTGTTGAGGAACGTCGCCGCTTGCGCCTGACGGTCTTGGGCCCAGTCGGTGATCGGATCACCCTCTTCCAGGATGTCGACCCAGTAGAAGTACCAGAGCAGGTAGGTGCCCGAGATGACGACGAACACCGCCGCGATGCGGTCGACGTACTGGAGACCGCCGCGCAGGACCTTGAGCAGGCTGGTGTTGGCCGACGCCAGAGCGACGGTGAGCGCACTGACGAGCAGTGCCATGCCGGCGCCGTAGGCGACGACGTTGCCGACGCCGGAGACGACACCGTCACGAGTGCTGGTGCTGAAGACCGTCGCCATGAACAGCCCGATCGTGCAACCGATCGAGGCGACGGCGTAGGCGATACCGAACACGAACATCGCCCGCACGGTCCGCTTGGGCGTCTCACCGGTGTTGATGTTGGGTGTCATCAGGGGCAGCTTGTAGCCGAAGAGCATCGCAACACCGAGCACGAGCAACGCGGCGCCGATGACGCCGGTGGCGTACTTCGCGTTCTCGTTGATCCAGGTCGTGAAGTTGTGGGCGATGACACCGGCGACGACGAACACCGACAGGAACCCTGCCGACACCGCCGAGCTGACCAGGAGGGCCCGGCGCATCGTCGCTCGCTGGGTCCCCGGCATCGTCCCCTGCATGCCGAGGAAGTACATGAGGAACGTCGGCAGGAGGATGAAGCCGCACGGGTTGACCGCGGCGACCATGCCCCGGATGAACGACAGGCTCATGTGCGCTCGCTCTCGATCGCGATCAGGTTCGCGACTTCGGCGCGCAGCTCGTCGGCGTCGACCTCGCCGACCTGCTCGACGATCGTGCCGTCGGAGGTGACGAACAAGGTGACGGGGAAGGCGACGGCCCCGACGCCGTCGGTGAACTCGGCGAGCCAGTCGCGCAGCAGTTCGTACTCGACGCCGCGCTCACCGGCGAAGCGCTCCATGACCTCGACCGAGTCGATCGTGTTGACGCCGTAGAAGGTGACGTCGTCGGTCTCGGCGTCGACCTCGGCGAAGTAGGGGAGCTCGCGAGCGCACGGTGGGCACGTGGAGAACCAGAGGTTGATCACCAGGGGCGTGTCGCCGAGCAGCTCGGAGGTGGCGACCTCGTCGTCGTCGCGGTCGAGCAGCATCACGTCGGGCAGCGTGTCGCCCTCGACGTCGTCGTTGCCGAGGCCGTCGTTCGGGAACGTGACCACGGCGCCGGCGTCGGTGAGGCGGGCATCGAGGTCGTCGCCGGTGTCGCGCTGTGTCCATGCGAAGACGCCGATGACGGCGACGGCGACCACGAGCGACGCCACGAGCAGGCGGGGACGGATCCTCACGCACGAGAGGCTACTGAGCCTTCCCCGGCAGGCCCGGTCGGCCCCGCCGTTCTTCGCAATTGTTCACCCCCACCCCGATCCGTTTGGGGCGCGGATTCAGCGGAGGGGGTCACCGAGAACGCGCCACAAACGGAAATGGGGGAACGGGGATGGCATGGATCACGCGACGGCGACGGGGCCGAGTTCGTCGATCACCACCGGCGGGCGGGGATGCTTCGGCGGGCGGCCGCAGGGGCGCTTGTTGGCGATGATGCGCCCGCCCGAGAGCAGCTCGCCGCCCCACACGCCCCAGGGCTCCTCGCGTTCGAGCGCCCCGGCGAGGCACGACTCGCGCAGCGGGCACAGACCGCACATCGCCTTGGCGCGGGCGATGTCGACGACGTTGTCGGAGAAGAACAACCCGGTCATCGTGCCGTGGCCGTCCGCGCATCGGGCGACCGGCGCTCGGGTGGCGCCGGGTGGGCTCGTACTGTCGGGCTCGCGGGGCTCGACGAGCACCGAGCGACCGGCGGGAGCGATGGGGTCCATGGGAGTGTCCTTGTCGATGACGATGTCGTGGGGGCGGGTGGTGGTGGGTGAGTCGGTGTGGTTGGTCTCGAGGAGCGTCATGGCTGCTGCTTTCTGCTGGTTGATGGAGTGGTTGGTGGAGATCGGGGCCGAAAAACGCAAACGGCCGCCGGGTCGGAACCCGGCGGCCTCGTGAGAGGTGATCTGACGACGCTGTTACGTCAGAACTCCCAGGAGGAGGCCGGGGTCGAGTCGCTTCGACTCGGTGGTGCCGATGGTGCCGCCCTGATTGACCGAGACGGGTCCGCAGGAGAGGAACATCGGCCACGAGGCGACACCCATGTCGCCTGCGTGCGGGCGCGCGAAGGCGAACGACGGGTTGGAGATCGGTGCGATGATCATCGTTCGTCCTTTCGTGAGCGGCGCGGGCGTCGTGCAACGGCACCCGCGTTCGGGTACCGAGTCGTCAGCAAACCACGTCGCCCCGGCAGGAGTCAAGAAGGTTTCGCGGCGTCGACGGCGAGTTCTGCGGTCAGCCACTCGATGCGTTCGCGCATCAGGTCGAGGCCCGGCTGGGCGGGACAGGTCGCCACCGACGATCGCGGGCGGTCGAACACGAGGTGCTGGGGGTCGCCGGCGTCGTAGGCCGGCCAGGGCTCGCGGCCGGGCGCGTCGGGGACGCCGGTGGCGGCGAAGGCGAACCACCGGTCGCCCATCTCCCGGCTCAGCAGGTGGGCGTCGGCGGCCACCGGCACCAGCGGGAGCGCCGTGTCGAACACGTAGGTGATCTCCGCTGCGTGGAACGCGCCGATCGCCTGCTTCTTCGACGGCGGCACCGCCCGGAAGTGATAGCGGTACACCGCATGGCCGCCGGCGGCGTGCTGGCGCGAGGCGTGATCGACGTGGACCCCGAACATGTGGTCACCGAGATGAGCGCTCACCGCCTCCGGATCGAGTGACGCGAGGCCCGGGTAGGCCGCCATCAACCGGTCGACGTGCTGAGCGCTCGGGTAGGAACGCTCGAAGGCCGCACGAGCCTGCGCCGGCGTCACGGTCGCGCCCTCGGCCGGAGGCTCGAACTCGGCGCCGGCTGGATGAGCGAAGGGAGCGAGCAGCGATCCCTCGTCGGCGTTGTAGCCGATCAGCAACGGCACCGACGCGTGTTGCTGGCCGCTGAACGCCGACATGGGGGTGGCCGGCAGGATGACGTCGTCGACGACCGGGTAGAAGTACCGGCCGAGTTCGGGGTGCGCCTGGTAGAGCTCGGTGAGCGCCTCGGGCGTCATCTCACGCAGCCGATCCAGTTGGCCCAGAGCCGGCCCGACGGCGAGCGTCGCGAAGTCGGAGCCGGCCTCCTCCGCCGGGCCGAAGTCGAGCGCCGAGCGCCGGAGGTGCAGCCACCTGCCACTGTCGCTCGGGCTCTGGGCGATCGCCCGGTGGAACAGGCCGCGGGCACGCGGCGAGGTCATCAGGTTGAGGACCGCTTCCCCACCCGCTGACTCGCCGAAGATGGTCACGCATCCGGGGTCGCCGCCGAACGATGCGATGTTGTCGCGCACCCACTCGAGCGCGGCGATCTGGTCGAGCAACCCGTAGTTGCCCGACACCTGATCGGGTGACTCCGACGCCAGGTCGGGATGGGCGAAGAACCCGAACAACCCGAGCCGGTAGTTGATCGTGACGAGCACACATCCCCGCTCCGGGAGCGCGTCGCCGTGGTAGAGCGGGTCGGATCCGCTGCCGTCGGTGTGGTCGCCGCCGTGGATCCACACCATCACGGGGAGGCGCTCGGCACCAGCCGGCGCGCGGACGTCGAGCGTCAGGCAGTCCTCGCTCTGGTTGTTCGGCGCCACCTTCACCGCGACGCCGAGTGCCCGGCGACGGACGACACCGAGGCCGAGCCCCCGCACGAGGTTGTCGAAGAAGAGCTCGAAACCGGCGGCGCGCTGGAACGCCCTCGGCCCGAACTTCGTGCAGGTACGGGTCCCGCGCCACGGCTCGGGCGGTGCCGGCGGCTTCCAGCGCCGATCACCGACGGGTGGTGCGGCATAGGGGATGCCGCGGTAGACCGCCATGGTCCCGTCGAGCGCGCCCCTGACCTTCCCCGCCGTGGTCGTCGCCTCGACCCGGTTCCGCCTCGAGATGACTGCCATTGCCCCATGGTGACCCGGCCGGGCCCGGACCGCCAACCCGGCCGGGTTCAGAGATCGATCAGGATCTTGCCGATGTTGGCGTTGGCCTCCATGTGCCGATGGGCCTCGGCGATCTCCTCGAGCGGGAAACGCGAGTCGATCACCGGGCGGAGTGCGCCGCTGTCGAACAACGGGAGCATCTCGGCGATGAAGCGCTGGCTGAGCGCCAGCTTGCGTTCGACCGGCCGGGCGCGCAACGTCGTGCCGATCCAGGTGACCCGCTTGGAGAGGATCAGCCCGAGGTTGACCGTCGTCGAGGCGCCACCCATCAGGCCGACCTGGACGATGGTGGAGTCCGTACGCACCGACTTCAGGTTGCGGTCGGTCTCCTCTCCGCCGATCACGTCGAGCACCACGTCGACGCCGCCGGGCACTGCGTCCTGCAGTGCGCCGAGCCAGTCGGCCGGGCTGCGTTCGAGCACGAGATCGGCGCCGAGCTCACGGCACGCATCGGCCTTGCCGGCCGAGCACGTGACGGCGATGCGGGCGCCGATCGCCTTGGCGATCTGGATCGCGGCGGTGCCGACACCCGAGGCGCCGGCGTGGACGAGCGCCCATCGCCCGCTGGTGAGCCCACCCTGCACGACGAGGGCGTCCCATGCCGTGAGGAACACCTCGGGGACGGCGGCGGCATCGGCCGACGCGACGGCCTCGGGCACCGGCAGTGCCTGGCGGGCATGGGTGACGACCCGGCTGGCGTAGCAGCCGCCCGCTTCGATGCCCATCACCCGGTCGCCCACCGACCAGCCGGTGACGTCAACACCGACCTCGGCGACCCGGCCTGCGTACTCGAGGCCGGGGATCTCGACCGCACGTCCACGGGGGTCCGGATACATGCCCATCCGTTGCAGCACGTCGGCGCGGTTGAGGGCGGTGTGTTCGACATCGACGAGCAGGTCGTCACGGCCCGGGGCCGGGTCGTCGACCTCCTCGATCGTGAGGACCTCGGGACCACCATGGGATCGGAGAACGACTGCACGCATGCGCCGGAACCTACCGTTTCGACCCGCCGGACGGTTCAGCCCAGCCGCTCGGCGCGTTCAGTCGGCAGCGGCCCCGGCCGGGTCGACAGCCGGCGCCGTCGTCTCGGGGGCCGGCGCCGTCGTCTCGGGGGCCAGCGCCGCCGGGTCGACGAACACGCGCTCGCGGTAGTACTGCATCTCCTTGATCGACTCACGGATGTCGTCGAGCGCCCGGTGCGACCCGTGGCCGCGCGGGCGGTCGGCGTCGATCGTCGGGTACCAGCGCTTCACGAGCTCCTTGACGCTCGACACGTCGATCGAGCGATAGTGGAGGTGATTCTCGATGTCGGGCAGGTACGCCGCCAGGAACCGACGGTCGGTGCCGATCGAGTTGCCGCACAGCGGAACGGTCGCGGGTTCGGGGACGTGCTCACGGATGAACGCGAGGGTCGCATCCCCGGCAGCGGCGAGGCTGACGTCGGAGGCCTTGATCTGGTCGAGCAGACCGGACTTGGTGTGCATCTCGACGACGAACGGGTCCATGCGGGCGAGCACCTCGTCGGGCTGGTGGATCACCAGGTCGGGCCCCTCGGCGACGATCTGCAGCTCGTCGTCGGTGATGATGGTGGCGATCTCCACGATCACGTCCGACGTGTGGTCGAGGCCGGTCATCTCGAGGTCCATCCAGACGAGCATCGACGTCACTGTAGAGCCGATGTGGTGCGATCATGGTGCGGTGACCGCCTTCGCCGCCCTGCTCGACTCGCCGGGGGTGGAGGAGGTGAGCGAGCTGCGCGGCCGCGTCGGGTTCATGGCCTATCACGGCGGTGCGCTGGAGGCGATGACCGACGTGATCGCCGCTCGCGCCGCCGAGCGGTCGGCGGCGTCGCTGTATGCGGTGATCCAGCCCGACGGGATGCGCGAGCACCTGCCGTCGATCAAGGTCCGTCCCGAGGAGTCGTCCCGGCTGGCGGAGTTCCTCGCCCATGTCGACATCGTCGTGACCGTGCACGGCTACGGCCGCCGCGGGCTGTTCGGGTCGTTGCTGCTGGGCGGCGGCAATCGCAGCTTCGCCGAGCACGTCGCAGCGGCGCTGCGGGGCACGCTGCCGGCCTACGACATCGTCACCGAGGTCGACTCGATCCCCCAGGCGCTGCGGGGTCTGCACCGCGACAATCCGGTCAACCTGCCCCGCGACGGCGGCGTGCAGATCGAGTTGCCGCCGCGAGTGCGCGGGTCGAGCCCGCTGTGGTGGGACTGGGAGGGCCCCGGCCTCACCCCCCACACCGAAGCCCTGATCGACGGCCTCGCCGCCGCCGCCACCTCCTGGTCCCCCAACCGCGACAACGACCCCACCCCACCCCGAAAAATCGCGGATTCCGGTCGCTGAGCGCAATCACAGCGCGACATTTCGGATGGTTGG
>JAWLFC010000103.1:8631-10475 GCA_041685755.1 Ilumatobacteraceae bacterium
CCGCGTCGAGGCCGATCTCGACCGCCACGACGGACTCGTCCGGTGCGTGACGGATGGCGTTCTCCAACAGGTTCCGGATCACCCTCGCCAGCTGGGCACCGTCGGCCTCGACGAGCACCCGCTGCGACGCGTCGAGCCGCAGCGCGATCCGGTGCGCTTCGGCGATCGGGCGGACGGTCTCCATGGCTTCGTCGGCCAGCTCGGTGAGGTCGATTCGGGTCCGGCGGAGCTCGACGGTTCCGCTGACGAGCCGCGAGTGCAACTGGAGGTCGTCGACGAGCGCCGACAGCGCCCGCACCTGGCGTTCCATGCCCGACAGGTACTGGTCGGGGTCGGCAGCGACGCCGTCGCGGATCGCCTCGACCGACGCCCGCAGTGCGGTGAGTGGCGTGCGCAGGTCGTGCGAGATCGACGACAGCATGAAGGAACGCTCCCGTTCGACCGCATCGAGTCGCTCGACCATCACGTCGAACATCGCTGCGGCCTCGCCGAGCTCGTCACGGCGATGCACGCCGGTGCGGGCGCTCAGGTCGCCGTCGGCGACGCGCATCGCGGCGTCGCAGATCCGGCTGGCGTCACGGGCGACCGGACGCGCCATCAGCACGGCGACGATCGCGGCACCGAGCACGGCCGGCACGAGGGCCCACATCAACAGACGCAGGTCATGGTCGTTGATGAACATCGACTGCGCGGCGATGGCGATCATCAAGAACGCAACGCCCAGCACGGCGAGCATCGCGACGAGGAAGCGCACGCCGAGGCCGTTGAGCCCCCACGCCCGTGCGGGCGGGCGTTCACCGACGACCGCACTCATGTCTCGAACCGGTAGCCAACTCCCCAGACGGTGGTGATCCAGCGCGGCGTCTCGGGGTCGTCCTCGATCTTGTTGCGGATCCGTCGGACGTGGACCGTCACCGTGGCCGGGTCCTGCCAGTCGGGCGACGACTGCCACACCGACTCGAGGAGCTGCGCCCGCGAGAACACCTGACGCGGCGAGGACGCGAGGAACGCCAGGAGGTCGAACTCCTTCGGAGTCATCTCGATGGTGCGACCAGCGAGGGTGACCTCGCGGCTGCGGGGGTCGATCTCGAGCTCGCCGATGACGATCGGGCCCGGCGCAGCGGCGCTGCGGCCATTGGTCCGCCGCAGCACGCCGTTGACTCGTGCCGCCAGCTCCCGCGGCGAGAACGGCTTGACGACGTAGTCGTCGGCGCCCAGTTCGAGCCCGGCGACCCGGTCGGATTCCTCGGCGCGGGCGGTGAGCATGATCACCGGCACGTCGCTCGTGGTGCGTACCCGCCGCAGTACGTCGAGACCGTTCACCCCGGGCAACATCATGTCGAGCACGATCAGGTCGGGCGGGTCGGTGCCCACGAGCTCCAGCGCCGTCGTGCCGTCGCCCGCCTCGAAGACCTCGTGGCCGTCTCGGCGCAGGTAGCCGGCGACCACCTCGCGCACCGTCGGCTCGTCGTCGACCACCAGCACCCGGTTGGCAGCGATGGGAGTTGCGGTCATGTGCACAGCCTCGCCGCTGACGACCCCCCGTTCAACTGTCGTGACCAGCCGTTTTCGGATTGGCTCGCATCATTGCAGCAGGGGTCTGGGCCGGTTCACGCGGTGACGGCTGCAATCGTCAGGGGGCGAGGCGGGAGATGGTCCAGTGGCCGGTGGCGTCGTCACGGCGGTAGCGGAGGCGGTCGTGGAGCCGGCTCGGCCGGCCCTGCCAGAACTCCCACTCGGTCGGTACGAGGCGCCAACCTCCCCAGTGCGGTGGCCGGGGCACGTCCTGGTCGACGAACTCCTCGTCGTAGCCGATCAGGCGCGAGTCGAGCGCCGCCCGGTCG
>JAWLFC010000018.1:0-39090 GCA_041685755.1 Ilumatobacteraceae bacterium
CCGCCTGCTCGCCTACGCCGGTGCCGAGCTGCCCGAGGAACCCAGGCGGACCTCGGTCGGACACTTCCCGGTCGACTCGCTGGGGCACCCGATCACCTCAGTCGACGTGCCGGCCGTGCTGTACCGGGCATCGACGACGAACCCGCAGCGCACCATCGAGAAGTGGCGGACGGTGGCCGACGAACTCGTCGACGTCGTCGTGCCCGGTCGGCACCGCGGGTTCGACTCGATCATGGGTCCCGGCCGCGTGGAGGCGATCGGCAGCGACCTCGCCTCCCGTCTCGACGCCTGACGCGCCCTCAGCGGCGTGGCGTCGGGATGATCAGGACTTCTTGGCGGCGGCCTTGGCGAGGCGCTTGGCGGCGCGTCCGATCGGTTCGATCTGGCGCTTGTCGAGATCGCCGACCTCGGCGCCGTTCTCGAACAGCACCCGGTAGCGCTGCCAGTTGAAGCCGTTGGCGAGGATCACCTTGCCCTCGGTGCCGAGCGGCACGCCGTGCATCTCGACGATCGTGCGGACCTTGTCGCCCATGCGCAGATCGAGCTGGTCGGGGTGCGGGGTGGCGAGAGCGTGCGGCTTCCAGAACTCCATCGTCGTCCATTCTGCCCGCTGCGCGCCCCGACGCGCGACTCCGTGGGTCACAGCAGCATCCGGGGAGTGCGGGCGCCGGGCGCCCACGGGGGACCCGCAGACACCGGCGGTACACTCGCACGCCTGTGAAGAGTTCCGTGGAGACCCTCGAGGGCAACAAGGTCAAGCTGTACGTCGAAGTCGAGGAGGCGGAGTTCGAGCACGACATCGACCGTGCCTTCAAGGTGATCGCCAAGGAGGTCAACCTGCCCGGCTTCCGCGCCGGCAAGGCCCCCCGCAAGGTGCTGGAGGCCCGTGTGGGCGTCGGCGTGGCCCGTGAGCAGGCGCTGCGCGATGCCGTACCGCAGTATCTGCAACAGGCCGTGCGCGAGCACCAGATCGACCTGATCGCCACCCCCGAGGTGGAGATCACCGACGGTGCCGAATCCGGCCCCGTCGAGTTCGACGCCACCTGCGAGGTCCGCCCGACCATCGAGCTGTCTGGTTACGGCGAGTTGCGCGTCGAGCTGCCCGCCATCGAGGTGTCCGACGACGACATCGACGAGGCCCAGCAGGCCGAACTCAAGCGCACGGGTTCGCTCGTCGCCGTCGACCGGCCGATCGAGACCGGCGACTTCGTCACGCTCGATCTCGCTGCCACCCGCGACGGCGAGGAGGTCATGGGCCTCAACACCGAGGACTGGTCCTACGAGGTCGGCCAGGGCTGGGTGACCGACGACTTCGACGACCAGCTCGTCGGAGCCTCCGCCGGCGACGAACTCACGTTCATCTCGACCCCCAAGGGCACCGAGGAGCCCGCCGACTTCGTCGTCACCGTCACCGCCGTGCAGGAGATGAGCGCCGCCGAACTCACCGACGACTGGGTTGCCGACAACCTCGGCGAGTTCGACACGGTCGAGGAGTGGACCGCGAGTCTGCGCGACTCGCTCGGCGAGGTGAAGCTCAACGAGGCACGTCAGAGCGTGGTGCGCTCGCTCAACGAGGCGCTCGCCGCCCTCGTCGAGGTCGAGGTGCCACAGCCGATGGTCGACGCCGATCTCAACCAGCGCGTGCAGGGCACCGTCCAGCAGTTCCAGGCCCAGGGCGTCGACCTCGGCCAGTGGCTGGCGGCGACCGGCCAGGATCCCGACCAGTTCATCGAGTCGATGCGCGGCGCGTCGGTCGAGGCGGTCAAGGTCGACCTCGCCCTCCGCGCCGTCGCCGACGCCGAGTCGATCGAGGTCGAACCGAGCGACGTCGAGGCCGAGTACGCCCGCATGGCGATGCAGTACCAGCAGAAGGCCCGCGACATCCGCCGCGCCTACGAACAGAACGACGCCGTTCCCGAACTCCACGCCCAGATCCGCAAGTCGAAGGCGTTCGACTGGCTGCTCCACCACGTCGAGTTCGTCGACGCCGCCGGTGAGCCCATCGACCGCGACACCCTGCTCGGCCACAGCCACGACGACGACACCGACGTCGATGTCGACGCTGCGGCCTCGGCCGTCATCGCGGCCACCGACGCGGCCTCGACGGCACAGGTCGACGAACCCGACTCCGACGACGACACCCGATCCAGCGACGACCAGACCAGCGACGAGGAGACCACGTCATGAATCTCGATGCAGTGAACTATCTCGTTCCCAACGTCGTCGAACAGACGAGCCGCGGCGAGCGGGCCTACGACCTCTACAGCCGGCTGCTGAAGGACAACATCATCTTCCTGCAGACGCCGGTCGACGACCAGATCGCCAGCCTGCTGTGCGCGCAGTTGATCCATCTCGAGTCGGAGAACCCCGACAAGGACATCAACATCTACATCAACAGCCCCGGCGGCGACATCACGGCGCTGTTCGCCATCTACGACACGATGCAGTTCATCAAGAACGACATCGCCACCATCTGCCTCGGTCAGGCCGCCTCGGCCGCCGCCGTGCTGCTCGCGGCCGGCACCAAGGGCAAGCGCCTCGCCCTGCCCCACAGCCGCATCCTGTTGCACCAGCCGAGCGGGCAGGTCGGCTACGGCCAGGTGACCGATCTCGAGCTGGCCGCGGCGGAGATCATGCGCATGCGGGAGCTGATCGACGAGATCCTGGCCTTCCACACCGGCCA
Organism: Ilumatobacteraceae bacterium; assembly: GCA_041685755.1. Classification (GTDB taxonomy): domain Bacteria; phylum Actinomycetota; class Acidimicrobiia; order Acidimicrobiales; family Ilumatobacteraceae; genus Sva-07. The sequence goes on from JAWLFC010000018.1 coordinate 2,684, forward strand.
GCCGATCGAGCGCATCAACGCCGACACCGACCGCGACTTCGTCATGGAAGCCGACGCCGCGCTCGAATATGGCATCATCGACCGGGTCATCTCGTCTCGCGAGGCGGTGGACCGCACCGGTCCCATCCGCTGAGTGGGCGGGGCGCCCAGACAGCGCGGTCCGATTCGTCGGGCGGGTCCACGATTCAGCAAGGTGGGTGCGCCAGACTGTCGGGCTCCACACGCCTTGCAGCAACGAACGAAGGGGATCTGACCAGTGGCGAAATTCGGCGACACGGGCGAACTGCTGAAGTGTTCGTTCTGTGGCAAGTCGCAGAAGCAGGTCAAGAAGCTCATCGCGGGCCCGGGCGTGTACATCTGCGACGAGTGCATCGACCTCTGCAACGAGATCATCGAAGAGGAGCTGACGGAGACCGCCGAGCTCAGCTTCGACAACCTGCCCAATCCGCGTGAGGTGCGTGCCTTCCTCGACGACTACGTCGTCGGCCAGGACTCGGCCAAGAAGATCCTGTCGGTGGCGGTCTACAACCACTACCGGCGCATCCAGCACCAGAACCAGGCGACCACCGTCGGGCGGCGCGACGACGTCGAGCTGGCCAAGTCGAACATCTTGCTGCTCGGCCCGACCGGCTGCGGCAAGACCCATCTCGCCCAGACCCTGGCCCGCCAGCTCAACGTGCCGTTCGCCGTCGCCGACGCCACCGCGCTCACCGAGGCGGGCTACGTCGGTGAGGACGTCGAGAACATCCTGCTCAAGCTGATCCAGGCGGCGGACTTCGACGTCAAGCGAGCCGAGACCGGCATCGTCTACATCGACGAGATCGACAAGGTCGCCCGCAAGAGCGAGAACCCCTCGATCACCCGTGACGTGTCCGGTGAGGGCGTCCAGCAGGCATTGCTGAAGATCCTCGAGGGCACCCAGGCGTCCGTGCCGCCTCAGGGTGGCCGCAAGCACCCGCACCAGGAGTTCATCCAGATCGACACGACCAACGTGTTGTTCATCCTGGGTGGAGCCTTCGCCGGGCTCGAGCAGATCATCGAGTCGCGCATCGGCCACAAGGGCGTCGGCTTCCACGGCGAGGTGCGCTCGCAGACCGACCGTGACCCCGGCGAACTGTTCGCCCAGGTCCTGCCCGAGGACCTGGTCAAGTTCGGCATGATCCCCGAGTTCATCGGCCGTCTCCCGATGATCGGTGCGGTCGGCAGCCTCGATCGTGAAGCGCTCGTGAAGATCCTCATCGAGCCGAAGAACAGCCTGGTCAAGCAGTACGAGAAGGTGTTCAGCTTCGAAGACGTCGAGTTGGAGTTCACGCCCGACGGGCTCGAGGCGATCGCCGACCAGGCCATCCTGCGGGGCACCGGCGCCCGCGGCCTGCGGGCGATCCTCGAAGAGGTGCTGCTCAACACGATGTACGACCTGCCGGGCCGGACCGACATCGGCAAGGTCGTCATCGACGAGAAGACGGTCACCGAGAAGGTCAATCCGACGCTCGTGCCACGGTCGTCGGGGCGTCAGCGCAAAGCGGCCTCCTGAGCGCGGCACCCCGCCGTAGCCTGGGCGCGCCATGAACTACGACGACGCGCTGCGGTATCTCGACGAGCACGCCACGTACGAAAAGACCGGGCGGATCGAGTCGCCGTCGTTGGACAACATCTCGGCGCTGTGCGCGGCGATGGGCGATCCGCAGCATGCGGCGCCGGTCGTCCACATCACGGGCACGAACGGCAAGGGGTCGACGGCGCAGATGATCTCGCGGCTCCTCGTCGCGAGCGGGCTGACCGTCGGCACGTACACCAGCCCGCACCTCGAGCGGGTCAACGAGCGGATCAGCCGAAACCTCGAGCCGATCTCGGACGAGGACCTCGCCGAGCAGATCGCCGCGATCGCCGAACTCGAACCGATCGTGGGTGTCCGGCCGGGCTACTTCGAGATCCTCACCGCGGCGGGGTTCCGATGGTTCGCCGATGTCGCGGTCGACGTGATGGTGATCGAGGTCGGCCTGCTCGGTCGCTGGGACGCCACCAACGTCGTCGACGCCAGCGTCGCAGTGGTGACGAACATCGGCATGGACCACACCGAGTTCGCCGGGCCGACGCTCGCCCACATCGCTCGGGAGAAGGCCGGCATCATCAAGAAGCGCTCGGCGACGGTCGTCGGAGAGACCCGCCCGGAGCTCGTCGAGATCTTCGGCGCCGCAGGGGGAGCGTCGATGCTGGTGGCCGAGGACGATTTCGAACTCGTCGGCAACCGGCTGGCGATCGGGGGGCGGCTGCTCGACATCCGCACGCCCACCACGATCTACACCGACGTGTACGTGCCCCTCAACGGCGCCCACCAGGGCCAGAACGCCGCCGTCGCCCTCGTGGCGGCCGAGACGTTCTTCGCCGCCCCGCTGGCCGAGGAGGTGGTGCTGGAGGGATTCGCCGAGGTGACGATCCCGGGACGGTTCGAGATCCTCGGACGCCAACCCCTCACGGTCGTCGACGGCGCCCACAACCCGACGGGTGCCGATGTGTGCGCCCAGGTCTTCTTCGAGGACTTCGACCCCGACGGCCGCCGCCTGCTCGTCGTCGGGACCCTGCGCGATCCCGAGGAGATGTTGGCCGCCCTGCGCGCCGACGAGTTCGACGTCGTGTTCGCGTGTACGGCACCGTCGCCGCGGGGCCGGCCCGCCGTCGACGTGGCCGAGGCCGCTCGCCGACTCGGGTGCGACGACGTGTACGTCTTCGACACCGTCGAGGCGGCCTGCGCCCGGGTCATGGAGTACGCCGACGGCGACGACGCCGTGCTCGCCACCGGCAGCCTCTACACCGCCGGCGCCGCCCGCCCCGTCCTCCAACGACTCGCGAACTGAGTCCCACCCCGAAATGGCGCGGCCCGATTGCGCTGAGCGCAATCGCAGCGGACTTTTTCGGAGGGGTCGGGGATAGGTTGCGGCCTCATGTCTGATCGCACGCTGGTCCTGTTGAAGCCCGATGCCGTGGAGCGCAAGCTCGTCGGCGAGATCGTCTCGCGATTCGAGGCGAAGAACCTCGACATCGTGGCGATGGACATCCGCACCCTCGACACCGACACGCTCGCCCGCCACTACGACGAGCACGTCGGCAAGGGCTTCTACGACGAACTCGTCGCGTTCATGAGCCGGGGTCCGGTCGTCGCGATGGTGATCGAGGGCCCCGAGGACACCTGGGAGGTCGTGCGCGCGATGATGGGCGCCACCAATCCGCGCACGGCGGCTCCGGGCACCATCCGTGGTGATCTCGGCATCCTGTTCACCGAGAACCTGGTGCACGGCAGCGATTCGCTGGCCTCCGCCGAGCGCGAGATCGGGATCTTCTTCCCGAATCTGTAACATTTCTGGATCCCCGGTCCTGGCACGGTAGGTGTGCCGGACCGGTTCCAACTCGCGAAAGGTGGCCAGCCCATGGCCCGCAACAACCCGCTCAGTCTCGGGCGTGACCTCGCCATCGACCTCGGCACGGCGAACACGCTCATCTACGTTCGCGGCCACGGTGTCGTGCTCGACGAACCGTCGGTCGTGGCGATCAACGTGAGCGATGGCCGGCCGGTCGCGGTCGGCATGGAAGCCAAACGGATGATGGGGCGCACGCCGAACCACATCAAGGCCATCCGTCCCCTCAAGGACGGCGTCATCGCCGACTTCGAGGTCTGCGAGAAGATGCTGCGCTACTTCATCCAGAAGGTCGCGGGGTCGAAGTGGAGCAAGCCGCGCATGGTGATCTGCGTCCCGTCCGGCATCACCGGCGTCGAACAGCGCGCCGTGCAGGACGCTGCCGAGTACGCCGGCGCCCGCAAGCCGGTCCACATCATCGAAGAGCCCATGGCGGCGGCGATCGGCGCCGACATGCCCGTCCACGAACCGTCGGGCAACATGATCGTCGACATCGGCGGTGGCACGACCGAGGTGGCCGTCATCTCTCTCGGCGGCATCGTGACCGCGCAGTCGATCCGCGTCGCCGGCGACGAACTCGACGACGCCGTGCTGCAGTACGTCAAGAAGGAGTTCTCGTTGGCGATCGGCGACCGGACCGCCGAGGAGATCAAGATCCAGATGGGCTCGGCGTGGCCGCTCGACGAGGAGCTGACCGCCGACATCCGCGGGCGCGACCTGATCTCCGGGCTGCCGCGCACGATCGAGATCGCGACCGAGCAGGTGCGCGAAGCCATCGCCGAGCCGATCTCTGCCATCGTTGACGCCGTGAAGACGACGCTCGACAAGACCCCGCCCGAGTTGGCGGCCGACATCATGGAAGACGGCATCACGATCACCGGCGGCGGTGCGCTGCTCGGTGGCCTCGACCAGCGCCTGCTGCACGAGACCGGGATGCCGATCAGGATCGCCGACGAGCCGCTCTACAGCGTGGTGATCGGCTCCGGCCGCGCCCTCGAGAACATCGACGCGATGCGCGGGCTGATGTCGCTCGGTGGCGAGGACTGACCCGGCGGGGCCGACCATGGCGATCTACACCGTCGGGCGCAAGCGGGTGATCCTCGCGCTCCTGCTGACCACCGTGTTGTTGCTGACGCTCGACCTGCGCGGCAACCCGGTCGTCGACGCCGTCCGCGAGGGCTTCAGCGTCGCGATGCGGCCGGTGCAGGCCGCGACCGGGGTGGTCACCAACCCGATCGAGCAGGCGTGGCGGGGCATCGTCGACTACGACGACCTCGAGCGGGAGAACCAGGCGCTGCAGGAGCAGGTCGACCGGCTGATCGGTACGGCGGCTGCCGCCGAGGCCGCCGTGATCGAGGGCAAGGAACTCCAGGCGCTGTACAGCCTCCCCTCCCTGTCGGGTATCGAGACCGAGGTGGCGCGGGTCGTCGGCTACGCCGCCAACAACCTCGACCAGGTGATCGAGATCGACAAGGGCAGCCGCAGCGGCATCGAGGTCGGCATGCCGGTCGTCAACCAGGCCGGCCTCGTCGGCAAGGTCACGCGGGTGTTCGCCAACTCGGCCCGCGTGATGCTGGTCACCGACGCCCGCTACACCGTGGCGGTCAAGGTGATGTCGTCGGATCAGGCGATCGATGTCGTCCCGACCGACACCACGCCGTCGGGCCTCGCTCCGGACGAGGTCGTTGCCGCCGGCACGACCACGACCACCACCCTCCCGCCGGGGTCGTTCCCCACGCCGACGTTCCCGAACGGACTCCCGGTGCCCCCCACCACGCTGCCGAGCGCCACCGCCGAGCCCGTGTTCGACGAGAACGGTCGACGCCTCACCGCCGAGGAGGTCGCTGCGCTCGAGGCCGCGATCATCGCGTCGCCCGAGACGGCGCCGACGACCAGCGAGCCCGCCGGCACGACCACGCCCACCACGACGACGACCACGACCGTCCCGATCATCGAGAAGGAGTACGGGGGGCTCGAGGGTCGCGGCGGGTTCCGGCTCCCGCAGATCCGCTTCGTGCAGGACTCGCCGTCGCTGGCCGAACTGCGCGCCGGCGATCTCGTCGAGACCGCCGGCGGGTCCGAGAGCCTGGCGCCGCCCGGGATCCCCGTCGGTCGGGTGCTCAACCGCGCCGATCGGCCCGGCTCGGGCGGGCCGCTGCTCGACGTCGAGATCAACGCCGATCTCGACCGGCTGAACTTCGTGCGCGTGGTGCTCTACAAGCCGCTGTCCGAAGTCGGCCAGTGAGCGCCTGGTGAGGTTCGCGACGACCGAGGTCCGAGTCGCCGCGCTGCGAGCACGCTGATGTTCGCGGCGTTCGTGCAGGGCCCGCTGATCCGGATCATCCCGGTCGGCATGGTGCTGTTGGCCCTGCAGCGCACGATCTTCGTCGAGTTGCAGGTCGACGGCGTGATCATCCAGGTGATGATGGCCACTGCAGCGGCCGCCGGTGTCGCAGGCGGGAGTGAGCGCGGGGCCGTCGTCGGCTTCGTGTTCGGCGTGATGTTCGACCTGGTCGAGGGCACTCCACTGGGTTCGACGGCGATCGCGATGACGATCGCCGGCGCCGTCGGCGGACTGCTGGCGCTGATCGCCGCCGATCCCCAGTGGTGGTTGAACGCGCTGTTCACGGCGCTCGGCACCGCCGCCGGCGCGATGACGATCCCGGTCGTGCGGCTGTTCATCGGCGAGATCGACCCGTTCGAGGACCGTCTCGCCGTCGTCGTGCCGGTCGTCTCGATCGCCGCCGCCGTGATGAGCCCGGTCCTCGTGCCGCTCGGTCGTTGGTGCCTGCGCATGAAGCGACCCGAGTGGACCCGGCCGATCGACAACGAGCCGGTGACGTGATGTCATCGCGCGGTGGTGGCCGGCGTCGACAGGTGACCGACCGCACGTGCGCCCGCGTGCTGCAACGCGTTTGTAACATGCAGACTGGTACGTCATGGTGAACCTCGATCCACGACCAGCGCGGGTGCGCCGTGGCCGCTGACAAGCGGGCGGCCCGGCTCGGCGTGCTCGCCCTCGTGGCGATGATGCTGTTCGGCCTCGTCGGGGCGCGCCTGTGGTTCCTGCAGACCGTCGAACAGGAGGCGCTGCAGGCCGAGGTCGACACCACGAAACTCCGTACCGTGCCGTTGCTGCCCGAGCGGGGGCGCATCTTCGATGCCGACGGTCGCATCCTCGCCGACAACAACCGCGTCCTGACCGTGGCCGTCGACTGGGAGATCATCCGCCGCTCGACCTACCGCAACGAGATCTTCCGACGTCTCTCGGGATGGGTCGACGTCCCGATCGAGGAGATGGAGGAGCGCTACCAGAGCGGGATCTACAGCCCGTTCCTGCCGATGCCGGTCGCCGAGGACGTCGACGAACGCACGGCGATCGCCATCCAGGAGCGAGTCGAGGACCTGCCGGGCGTGACGATCCTCGAGCAGTCCCGGCGCGTGTACCCCTACGCCCCGCTCGCGAGTCACGTCGTCGGCTACATGGGTCGCATCACTGCGGAGACGAAGGACTTCTACCAGGACAAGGGCTACTTCCTGAACGAGCGCGTGGGGCAGTTCGGCATCGAGTTGAGCATGGAGGACGAGCTGCACGGCTCGTGGGGGTCGGTGACCTACGAAGTCGACAACGCCAACCGGATCGTGCGCGAGGTCGAGCGTGTCCCGCCGATCAACGGCAACGACATCCAGCTCACGATCGACCTCGACCAGCAGCAGTACGCCGAGCAGACGTTGGAGACCCAGATCCGCGCTCGACGCCAGGCGATCGCCATCAACCCGCGCGATCCGGAGACGAACTTCGAGACGCTGGTGTTCCCCGAGTACCCCCGGGAGGTGCCGTACAAGGCGCCGGCGGCGTCGATGGTCGTCAAGAACCACCAGAACGGCCAGATCATCGCGCTCGCCAGCTATCCGACCTTCGACAACCGGTGGTTCGAGGCGGACCTCAGCGGCGGCAAGTTCGAAGAGCTGTTCCCGTCGGTCGACGAGAACGGCGATCCGATCGATCCCGACGAGTCGATCCTCGTCAACCGGGCGATCCAGGGTCGCTACAACCTGGGTTCGACGTTCAAGCCGTTCACGGCCTTCGCCGCGCTCGACACGGGCCTGCTCGGGGTGAACGACTACTACGTCGACGAGGGTACGTACCGCATGGAGTCGGTCGACGAGGACCAGTGCAGGTCCGGGCTGGTGCGATGCGTCTACCGCAACGCGATCTGCAGCTTCAGCGGGCGGCCGTGCGTGTACGGCTCGGTCGATGTCGAGACCGCGCTGGCGGTGTCGTCGGACACGTTCTTCTACCGCATCGGCGAGCTGATCATGACCGAGAACGACGACGAGCCGATCCTGCAGGAGGAGGTGCGCATGTTCGGGTTCGGCTCCGACCCGGGGATCGCCCTGCCGTTCGCCTTCGACGGCACCGTCCCCGATGCGGAGTTGAAGAAGGAATATGCCGAACGCGGCGTGATCAGCGAGATCGAGGGCTCGGGTTACTTCACCGGCGACAACGTGCAGCTCTCGATCGGTCAGGGTCTGCTGTCGGCATCACCACTGCAGCTCGCAGTGGGCTACTCGACCATCGCCAACCAGGGCGACGTGCTGCGCCCGGAGATCATCAAGGGGATCTACGAGCCGGGCGTACCCGACTCCGATGTCCAGGGGTACGCCGATCTCAGCCGGGCGCGGCTCGCCGCGGAGCCGAACGTCAACGGCGACGTCATCCGTCAGCTCCCGCTGTCGCGGGAGTCGTGGGAGGAGATCGACCGCGGGCTGGCCCGGGTGATCACCGGCCCCGGCACGCAGACCACGAGCGGCTACCGCTCGACGACCGGCGAGAAGCTGTTCTTCGACTACCCCGGCAGCGCCATTCCGCTCGCCGGCAAGACCGGCACGGCCCAGGGTGCGGGCAACTACCCGTGGAACGACTCCTCGGCGTTCGCCGCCTACAGCCGTGACCCGTCGCAGCCGTACACGGTGGCCGCGTACTTCGAGAAGGCCGGCTACGGCTCCCAGGCGGCGGCGCCGGCGGTCAAGTGCATGTTCCTGCAGATGTCGGGCATCGCTCCGGCCGATCCGGTCGTGCTCTCCGACGCGCTCGACACCTCCTCGACCCGACCCGCCGAGTCCCGTGAGCTGCCCGACACGACGTGCTTCAACGGACGGTTCACCACCTTCGGTGTGACGGAATAGCCCCCGTGGCCACCTCCTTCCTGTCGCGTCGACCCGACTCCGGCCTCGGCAACCTCGGCGCCAGCCCGGCGGCACCCAGCCGCAACGTCGACTGGGTGCTGATGACGGTCCAGTTCGCCCTGACGGTGATCGGCTGCTTCGTCGTGTTCTCGGCGTCGCGCACGCGCATCGCCGACGACCCCTACGCGTTCGTGACGCGACAGGTCGTCTTCGCCATCATCGCCACGGTGGTGATGCTCGTCGTGATGTCGTTCGACTACGAGTGGTGGAAGGATCGCGCCCGCTTCCTCTACGGGCTGACACTCGTGATGTTGGCGCTGCTGTTCCTGCTCGGCATCGCCGCCGGCGAGGACCGGATCTCGTTCGATCTCGGCCCGTTCAACTTCCAGCCCGCCGAGATGGCCAAGTTCACCACGCTGTTGATGCTGGCGACCTATCTGGCCGAGGAGCGCAGCGACGAGGTGTCGTACCCGCGTTTTCTCGGTGGCCTGATGATCGTCGGCGCCCCGGCGGTGCTCGTGATCATCCAGCCCGACCTCGGCTCGGCGTCGGTCCTCGTCTCCATGGCGATGGGCGTGCTGCTGATCGCCGGCGCCAAGGCCCGCTACATCGCACTGATCACCGTCTTGTCGATCGCCACCGTGCTGGCGGCGTTCGTCGGACGGCTGGTGAACGACTATCAGGCGGCGCGCATCCGCGCCCTCGTCAATCCTGCCGCCGCTGACCGCGACGACCTGTACCAGGCCGAGAACGCCATGCGGGCGATCGGCACCGGTGGGGTGTGGGGCAAGGGATGGTTGCAGGGGCCGCTGACCAACGGTCGCGACATCCCGGTCATGTGGGCGGACTTCCCGTTCGCCGCGATCGGTGAGCAGTTCGGCCTCGTCGGCTCCTCGGTCGTACTGGCGTTGCTGGCGATCGCCCTGGTGAGGATCTGGCGGATCGCACACCTGTCACGCGACCTGCTCGGCACGTACCTGTGCGCCGGAGTGTTCACCATGGTGCTCTGGCAGACGTTCCAGAACGTGGGCATGACCCTGCAGATCATGCCGGTGACGGGCCTGCCGTTGCCGTTCATCTCCTACGGCGGATCGGGTCTGATCGTGTACTTCGCGCTTTTCGGACTGGTCCAGTCGGTACACATGCGCCGCATGCGCTGAGTCCACCGGTGACCTGCCCGGTGTCAATTTTTCGTCGGGTCATCCCTGCGGACCGCCCGGTGGGGCGTAGAATTGGTTTCCCAGTGGCCACCATCGACCGACTCGACCCCCATGAGCACCAGCGCACGCTGCGCAGTCGACCCGGCCGCCACATCCATCGACACCAACGCCTGGGGGCGTTGCGTCTCCGCGGGCGCGCCGACCGGTGTGCCCGAACGCCACGAACGACGTGCGCCCACCGCACAGCGCGGACGGCGGACGTCACGGAGAGCGCCGACGCGGCTGCTCTCCCCAGAAGGGACTCGCTCCGACATGGACCATTCCGACACCAACCGACCCGCCGAGGTGGCGGCCGACACATCGAGCACTGACAGCCCGCCCGACGCCTCGTCCGCGTCCGACTCGACGACGTCGAGCGCCTCGAGTGCGAAGCGTCGCCGAGGCTCTCGCGGGGGCCAGCGCCGTCGAGGTACCGGCCAGGGCAGCGCCCGACCCGCCGAGGACGGCGGACCGAGCGATACCGACGAGGCGACGGCCAGCGCCGACGAGCGCAACGACGTCGAGCTGCCCGAACCGATGCGCGAGGGGCGACCATCGGCCGAAGCTGCCGAGCGGGCGCTCGTTCGCAAGCCGCGGATCGGCGACACGATGCCGATCCCCACGACCCCGCCGCCGGGGCCCGCCCGCCCGGCCGGCGACGGCGCCGAGGGACGTCAGTCGGCCGGTTCCAAGCAGGGCGACGGCCGCAAGCGTCGCCGCCGCGGTTCTGGACGTTCCGGCGACGGCAGATCGGGTGACGGCCGCTCCGGCGACGGACGCAGCGGCGGCCGATCGGAGTCGGCCGAGGCGAAGAAGCCGCGGCGGGCCCGCAAGGGCAAAGGTCGCGCCGACGGCCAGCTCGACGAGGCGGCGCTGGAGCAGCGCCGTGGGCGCGAGCGCAACGGCAAGCCGATCGGCCGGTACTTCATGGCGGTCCAGGTCCGCCCCGGCATGGCCCAGGTGGCCGTGCTCGAGGGACGCAACCTGATCGAGCACTACGTCAGCCGACCGTCGGACGACGTCAGCCAGATCCACGGCAACATCTACGTCGGGCGGATCCAGAACGTGCTGCCGGGCATGGAGGCCGCGTTCGTCGACATCGCCACGCCGAAGAACGCCGTGCTGTACCGCGGCGACGTCCAGTACGACGCCGAGGACATCGACGAGCGGGGCAAGAACCCGCGGATCGAGGACATCCTCAAGAACAAGCAGCTGATCCTCTGCCAGGTCACGAAGAACCCGATCGCCCACAAGGGGGCCCGCCTCACCCAGGAGGTGTCGCTGCCGGGCCGCTTCGTCGTGCTGATCCCGAACTCGAAGACCTACGGCATCTCCAAGCGCCTTCCCGACGACGTCCGCAAACGTCTGCGCGGCATCCTCGACCGGGTCAAGCCCGACGAGCACGGCCTGATCGTGCGCACGGCCGCCGAGACCGCCACCGAGCAGGAACTCGTCGCCGACATGACGATCCTGCTGCAGCAGTGGGAGCAGATCGCCGCCAAGGCCGCCAAGGCGCAGCGCCCGACCCTGCTGCACCGCGAGCCCGAACTCGCCGTTCGGGTGATCCGCGAGGAGTTCAACGCCGACTATCGAGGCGTCGTCATCGACGACCAGCGCCTGTACGAGGACGTCAAGAACTACGTCGCCGCGTTCAACCCCGAGCTCGCCGACCGCATCGAGTACTACGACGCCGCCGCCGAGGGGCTGTCGGTGTTCGAGAAGTTCCACATCCACGAGCAGGTCCACAAGGCGCTCGACCGCAAGGTGTGGCTGCCGTCGGGCGGGTCGCTGATCATCGAACACACCGAGGCGCTGACGGTGATCGACGTCAACACCGGCAAGAACGTCGGCAAGTCGAACCTCGAGGACACGGTGTTCCTCAACAACATGGAAGCCGCCGAGGAGATCGCCAAGCAGCTACGCCTGCGCGACATCGGCGGCATCATCGTCATCGACTTCATCGACATGGAGATCAAGGGCAACCGGGCCAAGGTGGTCGAGGCGTTCCGCAACGCGCTCGCCCGCGACAAGACACGCTCGCAGGTGTTCGACATCACCGAGTTGGGCCTCGTCGAGATGACCCGCAAGCGCATCGGCGAGGGGCTGCTCACCGAGTACTCCGAGATCTGCCCCGACTGCGAGGGCCGCGGCGTCGTCGTCGACTACTCCCTGCTCGAGTGAGCTGTCACATCGTGCCGGGTTCGATGTGACAGCTCAGATCTCGCACGTTTCGTCAGCGCCCGCCCCGGCTCGGAACTCCACGGCCAGCGACTTGGTCAGGCGGCCCTTGGTGACGACGCGCATCGATTCGGCCATGCCGATCAGCGTCGGCGAGATCAGGATCTGGAACCGTTCGTGGCGCAGCTTGCGGTACGGGGCGAGGTTCTTTCCCTTGACGTTGGTGTCGACCGACACCTCGGCGACCTTGCCTCAACCGGTGGGACGGATGAAGTCGATCGACATCGTGCCGCCCTTGCGCTCGAGCACGGTGCGGGCCTCTTCGGTGATCTCGATCTGCATGCCCACAGCCTAGGGTTCGCCCATGGCCGACCTGGTGGCACTGTCGTCTCGGATCATCGACTCGGGCGTCGTCGACGAACCGGTGAACCGGATCACGAACGAGTTGTCCGAGATCGCCGACGGGCTGGCCGTCGTGGAGAGCTTCAGCCACTCGGTCGTGCTCGACGCCGGTGACGGGCTCGTCGCCTTCGACGCCTCTCACGCTCGCACCGGTGCCGACGTGGTGGCGGCGATCCGCGCCTGGACGTCGACGCCGGTGACGCACCTGGTCTACACCCACGGCCACGCCGACCACGTCGGGGGGAGCCCCGACTTCGCGGCGGCGTTCGGCGACATGTCCGTCGTCGGGCACCGCGACGTCGACACCCGATTCGACCGCTACGAGTACACCAACGACTGGAACGTGCGGATCAACGCCCGCCAGTTCGGTGGCGTGCGCGGTGACTTCGGGATGGGTTCGACCGGCGAGTTCATCCCCGCCACGACGTTGCGTCCGACCCACGTCGTCGACGCCCACGACACGTTGCGTGTCGGCGATCGCACGATCGAACTGCACCACGCCCGCGGTGAGACCGATGATCACCTGTGGGGTTGGGAGCCCGACCGCAAGTGGGCCTTCGTCGGCGACTTCGTGATCTGGAACTTCCCGAACGCCGGCAACCCGCAGAAGGTCCAGCGCTACCCGATCGAGTGGGCGGCCGCCCTGCGCGACATGATCGCCCACGGGCCCGAACTGCTCGTGCCCGCCCACGGTCTGCCGATCGAGGGCCGTGAGCGGATTCGCCGAGTGCTCGACGACATCGCCGGCGCCCTGGAGCGCCTCGTGGCCGAGGTCGTCGAGATGATGAACGCCGGCGAGGTGCTCGACACGATCGTCCACGGCGTCACCGTGCCCGACGACGTGCTGGCGAAGCCGTACCTGCGCCCGCTCTACGACGAGCCCGAGTTCGTCGTCCACAACATCTGGCGCCAGTTCGGCGGCTGGTGGGACGGCGCACCGAGCCGCCTCAAGCCGGCATCCGATGCGGTGCTCGGTGCCGAGATCGCGGCGCTCGCCGGCGGCCCAGGGACTCTCGCCGATCGGGCGATGGAGCTCACCGAAGCGGGCGAGTTCCGTCTGGCCTGCCACCTCGCCGACCTGGCCGGGTGGGCGGCTCCGGACGACCCCGGCATCCACGGCGTTCGCGCCGCGGTCTACCGAGCGCGGCGCCAGGCGGAGACCTCGCTGATGGCGAAGGGGATCTTCGCCGGGGCGGCTCGCGAATCCGAGGCCGTCGCCGGACGCGAATGAATGTCCCAGCGGGTTGAGGCGCCGGGTTCCGCCGCTAGCATCGGACAACGCTATGTACGCAGTCATCGCCTCAGGCGGCAAGCAGGAAAAGGTGGCCGAGGGCCAGCAGGTACGAGTTGAACTGCTCGACGCCGACGAGGGCAGCGACGTGTCGCTGACCCCGGTCATGGTGGTCGATGGCGCAACCGTGCTCGCCACGCCCGACGAGTTGAAGGGCGCCTCGGTGTCCGGTCGTGTCGTCGGCCGGGTCAAGGGTCCGAAGATCAACGGCTTCACCTACAAGCGCCGCACCAACAACCATCGTCGCTACGGCCACCGCCAGCAGTACCACGTCGTCGAGATCACCTCGATCACGGTCTGACACCGATCGAACCGTTTCGACACGTCCCGAAGGGAGCAGAGCACTCATGTCCAAGACCAAAGGTGGCGGTTCCACCCGCAACGGTCGCGATTCCAACGCCCAGCGCCTCGGCGTGAAGGCCTTCGGCGGGAGCACCATCACCGCCGGCACCATCCTCGTGCGTCAGCGCGGCACCAAGTTCCATCCCGGCAAGAACGTCGGCAAGGGCAAGGACGACACGCTGTTCAGCCTCGTCGACGGCACCGTCGAGTTCGGCCAGAGCAAGGGCCGCAAGACCGTCAACGTCCTCCCCGTCGACGCCTGATCGCCCCCGTCTCGAAACGCCGAACGGCCCGGCCTCCCACACGGGAGACCGGGCCGTTTCGCGTTTCGAGTGCCCCCGACCCGAGTCCCCCAGCGCAACGCGTGAACAAATGGCGCCCTGAGGCGACCATTTGTTCACGCGTTCGGCGGTGTTGGGCGGCTCAGGCGTCGGCGAGCTTGGCTTCGAGGGAGTCGACCTCGACGTTGAGGACGGCGGGCAACCGGTCGCCGAAGCGGGCGTAGTGCTCGCGGATCTGCGGGATCGCCGACTTCCATCCCTCGACGTCGACCGACAGGATCTCGTCGAGGTCCGCCTCGTCGATCTCGAGCCCGTCGGTGTCGAGTGCGTCCTTCGTCGGGAGCTTGCCGATCGGGGTGTCGATCGCATCCGTCGTGCCGTTGACCCGTTCGAACACCCACTTGAGCACACGGCTGTTCTCGCCGAAACCCGGCCACAGGAACCGGCCGTCGTCATCGCGGCGGAACCAGTTGACGAAGAAGATCCGCGGCAGCTTCTCCGGGTCGGTGACCTTCTCCATGCCCAACCAGTGGGCGAAGTAGTCGGCGTAGTTGTAGCCGCAGAAGGGCAGCATCGCCATCGGGTCGAAGCGCAGGGCGCCCACGGCCCCCTGCTGGGCGGCCGTGGTCTCCGACGCCATGATCGAGCCGAGGAACACCCCGTGCTCCCAGTCGTTCGCCTCGGTCACCAGCGGCACGGTCGTACGACGGCGTCCGCCGAACAGGATCGCCGAGATCGGGACACCGGCGGGGTCCTCCCACTCGGGTGCGATCGACGGGCACTGCGCTGCCGGTGCGGTGAAGCGTGCGTTGGGGTGCGCCGCCGGGGTGTCCATCTCCGGGTTCCAGGCGTTGCCCTTCCAGTCGGTCGCCCGCGCCGGGGGAGTGTCGGTCATGCCCTCCCACCACACGTCGCCGTCGTCGGTGAGAGCGGTGTTGGTGTAGACGCAGTTGCCCCACAGGGTCTCCATCGCGTTGGCGTTGGTGTCCCAACCGGTGCCGGGTGCGACACCGAAGAAGCCGGCCTCGGGGTTGATCGCGTACAGCCGGCCGTCGTCGCCGAACTTCATCCAGCAGATGTCGTCGCCGATCGTCTCGGCCTTCCAGCCGGGGATCGTCGGCACCAGCATGGCCAGGTTCGTCTTGCCGCAGGCCGAGGGGAACGCTCCGGCGATGTACTTCGACTCGCCCTCGGGGTTGGTGAGCTTCAGGATCAGCATGTGCTCCGCCAGCCACCCGTCGTCGCGGGCCATCACCGAGGCGATGCGCAGCGCGAAGCACTTCTTGCCGAGCAGGGCGTTGCCGCCGTATCCCGAGCCGTACGACCAGATCTCACGGGTCTCGGGGAAGTGCACGATGTACTTGTTCTCGGCGTCGCACGGCCAGGGGACGTCCTCGGCGCCGTTCTCCAACGGGGCCCCCACCGAGTGCAGGCACGGCACCCACTCACCGTCGCCCAACGCGTCGAGGGCGCCCTGGCCCATCCGGGTCATGATGCGCATGTTCGCCGCCACGTAGGCCGAATCGGTCAACTGCACGCCGATGTGGGCGATCGGCGAGCCGAGCGGACCCATCGAGAACGGCACGACGTACATCGTTCGGCCCTTCATCGCGCCGGTGTAGAGACGGGTCATCTCGGTGCGCATCTCGGCCGGGTCGCGCCAGTTGTTGTTCGGTCCGGCGTCGTCCTGGGTCGCCGAGCAGATGTAGGTGCGGTCCTCGACCCGGGCGACGTCACCCGGGTCGGAGTGCGCCCAGTAGCTGTTGGGGCGCTTGGCCTCGTCGAGCTTGGTGAAGGTGCCCGAGTCGACGAGCTGCTGGCACAGTTGTTCGTACTCCTCGGCGGATCCGTCGCACCAGTAGATGTCGGCGGGCTGCATCACCGCTGCCCATTCCGTCACCCAGTCCTTCAAGCGCTGGTTGGTGGTCGTTCCGCTCATCTCGTGACTCCTCGTCGAGTTCGTGGTGGGGGCACCGGGGTCGCCGGGGACGACACCGATCTCACCCTCCAGCGTAGAGCGCAGGCACTCGGACGACGAAACGAAACGACGGGACGAACGTCACGAAGAACGTGCTGCTCGCCGACGAGGAATCAGGCGCCGGGGGTCTGCATGTCGACCTCGGAGCCGAGGCGCAGGCGGGTTGCCCGGCCGTCGTCGTCGAGCTCGAACACGACACGCTGCCCCTGGCGCAGCATGCGGAAGATCGAGCCGGCGAGCGCATCGGCGGCGAGCTCGTAGTCCTGGAGGTCGGTGTCGGACATGACGAGACCGTCACCGCTCGTGGGGTCGAAGGCCTTGATGACGCCCTGCATGTCGTCGTCGGCTCAGCCGGCCTTGACGATCTTGCCGGACTTGATGCAGCCCGTACACGCGTTGACGCGCTTGGCCGAGCCGTTCACCTGCGCCCGTACGCGCTGGATGTTCGGATTCCAGCGCCGCTTGGTGCGGCGATGCGAGTGCGACACCGACATGCCCCACGACGGGCCCTTGCCACACACTTCACACTTCGATGCCATTGGATTCTCCTGCGCGCTGCCGGGTGTCCCGGCTCGATCGTCTGTGGTGGGACACCGGTACGGAGCCCACGGTTTGGTGCCCGACGTCTCCGCCGCCGAACACAGCCATGAGATGCTACCAAGCCCGGCCCGACGGGCCACGCGAGCGTCCGGAGTATCTGCGGCGGCGGTGGCCTCCTAAGCTGCTCGGCCGTGCCCACTCTGGAACGGTTGAACACCGCTGCGCTCCGCGAGACCGTCCGGACCTTCCGCGACACCGTGCGCGAGCACGCCCACGGTCTGAACCGCCTCAACGTGTACCCGGTGCCCGACGGCGACACGGGCACCAACATGGCCCGTACGCTCGACGCCGTCGTCGCCGAGATGGACGCCACCGACGACGACGACCACGCCGCCACCTGCGACGCCATCAGCTATGGCTCGCTGATGGGAGCCCGCGGGAACAGCGGCGTCATCCTCAGCCAGATCATGCGGGGGTTCGCCGGCACGCTCAAGGTGCAGGCCGACGTCCAGGGCGCCAAGTTCGCCGACGCGTTGCAGGCGGCGGCGACGGACGCCTACGACGCCGTGCTCAAGCCGATCGAGGGCACGATCCTGACGGTGTGCCGTGAGAGCGCCGAGGCGGCCCGCACCGCCGCCGACGAGGGCGGTTCGCTCGTGGAGGTCGCGCGGGCAGCGAGAGCCGCCGGGAAGATCGCGCTCGACAACACGCCCGAACAGCTCGCCGTTCTCAAGGACGCAGGCGTCGTCGATGCCGGCGGTGCCGGTTTCCTCCTGCTGCTCGACTCGGTGCTCCACGTCGTCGACGGCGAGCCCCTCCCGGTCGCCGAGGCCGACGACGGCACGACCGGCGCGGTCGGTGCCGCCTTCGAGCTCGTGGCCCATCGCCACGCCGAGGTGGCCGGCGAACTCGACGTCAGCGAGCAGCGCTACGAGGTGATGTACTTCCTCGAGCTGCCCGACGAGCGGATCCGGGAGTTCAAGGCGGGGTGGGGGGCGATCGGCGACTCGATCGTCGTCGTCGGCGGCGAGGGCCTGTGGAACTGCCACGTCCACACCAACGAGATCGGCGCCTCGATCGAGGTCGCGCTCGACCTCGGCGGCCGCCCCAAGATGATCCGCGTCACCGACCTGTTCGAAGAGGTCGACGAGGAGCACGCCAAGCGTGAAGCGGAACTCGCCGCGACCGCCCACGACATGCCGGTCGTCGAGGCGCTCCCGCACGTCGCCACCGCGGTGGTCGCGGTCGGTTCCGGTGACGGCCTCGTCGAGCTGTTCGCCCAGCTCGGCGTGCAGGGGGTCGTCACCGGTGGTCAGACGCTGAACCCGTCGACGGCGGAACTGCTCGAGACCGTGCAGCGGGTGAACTCGGATCAGGTCGTGATCCTGCCGAACAACAAGAACATCATCCCGGTCGCCGAACAGATCGACGCCCTCACCGACAAGACCGTCGCCGTCGTCCCGACGCGGTCGATGCCCGAGGCGCTGGCGGCACTGGTCGTCTACGACCCCGCAGCCTCGGTCGGCGACAACCGGGAGGAGATGATCGATGCCGCCGATTCCGTCGTGACGGGCGAGATCACGCGGGCGGTACGCGGCAGCAACAGCGCCGTCGGTCCGGTCGCCGAAGGTGACTGGATCGGGCTCGTGCGCAGCGAGGGGATCGCCGCTGTCGCGACCTCGATCGAGGACGCGGCGACGCGGCTGCTCGAGCGCATCGTCGACGACGACGCCGAGCTGGTGACGGTGATCACCGGCGACGATGCCGATGCATCGGTGACCGAGACGATCGTCGCCTGGCTCGGCGACCACCACGGTGACGTCACCGTCGAGGTGCACCGGGGCGGCCAACCGCTGTACCCGTACCTCTTCGGCGTGGAGTGACGGGTCGGAGTCCGGGTGGGCGCACTCACGTTCCGCGAACTCTCCGGCATCGACGTGGGCCGGCTCAAGGGCGTCGGCGACAAGAAGCGCGGCGCGCTCGCTGCCGTCGGGGTCGACGACCTGCTCGACCTGCTGACGTTCTACCCTCGCCGCTGGGTCGACCGCTCGAACGAGGCTCGCATCGCCGATCTCGTCCCCGGTGAGGAGGCGTTGGTGCTCGCCACCATCCGCTCGGTCACCAAGCGAACCACCCGGAACCGTCGCACGATGGTCACCGTCAACGTCGGTGACGGGTCGGGGCGCATGGAGGTGGTGTTCTTCAACCAGCCGTGGCGGGAACGCCAGCTGCGCGACGGCCTGCAGGTGGCCCTGTTCGGCAAGGCCGACGTGTATCGCGGCGGCTTGCAGATGGCGAACCCGATCGTCGATCTGATCGGTGACCGCACGGGCCGGATCGTGGCGATCTACCCGCAGAGCGAGAAAGCGCAGATCAACACCTGGGAGATCGCCGGTTGGGTCGACGAAACGTTGCGGCGCTGCCGTGAGCGGGGCATCGACGACGTCCTGCCCGACGAGATCCGTGATCGGCTCGGTCTCGTGAGCCGCTTCGACGCGTTCACCGGCATCCACCTCCCCGACTCGATCGCCGACAAGGAGCGGGCGCGACGCCGGTTGGCGTTCGACGAACTCCTGCGGGTCCAACTCGTGCTCGTGCTGCGCAAGCGGGCCCTCGAACGCGAGCAGCGTGGGCTGCGTCATCTCGTCGGTGGCGAACTGGTCCAGCGGTTCTACGACGCGCTCCCGTATCCGCTGACCGACGCCCAGCGCCGGGCCATCGGCGAGATCGAGGCCGACCTCGCCGCGCCGCACCCGATGCACCGTCTCCTGCAGGGTGACGTCGGCTCCGGCAAGACCGTGGTCTCGGTGGCGACGATGCTCGCCGCCGTGCAGGGCGGGCACCAGGCGGCGTTGATGGCTCCGACCGAGGTGCTCGCCGAGCAGCACGCGGCCGGGGTGCGAGCACTGCTCGCCGGCGTGAGCGTCCCCGACCCCGGCAACCTGTTCGGTGATCGTCCGCTGCGAGTGGAGTTGTTGACGAATCGGGTCACCGGCGCCGAGCGCAAGGACGTCCTCGCCGGGTTGGCCGCTGGATCGGTCGACATCGCCATCGGCACCCACGCACTGATCCAGCAGGCGGTCGACTTCGCCAGCCTCGGCGCGGTCGTCGTCGACGAACAGCACCGTTTCGGCGTGGAGCAGCGGGCGGCGTTGCGGGCCAAGTCGGTCGACGGTGCCGTGCCGGACATGTTGGTGATGACGGCGACGCCGATCCCGCGGACGGCGGCGATGACCGTGTACGGCGATCTCGACGTGAGCGTGCTCGACGAGTTGCCGCCCGGTCGTACTCCGATCGTGACGAAGTGGGCCGAGGGCCCCCTGTTGGAGGCCGAGGTCTGGGCCGACATCCGTGACCAGGTCGCCGCCGGACGCCAGGCCTACGTCGTGTGCCCGCTCGTCGGGGAGAGCGAGAAGCTCGAGATCGCGTCGGCCGAGGAGACCTTCGAGCAACTGGCCGCGGGCGAGCTCGCCGGGTTGCGCCTCGGGCTGTTGCACGGGCGGCTGCCGTCGGCCGACAAGGAGTCGACCATGGAGGCGTTCCGCTCGGGCGCGCTCGACGCCCTGGTGGCGACGACGGTGATCGAGGTCGGCGTCGACGTCCCCAATGCCACCGTGATGGCGATCCTCGACGCCGATCGCTTCGGGATCGCCCAGCTGCACCAGCTGCGCGGGCGGGTCGGTCGCGGCGCCCATGCGTCGACCTGCTGGCTCGTCACCCAGCAGCCCGCCGACGGCGAGATCGGCGCCGGCAACCCCCGGGTGGAAGCGCTCGTGGCGACGACCGACGGCTTCGAACTCGCCGAGGTCGACCTCGAGCTGCGCGGCGAGGGCACGTTGATGTCGACCGCCCAGAAGGGCCGCAGCGACCTGAAGCTGGCGTCGCTGCGTCGCGATCGCAGCCTCGTGGAGACCGCACGGGAGGTGGCATTCGAACTCGTCGACGCCGATCCCGACCTCGGTTCGCACCCCGGCCTCGTCGACGAACTCGACCTCCTCCTCACCGACGACGACGAGGAGTTCCTCGCCAAGAGCTGATCACGGCAACGGCCGGTTGTCGCCGCGCGCGGTCTCTTCGTCGTCCTCGTCGGACATGACGATGTCCCAGCGGTCGAGGCAGTCCTCGCAGCGGTAGGCCACGATGTCGCCGGGTTCCCAGATGCCGTCCTCGGGCGGGTGCGTCAGGAGGAAGCAACGGCCCCCGCAGTCGATGCAGGTGATCTGAGGCGTCGGGGTGAGCACGCCTCCAGTCTGGTTCACCCGACAGCGATCTGCCCGTATCGTTGCCGCATGCGCGTCGTGGCAGGTGAACTGGGAGGCCGGCGGCTCGTCGCGCCGCCGGGAACCTCGACCCGGCCGACGACCGATCGGGTGCGCGAAGCGGTGTTCAACTCGCTCGGCAGCGCCGGTGTGCTCGACGGAGCGATCGTGGTCGACCTCTTCGCCGGGAGTGGAGCGATCGGTATCGAGGCGTTGTCGCGCGGTGCGGCGCGCTGCGTGTTCGTCGAGCGCGATCGAGCGGCCCTCCGAGCGCTCGAGGAGAACCTCGACGCGCTCGACCTCGGCGATCGGGCCCGAGTCGTCGCTGCCGATGCCGTGGTCGCGGCGGCGACGATCGATGCCGACATCGTCTTCGCCGACCCGCCCTACGGCTTCGACGACTGGCAGCGGTTGCTCGACCGGGTCGGTGCCGACCTCGTGGTCGCCGAGTCGGGCGATCGCATCGGCGAGGTCGAGGGGTGGGAGACCACGAGGGAGAAGCGCTACGGCCGCACCAGGGTGACCTTCCTCGAGCGCCGACCCACCGCTGACCCCGCTGCTGGCCCGGCCGATGTAGGGTCGGGCTCCCCATGAACGGACCACTCGACGTCCGGGTGCTCTACCCCGGCAGCTTCGACCCGATCCACCTCGGCCACGTCGACATCATCGAGCAGGCCCAGGAGCTGTTCGGTTCCGTCGTCGTCGCGGTGATGCACAACCTCGCCAAGCCGTCGGGCTTGTTCCCGGTCGACGAACGGGTCGAACTGGCGAACGCGGCGCTCGCCCACCTCGACCGCGTGAGCGTCGTCGCCCAGACCGGGCTCGCCGTGCAGGCGGCGCAGCGCACCGAGGTCGACTTCATCGTCAAGGGGTTGCGCACGTCGGGCGACTTCGAGATCGAACAGCAGATGGCCCACAACAACCACGCAGTGACCGGCGTTCGCACGGTGTATCTTCCCTGCCGCCCCGAACTGGGCTACATCAGCAGCCGCTTCGTGCGCGAGATCGCGAAGTACGGTGGCAACATCGACCATCTCGTCCCGGCGTCGGTCGCCGACGCACTGCGTCGCACGTTCGCAGGCGAGTAGGAACCGAGCCGAACCCATGAGCTACGACGAACGCGATCAGTACGACGAGTACGACGACATCGACGACGAGTACCCCGAGCAGGGATCGCCCGTCGGCTACGTCGGCGACGCCGAGACCCTGCTGCGCCGGGCCATCGACATCGTCGCCACGGCGCCGACGATGCCGCTGTCGTCGTCGCCGCGCATCGACCGTGACGAGATCATCGAGCTGCTCGAGGAGTCGCTGCATCGTCTGCCCGAGGAGCTGCGCCAGGCGCGCTGGATGCTCAAGGAGCGCCAGGAGTTCGTCGCCAAGACCCGTCGCGAGGCCGACGAACTGCTCGAAGCGGCCCGGGTGCGCGCCGAGCGGATGGTGCAGCGCACGGAGGTCGTTCGCGCCGCGGAGCAGCGAGCCCGCCAGGTGATGGAGACCGCCGAGGCCGACTCCCGACGGCTCAAGCACGAGACCGAGGACTTCCTCGACCAGCGGCTCGGGTCGTTCGAGATCCTGCTCGACAAGCTGCAGAAGACCGTCGGTGCCGGGCGTCAGCGGCTCTCGATCGGCGCCGCGGTCGACGACACGACCACGCTCGCCCAGGAGGAAGACGACCCGACCAAGGGTTTCTTCGACCAGGATCACTGAGGTCGTGGTCGTGGCCGATCCACTGCGACCACTGCGTGTCAACGCCGTCGAACTGCTGCGCCAACCCGGCGCCGTGCGCGAGATCGAGCTCGACGTCGACCCCGAGCCGCTCGACGCGACCCACGACCGCCTCGTCGGAGATCTCCACGTCGCGCTGCGGCTCGAGGCGATGAACGACGGGATCGCCGTCACCGGCACGGTGCGTGCGCCGTGGGCGACGGTCTGTCGACGTTGTCTCACCCCGGTGTCCGGTGTGGCCGAGGTGGCCGTCGACGAGCTCTACCAGATCGAGCCGCTCGACGAGGACGCCTTCGTGATCGAGGACGGCCAGCTCGACCTCGTGCCGCTCGTGCGCGAGACCGCGCTGATCGAACTCGACCTCGAACGCCAGTGTCGCGACGACTGCGCCGGGTTGTGCCCGGTCTGTGGCGCCGACCGCAACGAGACCGACTGCGGGTGCGACACGACGGTCCGCGACGATCGCTGGGCGGCGCTCGAGGGATTCGTCCCCGACGACGACTGAACGTTCCGTTTGCGGCGCAGTGCTGTTGGCCCGGTCCCACCGGAACTCGCCACAAACGGATGTGGGCACGGGTCATCGCCGTCGTGTCCCGATAACGTGATGCGGCCTTTGCGGCACGGGTGCGCCCGGCAGCGGGGAGCACCCCACATCCACGTACCGGTCCACCGTGGCCGAGCGTCACGAACGAGGAAAGCGAACGATGGCCGTTCCGAAGAAGAAGACATCGAAGTCGAAGACCCGCAGCCGGCGGGCCAGCGCCTGGCAGCTCAACGCGCCGGCGCGCAGCCTGTGCCCGCGCTGCGGCAACGCCAAGACGCCGCACACCGTGTGCCCGTCGTGCGGTTGGTACCGCGACCGCGTCGTCGTCGACGTCGGCTGATCCCGTGCTCCCCGTCGCCGTCGACGCCATGGGTGGCGACGACGCCCCGGGCCCGATCCTCGCCGGCGCCCGTCGCGCCGCGGCGTCCGGGATCCCGGTCGTGCTCGTCGGTCCCGCCGATCTCGACCGTCACGGCGCCGATGGCACCGAACTCGGTCTGATCGAGGCCTCCGAGGTCATCGGGATGCACGACGACGCCGCCCAGGGCGTGCGGCGCAAGAAGGACTCCACGCTCGTCCGGGCCGCCGAGGCGGTCCGTGACGGCCGTGCGGGCGCGATGATCTCCGCGGGCAACACCGGTGCCACGATGGCGGCCGCGCTGCTGCGCATGGGCCGGATCTCGGGGGTCAAGCGTCCCGCCGTCGCCACGCCGATCCCCGTCCCCGGGGCCAATCCGACGATCCTGCTCGATGCCGGCGCCAACGCCGAGGTGCAGGCCGAGTGGCTCGTGCAGTTCGCGCTGATGGGCTCGGTCTACGCCGGCAGCCGCTTCGGCGTCGCCGAACCGCGCGTCGGGCTGCTCTCGATCGGCGAAGAACCCGGCAAGGGCGACACGCTGCGCAAGGAGGCCTACGAACTGCTCGGCGCTGCCCGCCACGTGAACTTCGTCGGCAACGTCGAGGGGCGCGACGTGATGAGCCCCGACCTCGACGTCTGCGTGACCGACGGCTTCACCGGCAACGTCGTGCTGAAGACGCTCGAAGGCGGAATGAAGACCATCGTCGCCTCGATGCTCGACGCGTTCGCCAGCGAAGAGCACTACAAGCCCCACGCCGATGCCCTCATGCCGGCGTTGCTGCCCCTCTACGAGACGTTGAGCCCCGACACCTACGGCGGCGCCGTGTTGCTCGGCGTCGACGGGGTGTGCATCATCTCCCACGGCTCCTCCGGCGAGACCGCGATCGCCAACGGCATCGGGGTCGCCCGCGACATGATCGAGCACGACATGGTCGGCGCCATCCGCGTCGCCATCGCCGACAACGCCGCCTGATCCGGCGAGTCGACTCCCTCGGCCCACTACACTCGGCCGCCGTGCCAGAACAGACCGACCAGGGACCGCTCCAACGTGACGAGATCTTCGAGATCGTCCGTGACCGCCTCGCCGACATCCTCGAGATCGAGCCGTCGACGATCAGCGAGGGTCAGTCGTTCGTCGACGACCTCGACGCCGACTCGCTGGCACTCATCGAACTCGTGGAGGCGCTCGAGGAGACCCTGAGCGAGCGCACGACCGGGTTCCGGATCGAAGACGAGGACCTCGAGGATCTGAAGACGGTCCGCGACGCTGTCGACTACGTCCACGAGCGAGCCAAGTAGTCGCCAGCGTCCATGTCGCCGACCGGTGCGAGCCTCGCAGCGTTGGTCGAACGGATCGGCCACACCTTCGCCGACGAGTCGTTGCTGCAACGGGCGCTGGCCCACCGGTCGTGGTGCGCCGAGACCCCGGGCGCCGTGAGCAACGAGCGTCTCGAGTTCCTCGGTGACGCCGTGCTGGGCTGGGCGATCGCCGACATCGTGTATCACCGCTACGACGTCGCCGAGGGCCAGCTGACCGACCTGCGCAAGAGCGTCGTCAACGCGATCGCGCTCGCCGAGGTCGCCCACGAACTCGATCTCGGGCGACACATCCTGCTCGGGCGGGGCGAAGCCGCCGCCGGCGGCGCCGACAAGCCGTCGATCCTGTCCGACGCCTTCGAAGCAGTGCTCGGCGCGGTGTACCTCGACGGTGGCGCCGAGGCCGCCAAGGCGATGGTGGAGCGGCTGGTCGTGCCGCGTATGCCCGAGACCGCCGACTCGCTCGACCAGTTCGACCAGAAGACCCAGCTGCAGGAGCTGAGTGCCCGCGCCGGTCGCGGCGCGCCCGTCTACGAGGTCACCTCCCGTGGCCCGGACCACGCCAAGTCGTTCCATGCCCGCGTGCTGATCGACGGCGCCGTCGTCGGTGAGGGTGACGGCCGGTCGAAGAAGGCGGCCGAGCAGGCGGCGGCCACCGAGGCCTGCCGCCACCTCGAGTGACGGCCCCGGGGCGGGTGCCGAGACGAGTGGCGGCGAGACGTGCCTGAGCTCCCCGAGGTCGAGACGGTCCGCCGGGGCCTGGAGCGCCACATGGTGGGCCGGCGCATCACCGCCGTCGAGGTCGGCCGCGAACGAACCGTTCGGCGCACGTCGCGCGAGGAGCTGATCGCCGGGTTGACCGACACGATCGTGGAGCGCGCCGAGCGGCGGGGGAAGTACCTGCTGTTGCCGCTCGACTCCGGCGACACCGCCATGATCCACCTGCGCATGAGCGGCCAGGTGCTGCTGGCAGCCGAAGGTGCGGTGCGGCCACCGCACACCCACGTCGTGCTCCATCTCGACGACGGCCACGAGGCGTGGTTCGTCGATCCGAGGACCTTCGGCGAGGTCGTCGTGTTCGATCCGGCGCGCGTCGGAGCCGTCCTGCCGGAGCTCGTCCGGTTGGGCGTCGACCCGATCGCCGATCGTTTCGACGCCGCCGTCCTGCGCGGCGCCGTCGGTCGCACGCGCCGGGCGCTCAAGGCGTTGCTGCTCGACCAGCACGTGATCGCCGGGATCGGCAACATCTACGCCGACGAGATCCTCCACCGGGCCCGGCTGCGTCCCGACCGGTCGGCCGACACCCTCGACCGGCGCCGCATCGTCGGCCTGCACGACGCCGTCGTCGGCGTGCTCGGCGAGGCGATCGCGGCGGGTGGTTCCACGCTCGGCGACGCCCAGTACGTGGACCTGATGGGAAAGGGTGGTTCCTACCAGGAGGAACACCGGGTCTACGGTCGTGCCGGCGAACGCTGCTCGACGTGCGGTGTGGGGTGGATCCGGCGGTCGGTGACCGGGGGGCGCGGCACGCACTGGTGCGGCGTCTGCCAGCGCTGAGGAGGTATTCGGGGCTGGCCGAGGCCGAGCGGATAGCTTCGCGGCTGCGTGTTCTTGAAGAGTCTCGACCTCAAAGGGTTCAAGTCGTTCGCCGACAGCACCACGATGGTGTTGGAACCCGGCGTCACCGTCGTGGTCGGCCCGAATGGGTCGGGCAAGTCGAACGTCGTCGACGCCATCGCCTGGGTGCTCGGAGCGCAGGCGCCCAAGGCGGTGCGCAGCCAGAAGATGGACGACGTGATCTTCGCCGGCACGGCGACGCGGCCGGCCCTCGGGCGCGCCGAGGTGAGCATCACGATCGACAATTCCGCCGGCACGCTCGGTGTCGACCTGAGCGAGATCACCGTCACGCGTGTCCTGTTCCGCAACGGTGACTCCGAGTACGCCATCAACGGCGTGGCCTGTCGGCTCCTCGCCGTGCTGGAGCTGTTGGCCGCCGCGGGCGTCGGACGCCAACAGCACGTGATCGTCAGCCAGGGCCAGATCGACGCGGTGCTCAACGCCCGCCCCGAGGAGCGACGGGCGATCATCGAGGAAGCCGCCGGTGTCCTCAAGTTCCGCAAGCGCAAGGAGAAGGCCGAGCGTCGACTCGACGCCACCGAGGCCAACCTGCTGCGTGTGCAGGACCTGTTGCGAGAGGTGCGACGCCAGTTACGTCCGCTCGAACGCCAGGCCAAGGCCGCCGAACGCCACGGGACCCTGATCGCCGAGCTCACCGAGGTGAAGACCTACGTCGCCGGCCGCGAGATCGCGACGTGGCGTACCAAGCTCGAAGCGCTCGCCGCGACACGCGCCGACAGCGCGACGGTCGAAGCCGACCTCAAGACCGAACTGGCCGGGCTCGACACGGCGGTGATGGCGATCGAGGCCCAGCTGTCGGCGAGGGGAGCGTCGGACATCGGTGACCGGCTCATGCACGTGGAGCAGCTGCGCGAGCGCGCCCGCGGGCTCTCCGCGGTACTGACCGAACGACGACGTTCCCTCGAGCGTGACAAGGGCCAGCTGCTCGACGCCGGCGTCGTCGCCAACCTCGAAGCCGACGCCGCCCGATTCCGCGACGAGCTCGAGACCGTCGTCGCGGCACTGGGGGAGATCGAACCGGCGGCCGCGGAGCTGCTCGCCGACGAGGAGGCGTTCCGGGCCGAGCGGGCCCAGATGCTCGACGCCGTCGGCGCCGACGCCACCGGATCGCAGGCCGCCAGCGCCGCCGCCGAGGTGCGCGGCGAACTCCGCTCGGTCCGCGCCGCTCGGGAGCGGGCCGACGGCGACCTGCGCCGTGTCCGTGAACGGTTCGAGTCGTTGGCGGCGCGCCGAGATGCGAGCGCCGACGACGAGGTCCGCTTCCGCGCCGAGTGCGAGGCAGCGGGGGCGATCGAGGAGCCGCTCGTCGCGGAGCTGGAGGCGGCCGAGGCGACCCGGGCCGAGGCCGAGGCAACCCACGAGGCGCGGGCCTCGTTGCGGTCCGAGGCCGCCGACGTCGTGTCGCGGGCGACGTCGCGCGTCGACGCGCTGCAGATGGCGCTCGACGCTGCCCGGGCCCGTGCCGGTGCCGAGCGGCTCGCCGGCGTCGACGGGGTGCTCGGCACCCTGCTCGACCTGATCGAGATCGATTCCGGATGGGAGCCCGCCGTCGAGGCCGCTCTCGGTGAGTCGTTGACCGCCGTTGTCGTCGACGATCCGGCAGCCGGCCGTCGGGCGCTCGCCGCCCTGCGCAGCTCCGACACGAGCGGTGCCGTGATCGCGCTCGGTGCCCGCCCGGCGAGCCCGTCACCGCCGGCGCTCGGCGAGGCGGTGCGGCCCCATGCCCGCTCCAGCCGTCCCGGGGTCGACGCACTCCTCGACGGCCTGCTCGGCGCCGCCGTACGCGTCGACGACGTGGGTGCCGCCGTCGACGCGGCGTTGGCCCATCCCGACGCCGTCGTCGTCACCGAGGGCGGCGATCGATTCGGGTTGAGTGGCTGGCGCGTCGGCGCCGCGGGGACGGGAGCGACGGCGGCGGCGCTCGACGAGGCGGTCGACCAGGCAGCGCGGGCCGAGGTCGAACTCGCTCGCGCCGTCGAGGCGCTGGAGGCGTCGGAGCGGTCGCTGCAGGCCGCTCGGGCGACCGAGGCCGAACTCACCCGACGCCTCGACGAGAACGACGCCACGTTCACCACGGCATCGGAGGGCTTGGCGCGCGCCCAGCGCGAGCACCGCGAAGTGTTGGCAGAGCTCGACAACCTCGAGCGCTCGATCGCTGACCTCACGGCGAACATCGACCGTGACGACCAGCGCATCGGCGAACTCGAGGCACTGCTGCCCGCCCTCGAGTCCGACGAGCAGGCCGAGGCCGACGCCGCTCGCGCCCGGAGCGAACTGCGCGCCGAGTACGAGACGCGAGCGACGGCATTGGCGTCACGTCGCAAGGATTTCGAGGTGCGCAACGCCGGACTCCACGAACGCCGGGGGCTCCTCGAGCGTCGTCTCGACGAGACCGAACGGCGTCTGGCCGCTGACGCCGAGGCTCGTGCAGCAGCCGAGGGACAGCGCGTGCGGATCGAACGCGACATCGCCGCCATCGACCGACTGGCGGCGGTGGTCACCGCCCACCGCGACGTCGTCGAGGTGCTGCACGCCGAGCTGGCCGAGCAGCGTCGCCGCCAGAGCGACGAGGTCCGAGGCCTGACATCCGAACTCGACGAACTCCGGCGGACCCGCAACGACAGGGAACAGGCGCTCGACGCATCGCGTGAGCGAGCCCGTCAGGCCGAGCTCGGCGAGGCCGAGGCCAAGCTGCGGCTCGAGACCGCGATCGAGACGCTGCGCCGTGAACTCGACATCGAACCCGCCGTGGCCGAAGCTGCGCCGCTGCCGGTGCTCCCGGAGGGCGCGACGCCCGCCGGTCGGGTCCGCGAGCTCGAACGCGAGCTCCGCCTGCTCGGTCCGATCAATCCGCTCGCGCTGGAGGAGTTCAACGAGCTGCAGGCGCGGCACACGTTCCTCGAGGAGCAGCTCGACGACGTCCGCTCGACTCGCCGCGAACTGTCGCGGGTGATCGCGGCCGTCGACACCGAGATCCAGAACGTGTTCGCCTCCGCCTTCCACGACGTGGCGCAGAACTTCACCGAGCTGTTCGGCCTGCTGTTCCCCGGTGGTGTCGGCACGCTGAAGCTGACGGCGCCCGACGACCTGCTCAACACCGGCATCGAGGTCGAGGCCAAGCCCAGCGGGAAGAACGTCAAGAAGCTGTCGCTGCTGTCGGGTGGCGAACGCAGTCTGACGGCGCTGGCGTACCTGTTCGCCGTGTTCCGCTCACGGCCGTCGCCGTTCTACGTGATGGACGAGGTCGAGGCTGCGCTCGACGACGTCAACCTGCACCGGTTCCTCGGGCTGATCAAGGAGTTCCGCAAGGACGCCCAGCTGATCGTCGTGTCGCACCAGAAGCGCACGATGGAGGCGGGCGACTGCCTGCTCGGGGTGAGCATGCAGCCCGGCGGTTCCAGCAAGGTGGTCACCGAGCGGGTGACCGCCGCTCCGTCGCCCAACTGACCGCTTCCCGGGTACCGGGGCCGGCTGAACCGGTAGCGTCGGCGGGCGATGGGTATCGAGATCCTCTTTCTGATCCTGGCGGTGGCCGTCGTTGCCTTCGGCATCGGCGTGATCGTCGTCAGCCGGCGCAACGCCGCCTCCACGTCGGCGCCACCGGCACGGCCGACCCGGCCGCCGACCCCGCCTCCCGAGCCGGGTGCCGAGCCGGATCGCGACAGCGATGTCCTGATCGCCGAACCGCCGGTCGAGGAGATTCCGGTCGTCGAGCCGGAGCCGGTGTCGCTGCGCGACCGTCTGGCGAAGGCCCGTCTTGCCTTCACCGGGGCGTTCGCGGGAGTGCTCGGACGCGCCGGCATCACCGAGGAGAGCTTCGAGGACCTGGAGGAGGCGCTCCTGCGCGCCGACGTCGGCATCGGGGTCACCACGGAGCTGCTGGACGGCCTGCGCGCCAAGGTCGCGTCGAAGGAGATCACCGAACCGCAGGCGCTGATCGACGCCCTGGAGGCCGAGATGGTGTCGCGCCTCGAGGGCTCCGACCGGACGCTCGCGTTCGATCCCGATGCCGAGGGGCCGAACGTGTGGATGTTCGTCGGGGTCAACGGTGTCGGCAAGACCACCACGATCGGCAAGCTCGCCAACCAGCAGGCGCGCGAGGGGCGAACCGTGCTGTTGGCGGCGGGTGACACGTTCCGCGCCGCCGCCGCCGAGCAGTTGACGACCTGGGCCGAGCGCTCGGGGGTCGAGATCGTGCGCGGCGCCGAGGGTGGCGACCCGAGTTCGGTCATCTACGACGGTGTCGAGCGGGCATCGGCCCGGGGGATCGAGCTGGTGATGGCCGACACCGCCGGGCGCCTGCACACGAAGTCGAACCTGATGGAGGAGCTGAAGAAGGTTCGCCGCGTCGCCGAGAAGGGGGCCGGTCACGTGTCGGAGACCCTGTTGGTGATCGACGCCACGACGGGGCAGAACGGTCTGACCCAGGCCCGCGAGTTCGGTGAGGCGACCGACGTGACCGGTGTCGTGCTCACCAAGCTCGACGGGTCGGCCAAGGGCGGCATCGTGTTCGCCATCGAGACCGAGCTCGGCATCCCGGTGAAGCTCGTCGGCATCGGCGAGACCATCGAGGATCTGATCCCCTTCGACCCCGCCGAGTTCGTCTCCGCCCTCACCGCCCCCTGACGGCCCCGCCCGCCATCCGAAAAATCGCGCTCTGGTTGCGCTCAGCGCAACCAGAGCGCGCCATTTCCGGTGTGGTGGTAGGGCGGTGGGACTCGGGGCGGCAGGGGAGTGGCTGACAGACTGACGCGATGACGATCACCGAGGCGCGCTCCGACGCCGACACCACCCTGGTCAACGAGACACTCGACGCCTTCCTCGCCGAGCACGATCCGACGACGATGGACGACATCGCGTTCCGGGGTGCCCGCTACGACGCCGGCCTTGCCTGGGTCCATTTCCCCCAGGGATTCGGCGGCCTCGGCGTGCGCCCGGAACTCAACAAGACGGTCGAGACCCGGCTCAAGGAGGCCGGTGCCAAGCCGACCGACCCGAGCACCTTCTTCATGGCGCTCGCCGGTCCGACGATCGTGACCCACGGCAGCGACGAGGCGAAGGAGCGGTTCCTGCGGCCGATGTTCACCGGCGAGGAGAAGTGGTGCCAGCTCTTCTCCGAGCCCGGCGCCGGCTCCGACTTCGCCGGCCTGGCCACGAGAGCCGAGCGCGACGGCGACGAGTGGATCGTCAACGGCCAGAAGGTGTGGAACACGATGGCCCACATCGCCGACCTGGGGATGCTCGTCACCCGCACCGATCCCGAGGCGCCCAAGCACAAGGGCATGACCTACTTCGCGCTCGACATGCACGCCCCGGGCGTCGAGGTCCGGCCGCTGCGCCAGATCACCGGCGAGGCCGAGTTCAACGAGGTCTACATGACCGACGTGCGGGTTTCCGACACCCACCGCATCGGTGACGTCGGCGAGGGTTGGCGTGCCAGCCTCACGACGCTGATGAACGAGCGCAACGCGATCGGAACCGGCAGCGGCGCCGGCAGTGGATCCGTCGCCCGGCGCGGCGCGGCCGCCAACGACGCCGTCGAGATCTGGAAGCAGCTCGATTCGTCCGAGCAGGACGCCGCTCGCAAGGACCGCCTGATGCAACTGTGGTGTCAGGCCGAGGTCAACCGGCTGACCAACCGCCGAGCCGGCGAGAACGCCCGTGCGGGCAACCCCGGACCGGAGATGACGATCGCCAAGCTGGCGTTCTCCGAGCTGAACAAGCCGCTGTACGAGTTCTGCATCGACCTGATGGGCGCCGACGCCCTGATCGGCTACGACTACACGTTCCGGCGCCCGGGCGACCTCAACATCACGGGCGGCACCCACGGGATCCGGTACTCGTTCATGCGGGTGCGGGCGAACTCGATCGAGGGCGGCACCTCGGAGATCCTGCGCAACATCATCGGCGAGCAGGTCCTCGGTCTGCCCGGCGAGCCGCGCGTCGACAAGTCGGTCCCGTGGAACGAGGTTCCGCGCAACTGACGCGCCGCGCGCTCGTCACCCGTCTGTTCGCGAACGCTTCACCTCGGTGCCGTCGTGGGGCCACTGGTGGTTCATCTGGTCTCTCTACGTTGCGGGCATGACCAGCAACCCACGTGCTCGATCCCGCCTGCTCCTCGGAGCCTCTCTCCTCGCCGGCGCCGGCCTCGTCAGTGCCGCCCTCGCCCCCTCGATCGCCGGTGCGGCGCCGAAGGGCCGAATCTCCCTGACACCGATCGGCACCTACCAGTCGGGCCAGTTCGACGAATCGGCCGCCGAGATCGTCGCCCACGACCCCGACACCCAGCAGTTGTTCGTCGTGAACGCCCAGACGGGCGCGATCGACGTGCTCGACATCTCCGATCCCACCGACCCGGCCCTCGAAGCGACCCTCGAAACGACGGGTGACGAGGACGGCACGGTCAACAGTGTCGCCGTGCGCGACGGGTTCATCGCCGTCGCGGTGGAGGCCGAGACGAAGCAGGAACCCGGCTCGGTCCAGTTCTTCGCGATCGATGGCTTCGAGGACGTCGCCACGGTCGAGGTCGGCTCGCTGCCCGACATGCTCACGTTCACGCCCGACGGTAGCAAGGTCGTGGTCGCCAACGAGGGCGAGCCGGACGAGTACTGCCTCGACGGCGCCGGTGACCCGGAGGGCTCGATCAGCATCATCGACGTGTCGGGTGGCGTCGAGAACCTGGTCCAAGCTGACGTGCGCACCGCCGACTTCACGGAGTTCAACGACCAGATCGACGAGCTGCGCGCCGCCGGTGTGCGCATCTTCGGTCCGAACGCCTCCGTCGCAGAGGACCTCGAGCCCGAGTACGTCGTGATCGACGCCGACTCGACCACCGCCTGGGTGGCGCTCCAGGAGAACAACGCCCTGGCGATCGTCGACCTCGACACCGCCACGGTCACCGACATCGTGCCGCTCGGCTTCAAGGACCACTCGCGTCGCGGCAACGCCCTCGACCCGAGCAACCGCGACGACGAGATCGCCATCGCCAACTGGCCGGTGAAGGGGATGTACATGCCCGACGCCATGGACGCCTACGAGTTCGGCAACCGCACCTACATCGTCACCGCCAACGAGGGCGACGCCCGCGACTACGACTGCTACTCGGAGGAGGTGCGGATCAAGGATCTCGAACTCGACCCCGAGGTGTTCCCGAACGCCGACGAGCTGCAGAAGGACGAGAACCTCGGCCGCCTCAAGACCACCACCAGCTTCCTCACCGAGGGGCTGCCGGCGACCGAGCTGTACTCGTACGGGGCGCGGTCGTTCTCGATCTGGGACGAAGCCGGCGGCCTCGTGTTCGACAGCGGCGACGACTTCGAGCGGATCACTGCCCGGCTCATCCCTGCCGACTTCAACTCCAACAACGACGAGAACGGCAGTTTCGACGCCCGCAGCGACGACAAGGGCCCGGAGCCCGAGGGCGTCGAGATCGCCAAGGTGTTCTCCAAGACCTATGCGTTCATCGGTCTGGAGCGCGTCGGCGGGATCATGGTGTACGACATCACCACGCCGCGGAACCCCAAATTCGTCGAGTACGTCAACAACCGCGACTTCACCGTCGAGGACCCGGCCGACCCTGCCGCCGGAGATCTCGGGCCGGAGGGCTTGACCTTCATCGCCCCCTCCGACAGCCCGAACGGGCGCCCGCTCCTCGTGGTCGCCAACGAGGTCAGCGGCACCACCACGATCTTCCAGATCGACGGCCCCGGCCGCTCGCGCTGACACGTTCCTCCCCGCTCGCTGGACGTTGGGCAGCTCCTGTCGTCTGACGTGTTTGCGTACGTGCCAGGGGTCAGACCCCAGCTGCAACTCCTTCGGCGTCGCAGCTGGGGTTTGACCCCGTTGGTAACCTCGAAAACCTGATGTTCGACAACCTGTCCACCCGACTCGAAGGCATCGTCAAGAAGATCCGCGGCAAGGGTCGCCTGACCGAGGCCGACGTCGACGAGGTGATGAAGGAGATCCGCACGGCGCTCCTCGAAGCCGACGTCAACGTCACCGTCGTCCGCTCGATCTGCAACCGGATCC
Organism: Ilumatobacteraceae bacterium; assembly: GCA_041685755.1. Taxonomy (GTDB): domain Bacteria; phylum Actinomycetota; class Acidimicrobiia; order Acidimicrobiales; family Ilumatobacteraceae; genus Sva-07. The sequence goes on from JAWLFC010000018.1 coordinate 37,370, forward strand.
GCGAGACCGCCATCGGTGCCACACGCTCGGCAGCCCTCGACCCCGCCCAGCAGGTCGTCAAGGCCGTCAACGACGAACTGACCCGGGCGCTCGGCGGCGAGACGCTCGCCATCACCTACGCCTCCAAGCCGCCGACCGTCGTGCTGATGGCCGGCCTGCAGGGCTCGGGCAAGACCACGAACTCGGCGAAGCTCGCCGCCTGGTTCAAGGGCCAGGGCCGCCAACCGCTCCTCGTCGGTGCCGACCTGCAACGTCCCGCCGCCGTCGAGCAGCTCCGCACCCTCGGCCGCCAGATCGACGTGCCGGTCTTCTCCGACCCGTCCGACCCGGTGCGGGCGTCCGCCGCCGGCATGGAGGAGGCGAAGCGCCTCGGGCGAGACATCGTGATCGTCGACACCGCCGGCCGGCTCTCGATCGACACCGAGATGATGGAGCAGGTCCGCCAGATCTCGAACACGGTGGAGCCCGACTACACGTTCCTCGTCGTCGACGCGATGACCGGCCAAGACGCCGTCCAGACCGCCGAGGCGTTCCACGAGACGCTGCAGATCGACGCCGTGATCATGTCGAAGATGGACGGCGACGCCCGCGGCGGTGCGGCGCTGTCGGTCAAGGAGGTCATCGGCCGGCCGATCGCGTTCGCGTCCACCGGCGAGAAGCTCACCGAGTTCGAACAGTTCCACCCCGACCGCATGGCCGGGCGCATCCTCGGCATGGGCGACATGCTCACCCTGATCGAGCAGGCCGAACGCGCCTTCGAGGCCGACCAGGCCGAACAGGCCGCGGCGAAGCTCATGGAGGGCCAGTTCACCCTCGACGACTTCCTCGAGCAGATGCAGCAGATCAAGAAGATGGGCTCGCTCGGCAATCTGATGGGCATGATGCCCGGCGTTCCGAAGGAACTGAAGAACGCGAACATCGACGACGACGACCTCAAGCCCATCGAAGCGATCATCCGGGCGATGACCCCCGAGGAACGGGCCCAGCCCGTCATCATCAACGGCAGCCGCCGTCAGCGCATCGCCAACGGGTCGGGCACCCAGGTCGGCGACGTCAACCGCCTCGTCAAGCAGTTCGGCGAGATGCAGAAGATGATGAAGAAGATGGGCATGGGCGGCGGTCCCGGCGGTGGCGGGCGCCCCGGAAAGGGACAGAAGGGCAAGAAGGGCAAGAAGGCCAAGAAAGGCGTCGGCGCCAAGGGTCGCGGCCTGCCGCCCGGGCTGCTCGATCCCAATGGCCCCGGCACCGACATCCCGGGCCTTCCGGGCATGCCGAACATGCCCGGCCTCCCCGGCCTGCCCAACCGCTGAGCCTCGACCGCGCGGCTCCCGGAGGGGATCGCGCCCCGGGGCGCTAGCCTTTCGACGTTCTCATTTGCACCCAGGAGTATCGATTCCAGATGGCAGTCAAGCTGCGCCTCACCCGCATCGGCAAGAAGAAGCAACCGCAGTACCGGATCGTCGTCGCCGACTCGCGTTCGCCCCGTGACGGGCGTTTCATCGAGATCCTCGGCCACTACGACCCCCGTCAGGACCCCTCGGTGCTGACCGTCGACAACGACAAGGCGGTCAAGTGGATGAGCGAGGGCGCACAGCCGACCGAGCGTGTCGCCAAGCTGCTGCAGATCTCGGGTGCCATGGAGCAGTTCGAGGCCGCCAAGGCGTCGAAGTGAGCGACGTCGAGACCGACGCCGTCGACAGCGACGAGATCGCGCCCACCGC
>JAWLFC010000192.1:0-2515 GCA_041685755.1 Ilumatobacteraceae bacterium
CCCGGCGCCATGGCGGCGCCCACACCGGTGAGCGCCTACCTGCACTCGGCCACGATGGTGAAGGCCGGCCTGGTCGTCGTCGCCCGGTTCGCACCGGCGTTCGCCGACGAGGGACCGTGGCGGGTCCTGGTGGTCGGCGTCGGCCTCGCCTCGCTGTTCATCGGTGGCATCGGGGCGATGCGCCAGCAGGACGCCAAGCTCGCGCTCGCGCACGGCACGGTCAGCCAGCTCGGCTTCCTGATGGTCCTGCTCGGCCTCGGCACCGCCGCCACCACGTACGCCGGCGTCGCGATGCTGCTCGCTCACGCGCTGTTCAAAGCGGCGCTGTTCCTGTCGGTGGGGGTGATCGACCACGAGGCGGGCACGCGCGACATGCGGCGCCTGCGCGGCCTGGCGCGGGCGCTGCCGGTGGTCGCGGCGTCGATCGTCGTCGCTGCTGCGTCGATGGCGGCGATCCCACCCACGCTCGGCTTCGTCGCCAAGGAGAAGGCCGTCGACGGGCTCCTCGACATCGAGATCGGCGGCATCGGCACCGTCGCGCTCGTCGGCATCGTGTTGGGCTCGGTGCTGACGGTCGCGTACACGATCCGCATCACCGTCGGTCTGCTCGGCAACGACGCTCCGGGCATCGTCGACCACGATGCGAACGTCGAGGCCGCACACGGACCCATCGACCCGTCCGCGGTGCACCGCCCGCCGTTCGGGCTCGTGGGTGCACCGGTGCTGCTCGCCGTGCTGTCGCTCCTGTTCGGGTTCGGTGCCGCGGTGGTGGGCGACTGGCTGGCGGAGGCGACGGCATCGCTCGACCCGGCGACGTCGACCAAGCACCTCGTGCTGTGGCCGGGCGTCAACGAGGCGCTGCTCGTCTCGGCCGGGATCATCGCCGCCGGCGTCACCCTCTGGTGGTTCACGCGGGCGGCCACCCGCACGGTCGACGCCCAGGGCAGCCAGGCGACCGTCGTCTACGACCGGACCTACGACGGGCTGCTCGACGGTGCCCGCCGGATCACCGCCGCGACGCAGAGCGGTTCGCTGCCGCTGTACCTCGCCGTCGTGCTCAGCACGGTCGCAACGTCGCTGTTCGTGGCCATCGCCGCCGGGGCCACCGACTCGATCTCCAGCCCGCGCTTCAGCAACTCGCCGATCGAGTTCGTCGCCGTCGTGGTGACGGGCCTGCTCGCCGTCGCGATCGTGTTCGCCCGCAACCGATTCGGGGCGGCGGTGCTGCTGGGCGGCAGCGGCTACGGCCTCGCCATCGTCTACCTGATCCAGGGGGCGCCCGATCTCGCGATCACCCAGTTCCTCGTCGAAACGCTCACCATCGTCGTGTTCCTGCTGGTACTGGCCCGGCTGCCCGCCGAGTTCTCGCCGGCGCCGGCGTGGGCGCCGAGGATCGTGCGGATCGGCATCGCCACGGCGGTCGGCGTGACCGTCGCCGTGTTCGCGCTCAGCGCGTCGGGGTCGCGGACCGAGCCGTCGGTCGGCGAGCAGTACGTGGAGCTGTCGGAGCCCGAGGCCGGCGGCCGCAACGTCGTCAACGTGATCCTCGTCGACTTCAGGGGTTTCGACACCCTGGGCGAGATCACCGTGCTCGCCGTTGCCGGAGCCGGCGTGGTCAACCTCGTGCGGGCCGCGCGTCGCCAGCAGCGCCGCAAACACCTCGAGGACGGCACGCTCGCCGAGGGCGACCAGGACCTCGACGCGGGCCGCAGGGTCGGGGTGTGGCGATGACCGCTCCGGCGCGCACCCGACGCTCGGTGGTGCTGACCGAGACCGTCAACGGCCTCACCCCGGTCCTCGTGCTGTTCTCGATCTTCCTGACCCTTCGCGGCCACAACGCGCCCGGTGGCGGGTTCTCCGGTGGCCTGGTGATGGGGTCGGCGGTCGTGCTGCGCTACCTCGCGGCGGGCCCGCGCGGCCTGCGCTCGCTGCGCATCGATCCCATCGTGCTGATCGGCACCGGTCTGTTCATCGCGGTCGTCGTCGGGCTGACCTCGCTCGTGGCCGACGGCTCGTTCCAGGAGTCGGCGATCTGGAAGTTCGAGGTGGCGATCCTCGGCGACGTCAAGATCGTGACGTCGTCGCTGTTCGACATCGGTGTGCACGTCCTCGTCGTCGGCGTCGTGATGGCCGTGGTCGTCGCGCTCGCCGAGGCCGACGACGAGATGCGGGGCCGACGATGAGCTGGGAACAGGCGCTCCTGATCGCCGTGCTCGCCGGCACCGGCACCTACCTGGTGATGCACCGCACCCTCACCCGGATCATCCTCGGCCTCGGCCTGCTCGGCAATGCGATCAACCTGCTGATCCTCAGCTCGGGTGACGGGCCCGGCGTCGCGCCGATCGTCGGCCGCGAGGGCGACTTCACCGATCCGGTACCGCAGGCGCTGGTGCTGACGGCGATCGTGATCGGCTTCGCCGTCACCTCGTTCCTGCTGGCGATGGCCTACCGGGCCTGGACGATCGACGGCAGCGACGAGGTCGAGGACGACATCGCCGACCGGCGGCTCGCCCGC
>JAWLFC010000104.1:0-10325 GCA_041685755.1 Ilumatobacteraceae bacterium
ATCGGCGAGACCGATCGCCTCGGTGTTCGGGATCGACCCGATGGCGAGCACGGCGTGGGTCGAGCGCACGCTGCGCCCGTCGTCGCAGCGCACGACGACGTCGTCGTCGGTCCGATCGATCGCCTCGGCCCGCGCCCCCATGAGCAGCTTGACGCCGCGCCGCATGAACTCCTCCTCGAGGACGGCCGCGACCTCGGGATCCTTGCCGGGCAGCACCTGCTGGCGGCTGACGACGAGCGTGACCTCGGCGCCGAACGAGGAGAACATGTGCACGAACTCCACGCCGGTGACCCCCGAGCCGACCACGGTCACGCTCTCGGGAAAGATCCTCGGCGGATAGCAGTCACGGGTGGTGAGGATCCGATCGCCGTCGGGCTGGCACCAGTCGGGGATGCGCGGGCGCGAACCGGTCGACACGAGCGCCGCGTCGAAGTGGAGTTCCTCCACACCCTCGGGTCCGTCGACGAGCAGCGTGTGCGGACTCGTGAACCGACCCGACCCCCGGATCATCCGCACCCCTTGGCTGGTGAGCAGTCGGGTGGTGTTGTCGCGCATCGTGTCCTTGACCCATTCGATGCGCTCGGTCAACGACCCGACGTCGACGGCGGTGTCGACGGTGGCGAGGCCCATGCCACCGATCGCCCGGGTCCGGCTGATGGCGCGGCCGGTGGCGATCATCGACTTCGACGGGATGCAGTCCCACAGGTGGGCGGCACCACCGACGACGTCGCGTTCGACCATCGTCACCTCGGCGCCGAGTCGCGCGGCGGTCGTCGCGGCGACGTTGCCCGCCGGGCCGCCGCCGAGGATCACGAATCGGGTGTTCATCAGTGTTCTCCCACGAAGAGTCCGTCATCGGCGAAGAAGGTGTCGATTCCCGCCTCGGCCGTCGAGAGCGCCGGTGACGCGGTGTTCCGGCACCAACGTGACGGATACGGCAACAGGTCGCGGCGCTCACCGACCCACTCGAAGTGCATGCCGTCCGGGGTCAGGAAGTTGCCACCCCAGGCGAAGCCGTGCTTGCGGAAGATCTGCACGGCCGTGCAGCCGCCGCGCAGGGTGGCGAAGTCGGGGGGCGCGCATCCCTGGCAGGAGCCGACGGTGTTGGTGTCGATCGCCATCCCCCACGAGTGGCGCGAGAGGAAACCCAGCGAGCTGTCGGGCGTGAGACGATTGAAGCGCGCGAGATGACAGCCGCCGGCGATGTTGGCATGTGTGACGTTGATGGTGCTGCTGAGACCGCGAGCGGCGATCTCGGCGAGCGCGGCGCGGATGGCGGGCTCGATCACCCGGTGGCAGCGCGCCCGGATCGGGATCGAGCCGTTGAGCAGCACGCGTCCGGACGGCAGGCTGGCATTGATCCACGCCGAGTCCTGGCTCACCGAACCGTTCGAGTTCACCCGATAGGCGAACTCGCCGAGCAGTGCCTTGGTCTGCGCCATGCCGATCGTGCTGTCCGGGTCGGGCGGGTCCCAGCTGCGCCGGATCCGGATCGAGGTCGACACCAGGCCGTTGTTCGACATCGCCGAGTTCATCGCCGATCTCGACGACGGGTTCCACAGGATCGCCCGGCGCAGGTCGGTGATGCCGAGCCGGTCGGCGCCGTCGTTGGTCATCAGGAACTCGGCACCGCCGACCTTGGCGTCGGGCAGGACCGCGGCCACCCGGAACCACACGCTGGCGCCCCACCCGGCGACGAGCTGCACCGAGTCGCCCGCACGAGCGCCGCGCAGGCCGGCGCTGGTCGCGCCCATGATCAGCGTGTCGCGGACCAGCAGCGACGAGACGTCTCGCCCCATCGTGGCGCCGATCGCCTCGGGGGCGAGCGCCGTGACGCCCATCGGGAAGGCGAACCCGGCGGGCGGCCGCTGGATCGTCGTCGAGCCGCGGAACAGACCGATCATGCCCACGCTGGCCGATCGGCCGAATGCGACCGCGGCACCGGACTGTCGAGCCGCTGCCATCGCCCGGTTGGCGACATCGGCCCGCAACGGGCCGGAGTTGTAGATGTTGACGACGTCGGTCGCGACCGGCGAGGAACGCACCGCGCGGGCCGTCACCGATCCCGGACCGTCGATCGCGGACGGTGTGGCAGCGACCACGGGCAGCGCGACCGCAGCGGCGAGCAGTGCGGCGACAGCGATGGAGGTCCGGGTGCGCACGACCCAGAACTGTACGGTCTGTGGCCGCCAGGTGTGCACCAACCCGGCAAACGACCGCGGAGTTCGCCACCGGTTTGGATACCGTCGGTGCACCGTGAGCGCCGACACCCCCGACCCGCAGCCCGCCGAGCACGACGCCGCTCCGACGGGCGCTCCCACCGGCAGCGGCCTGGCGGCGGAGAAGGCCCGCCGGCTGGCCCGGATCGAGGAACTGCGAGCGAATGGTGTCTCGCCCTACCCGTACCGGTTCGACCGCTCGCACACCGTCGCCGAGATCCGCGAGCGGTGGGGCGACCTCGAGCCGGGCGTCGAGACCGACGACGCCGTCACCGTCGCCGGCAGGGTGATGCTCAAACGCGATTCCGGCAAGCTGGTGTTCGCCACCATCCGCGACCGATCCGGCGACCTCCAACTCTTCGTCTCCAAGGGGGTCGTCGGCGACGAGGCCTTCACCGAGATCAAGCAGCTCGACCTCGGCGACTGGGTCGGCGTCGCCGGCACGGTGATGACGACCCGCAAGGGCGAACTCTCGGTCAGGACCGAGCGGGTCGAGCTGTTGGCGAAGGCCGTGCGACCGCTCCCCGACAAGTGGCACGGACTCTCCGACGTCGACACCAGGTTCCGGCAGCGCTACGCCGACCTGATCGTCAACGCCGAAGCCCAGCGGGCCTTCGAGATCCGCCACGAGATCATCTCGAGCTTCCGGCGCACGTTGCACGATCGCGGCTTCATCGAGGTGGAGACCCCGGTGCTGCACGCCGAGGCGGGCGGCGCCCACGCCCGCCCGTTCACGACGCACCACAACACGCTCGACCTCCAGCTGTACCTGCGCATCGCGCTGGAGCTGCACCTCAAGCGCCTGATCGTCGGCGGCATGGAGCGCGTCTACGAGATCGGTCGGATCTTCCGCAACGAGGGCATCTCCACCCGCCACAACCCCGAGTTCACGATGATGGAGCTCTACCAGGCGTTCGGCGACTGGAACGACGTGATGGACATCAGCGAGGTGCTGATCACCCAGGCGGCGCGCGACGCGATCGGCACGACGGTGATCGAGATCCGCGGCGAGACCGTCGACCTCGCCGAGCCGTGGCCGCGGGTGCGCATGGTCGATGCGGTGTCGCAGGCGGCCGGGCGGGAGGTGCACCCGAGCCAGCCGATCGACGAGCTACGGGCGATCGCCGACGACCACGGTGTGCGCTGGGAAGACCGCTGGGGCGGCGGCAAGCTGGTCGAGGAGCTGTTCGAGTCGCTGTGCGAGGCCGACATCGTCCGGCCGACGTTCGTCACCGGTCACCCCACCGAGATCTCGCCACTCGCACGCGTCGACCGCGACGACCCGTGGTTGACGGAGCGCTTCGAGATCTTCGTCGACTCGCGCGAGCTCGGCAACGGGTACTCGGAGCTGAACGACCCCGTCGAGCAACGGCTGCGCTTCGAGGCGGAACAGGTGGCCAAGGACGCCGGGGACGCCGAGCGTGGCGGCGTCGACGAGGACTACATCCGAGCACTCGAGTACGGCATGCCACCGACGGGTGGACTGGGCATCGGGATGGACCGTGTTGCCATGCTGTTGGCCGGGGTCGACTCGATCAAGGACGTGATCCTGTTCCCGACCCTCCGACCAGAACAGATGTGAGAACAGACATGAGAGACTGCTGATGACACGGACTGCATGGGGCGCCGGCCTCGCCACGATCGCTGCCGACGGATCGGTGCTCGACACCTGGTACCGCTGGCTCGGCTGGGGCGAGTACGGCGACGACGACTGCCCGACCGACGAGATCGAGTCGCAGCTGGGGATGCGTGACACCACCGACGAGGCGCGCAACGTGGTCGTCCGCCCGGTGCGGCTCTCGATCGACGTCGACGAGGCGCCCGCGTCCGCGTCGGACGCGTATCTGCGCCTGCACCTGCTGTCGCACCGCCTCGCCGCACCGCGCACGATCAACGTGGACGGCACCTTCGGCGCGCTGAACAACGTCGCCTGGACCAGCATCGGCCCGGTCGCCGTGTCGGAGATCGACGACGTCCGGATGCGGCTGCGCAAGGACGGCCGCGTGATCTCGGTGCACGGCCTCGACAAGTTCCCGCGGATGACCGACTACGTGATCCCGTCCGGGATCCGGATCGCAGATGCCGACCGGGTGCGCCTCGGTGCCCATCTCGCCGAGGGGACCACCGTGATGCACGAGGGCTTCTGCAACTTCAACGCCGGCACGCTCGGAGTGTCGATGGTCGAGGGACGGATCTCCGCCGGCGTCGTCGTCGGCGACGGTTCCGACATCGGCGGTGGATCGTCGATCATGGGCACGCTGTCCGGTGGCGGCACGGAGCAGATCACGATCGGCGAGCGCTGCCTGCTCGGCGCCAACGCCGGCATCGGGATCAGCCTCGGCGACGACTGCGTGGTCGAGGCCGGGTTGTACGTGACGGCGAGCACGCCTGTCCTGACCCCCGACGGCGTCGTCAAGGCCCGCACGCTGTCCGGGCGGAGCAACCTGATGTTCCTGCGCGACGGCCAGTCCGGCAAGGTCGTCGCCCGGGCCCGCACCGGTGGCTGGGGCGCCCTCAACGACGAACTCCACACCGGCCAGTGACCGTTACGCCAGGGGTCAGACCCCCGGCGTAACATCGGGGCGGTGGGGAACGCCGACGAGTTCGGGGAACCGGTCGAGGTCGACACCGGCACGAGGGCCGTCACGATCACCAATCCCCACAAGGTGATGTTCCCGTCGGTCGGACCGGCGAAGGAACCCCGCACGAAGCTCGACCTGGCCCGCTACTACGTGGCGGTCGCCGACGCCCTGATGCCGACCGTTCGGGGCCGACCGGTGCTGCTCGAGCGGTACCCGAACGGGGTGCGCGAGACGTCGTTCTTCCAGAAACGCATCCCCGAGTCCGCCCCCGGCTGGCTCTCGACCACCATCGTCGAGACCGTCAACGGCACGCCGTCGCGCGCCCTGGTGATCGCCGATCTCGCCCACGTCCTGTGGGCCGTCAACATGGGGGTGCCGGGCGTGCACGTGTGGCCGTTCCGGGCGTCGAACCCCGACGACCACGACGAGATGCGTATCGACCTCGACCCCTCCCCCGGCGTCGACTTCGACATGGTGCGCGAATCGGCAGGCCACGTGCGCGACCTCCTGGCCGAGTTGGGCATGGTCGGCTTCGCCAAGACCACCGGCAGCAAGGGGATCCACGTCTACGTGCGCGTCGAGCCGGGATGGGACTCCTTCGCCGTGCGCGGTGCCGTCGTCGCCCTCGGCCGCGAACTCGCCCGTCGGCACCCCGAGCTGATCACCGACAAGTGGTGGAAGGAGGAACGCGGCGCCAGGGTCTTCGTCGACTTCAACCAGAACGCCCCGCACAAGAACATGTTCGGGGCGTGGGGCGTTCGACCCCGTGTCGGCGCCCAGGTGTCGACGCCGTTCTCCTGGGACGAACTCGACACGATCGACCCCGACGTCCTGACGATCGACACCGTCCCGGAGCGGCTCGAGGAGCGGGGCGACCCGTGGGCGCTGATCGACGATGCGCCGTGCTCGATCGGACCACTCGTCGAACGCTTCGCCGCCGACCTCGCCGACGGGATCCCCGATGCCCCCTGGCCACCGGTGTACCCGAAGATGCCGAACGAGGCTCCCCGCGTCCAACCGAGCCGCGCTCGCCGGACCGACTCCTGATCGAGACGGATCGAGCGTGACGCCCGACGTCAGGCCGTGCGCCGTGCCAGCCGGGACGCGCTGCGCCCGACGAGCGCGAGCCCGGCGATCACCGCCGCCACGCCGAACCAACCCGACCACGGGATCGACTCGTCGAGCACCACGGCAGCGAGCAGCGCAGCAGTGAGCGGCTCGGCCAGCACCAGGGTCACCGCCGACGACGACGTCAGGCGGCGGAGCCCGAACCCGAACAACACGTAGGCCAAACCGGTTGCCACGACCCCGAGATAGAGCGCCATCGCCAGCCCGGCGCTGGTGGCGATCCAACTCGACGACTCGGGCAGGGCCATGACGAGGACCACCAGCACACCGATCGTGAACGGCACCGCGAGCGCTGGTGTCGATCCGAGCCCCCGCTCCATCGTCGCCTTCGACGTCACGGAGTAGGTCGCGTAGCCGAATCCGGCGGCGAGGGCGGCCCCGACGCCGACCAGCTCGATGTCGCCGCCACTGGAATCGACACCGAGAATCAGCACGGCTGCACCGACAACGGTGACGAGGGTTCCGCGGAGCCAGGACACGGTCGGACGGACCCTGCGGAACCGCCAATCGAGCCCCGCGGCGAAGAACGGCCCGCTCGCGATGGCGACGATCGTCCCCACCGCCACACCGGCGCGATCGACCGCGACGAAGAACAACGGCGTGTAGGTCGCCACGCCGAGCCCGCCGAGCACGAGCAGCACGCGCAACCGCCACAACACCATCGCCGCCGGGAGCGGCTCGCGGCGACGGGTCGCGAGCACGACCGCCCACAGCACGGCCGAACCGAGGGTGATACGCGCGGCGCCGACCGACAGCGAACTCGCCGAGTCGGGTCCGAGTTCGCGCGCTGTTCCACTGGTGCCGAAGAGCACGGCTGCCGCGAGCACCGCAACGACAGCCGCTCGATGCGAGTGACGGCCCGAGGCCCGCTCGGAGCTCGCGTCAGTCTGATCCAATGGTGTCCCGACCACGGTGCGAATGCTCGTGCCCTCGAGCAACGCTGCGGAGTGTGGCTGCACGCCCGTCGGCGGTCTGGGCCTGGATCACGTAGAAGTCCGCCTCACGAGCGAGCCGCTGGGCGGGGTGAGCGAGGTCCATACCGCGCCCGCCGACCGCCCCGAGCAGCGCCGTGGTGGCCCGTCGCGCGAGACCGAGGCAGGCCGCTCGGTGATCGCTTGCTTCGGCGACGACGTCGTCGCCACGGGCGAGGGCCGACACCAGGTCGACATCGACACGCCAACACTCCCGCAGTTGCTCGCCGAGTGCCTCGCCGGCGGAGGTCGCGAGATCGTCTCCCAGATCGGCGAGCAGCCGTCGTGCCCGCTCCGCCACACCGAGCACGGCCGGCTGGCCGATCGACGCATGACGGCGGTCGGCCCGGCGCCACGCGTCGACGGGCTCGACGGCGATCACCCGGTCGTCGGGCACGAAACAGCCGTCGAAGTCGAGGGAGACGGTACCGGTGGCCGCGAACACGGGCAGGGCCAGCGACGTCGCTGTCACCCCCGTGGGGCGGACACCGGAGACGAGCGACCAGACGAGGTCGCCTCCCTGCGACACCGCGGCGATCGTGTACCAGTCGGCGACGCCCCACGACGTCGCCCATGGAGCGTGACCGTCGAGTCGCCACCCGTCATCGACGCGGGTCGCCGTGATCGCCGGCGACCCGGCGCGCCGGACGTGCGCGAAGGCGGTGCCGGCCACGGATCGCCCGCTGCACAGGTCGGCGAGGTGCGAGTCGACCAGCGGCTCGTTGAGCGAGGAACGCAACGTCCGCACGGCACCGTGATGCTGCACCCAGACGAAGAACGTCGCGCCGCACCCGGAGCCGACCGCTGCCACCGCGCGCCGGCCGTCGACGGCGTCGAGGTCGAGACCACCATGCGAGCGCGGACCGGCGATGCCGAACAGCCCCGCATCGGCGAGCGCCGCGAGGTTTCGAGTCGGCACCTGCTCGGCGCGGTCGACGTCCTGGGCGGTCGGGAACAGCACCTCGTCGGCGACCCGTCTCGCCTGCTCCACGGCGGGCGACGCAACGACAGCCTCGGATGGCGGCGAGTCGGGCACGGCCGGCATCACTGCAGTCTGACGGGTGCGGGCAACGACCATCGATTCGTCACACGCGATCCACCCCGAACCGGCACCCCCGAGGAAGATCGTCGAGGAATATCGTTGCGTCCGCAACCGTTGAAGATGGCATGGCTGCAACTCCCACGATCGACGTCCGCCGCGGACACGAGCGACCGCACACCAGGATCGGCTGGCTCGACTCCAAGCACTCGTTCAGCTTCGGACGCCACTACGACCCCGCGAACACCGGCCACGGCCTGCTCCTCGTCAACAACGACGACATCGTGCGCGGCGGCTCGGGGTTCGACACGCACCCGCACCGCGACATGGAGATCGTCACCTGGGTGCTGTCCGGCGAACTCGAGCACAAGGACTCCGAGCGCAACCGGGGGATCCTCTACCCGGGTCTCGCCCAACGGATGTCGGCGGGAACCGGCATCTGGCACTCGGAGATGAACAACTCGGGCACCGACGACGTCCACTTCGTGCAGATGTGGGTGCCACCCGACACCGAGTCGGTCGACCCGAGCTACGAGCAACTCGACATCAACACCGAACTCGCCCGGGGCGGGCTCGTCCCGATCGCGTCGGGCGCGGGCCACGACGCGGCGATCTCGATCCGCCAACGAGGCGCGGTCCTGTGGGGTGGTCGGCTCGGCGCCGCCGAGGCCGTCGACGTTCCCGACGACCGCCACGTGCACGTGTTCGTCGCGCGCGGGTCGATCGCACTCGACGGAGCGGGCACCTTGGACACCGGCGATGCTGCCCGCCTCACGGCGGCGGGAACACCCCGACTCACCGCGGGACCGGAAGGTGCCGAGGTGTTGATCTGGGCGACCGCATGACATCCTGACGCCGTGGATCGCGCCGATTTCGAGCAGCTGGCCTCCCTGGCCCGAGCCCGCCGCACCTCGATGATCGTCGACCAGGACCGTCCGGTGCCGCTCGACGTGATCGACGAGCTGTGCGAACTGGCCACCTGGGCACCGAACCACAAGCGGACCTGGCCGTGGCGGTTCGCCGTGTTCACCGGAAACGGCAGGGCCCGGCTCGGCGACGCCATGGCCGACGAGATGGAACGAGCCGGGTTCGGCGACGAGCCCAAGCGGGCGAAGACCCGAACCAAGTACCTGCGGACGCCGGCGACGCTGGTGGTCGGCTGCGCCCCGCACGACAACGCCATGCTCCACGTCGAGAACCGCGACGCCGTCGCCGCCGGCATCCAGAACCTCCTCCTCGGCGCCACGGCACTCGGCCTCGCCAGCTTCTGGTCGAGCCCGGCGTTGGAGCAGCCGAAGGCGGTCCTCGACCTCTGCGACTTCGATGCCGACGACCGCCTCGTCGGCATCGTCTACCTGGGCTGGTCGGCTCAGGAGTGCCGCGCCCCCGAACGCCCGGCCCCGCGCATCACCCACGTCTCGCGCTGACCCGTCCCCCTTCGCCGAACGCGTGAACACATGGCGTCCTCAGTGCACCATCTGTTCACGCGTTCGGTGGTGAGGCGTTCGGTGGTGAGGGGTTCGGTGGTGAGGGGAGGGCGGCGAGGACTGCGGACTCGCCGGGGTCGGCGGCGGGGCCGAAGTGGGCGACGAAGACGCCGCCACCGCCGCATGCGGGACAGCGCAGCGCGGAGACGTGCAGCATGTCGGCGGGATCGCTCGCGCCCTCGAGCCGCTGCGACCACACCCGCTCCACTCGCTCGGCGGCAACGATCTCCCCGCAGTGCGAGCACTGCAACCGGCCCTCATCGCCGACCGGTTGGAACTCGCCGTCGAAGCCGTCGCGCTCGGCGAGTTCGAGCACCTCCGCCAGCGTCGTCGCGCCGCTGGCGTACTCATCGTCGTCACCGCTCGGTGGCGGCACCGACGACTCGACACCACCTTCGCCGGAATCGGACTCGACCGCATCTCCTGCACCTCGATCGTCGAACTGGAACCCGCCGCTGACCGAGGCGAGGGCCGCCGACCCCGCGGCGGCGATCGGCAACGACACCAGCGCCCCGATGATGCCGGCGAGGGCGGCACCGACGCCGATGGCGACGAGGATCACGATCGGGTGCAGCGCCACCTGGGTCCGCATCACCAGCGGCAGGAGCACGTCGCCCTCGATCTGCTGTACCGCCAGCACGACCGCGACCACGATCAGTGCCGTCACCAACCCGTTGGACGCCAGGGCGACGAGCGCGGCGAGAGCCCCGGCGACCGTTGCGCCGATGATCGGCAGGAAGGCCGCGAACATCGTCAGCACCGCGAGCGGGATCGCTGCCGGAACGCCGAGGATCACGAGCGCGATTCCGATGAGCAATCCGTCGACGACACCGGTGATCGCCACACCGCGGATCCATCCCTGCAGACTGGAGAATGCTGCGCGCCCCGCCAGATCGAGC
>JAWLFC010000105.1:0-10263 GCA_041685755.1 Ilumatobacteraceae bacterium
CGCAGTCGACGGGCTGGTCCGCGGCGTTGGTCCAGATGCCCCGAGCCCGGGTGGCCGCGGAGACCTCGGCTCCGGCACGTTTGCGGCGCACACTGGTTGACCCGGTCCAACACAACCGCACCACGAACGTGGGGGGGCTCGATGATGGAGGCCCCGGTCGGCGCCGTCGCTGCGTTCGCCCTCGTCAGCCCGCTGGCCGACGCCGTCGTGTCACGTCAGGCCCGGCACCGTGTGACAGTTCGCGGGGCAGACTGAGGGAGTGGAACTCCCGCCGCCGGTCCTGTCGCCACTGCGCATCCACGGACTCACCAAGCGGTTCGGGCCGACCGTCGCCATCGACGGCCTGACCATGGAGGTCTCGCAGGGCGCCTGCTACGGCCTCGTCGGCCCGAACGGCAGCGGCAAGTCGACGACCATGCGTGCCGTCTGCGGGCTCGTGCGGCCCGACGCCGGGCTGATCGAGGTGTGCGGCGTGAACGTCGCCGACGACGTGCTCGCCACCCGCCGGGCGATGGGCGTGATGCTCGACCCGCTGCAGCTGTTCGACCGGCTCTCGGCGTGGGAGTTCATCGACACGATCGGCACGCTGCGTCAGCTCGACGCCGAGACGATCCGGACTCGCGGCACCGACCTGTTCACCGTCCTCGACATCATCGACGACGCAGACCGACCGATCGCTGGCTACAGCCACGGCATGCGCAAGAAGACGGCGCTCGCCGCTGCACTGCTCCCGCGCCCCCGGGTGGTGATGCTCGACGAGCCGTTCGAAGGCGTCGACCCGATCTCGACACGGGCGATGCGGCGGATGCTCGACCGATTCCGCGCCGGTGGTGGCACCGTCGTGCTGTCGACGCACGTGATGGACATCGTCGAGCGGGTGTGCGACCACGTCGGCGTGATCCACCGCGGACGCCTCGTGGCGTCGGGGCCGATCGACGAGCTCCGCGCCGGGCGCCGGTTGGAGGACGCGTTCATCGACGTCGTCGGTGGATCGGACGTCTCCGACGAGGCGCTCGAGTGGCTGCGATGAGCGATCTCGCCGTCGTCGCGTTGTTCGCCCGCCTGCGGTGGCTGATGCTGCGCGGCGCCCTGCGAAGCGGCGGCACCCAACGAGTCGCCGTGACGGTGGGCCTGATCGGATCGGCGTTGATCGGCTCCATCGGCGCTGCCTTCGTGTTCGTGCTCGGCCGCACCGCCGACGACGTCGAGGCCGTCTTCGTCGCCGCGACCACCGGTTCGGTGCTGGTCGTGACCATGCTGAGTGTCGTCGCCGGGGTCACCCAGCCCGTCGACCCGCGGGTGGTCGCCACCGAACCGCTCGCCCGCCGCCAGCTCGGCGTCGGGCTGCTGGCGGCGTCGGCCGCCGGCCCGCCCGGGCTGTCGGCTGCGCTCGTCGGTATCGGCCTGTTCGCCGGCGCTGTGCGCGGACCCGCCTCGATCGTGCCGGTACTGCTCGCCGTGCTGGCATTCCTGACGACCCTGCTGCTCGTGTCGCGTACGACGATCAACGTGCTCGGGTTGCTCTCGAACCGGTACCCCCGAGCCGGTCAGTTGCTCGTGGGCATGTCGAGCCTGGCGTTCTACGGAGCGTTCCAGATCGTGCCGCGCCTCGTCGCCGACCTCGACGAGGGCGAACGCACGACGGTGGTCGACGCCGCCGGATGGACACCGATGGGCCAGCTCGGCCGGGCCCTCGCCGAGGCCGGCGAGCGGCCGGTGACGGCGGTCGTTCACGTCATCGCCGGCGCGCTGTGGTTGCCGGTGCTGCTGTGGGTGTTCGCGGCCACCACCCGCCGTCTGGTCGAGTCGGTGAAGGGCGGCAGCGGAGCTCGCGCCGTGCGCCAGGAACGGCGACGCCGTCCGTTGTCGGCACTCGCCCGCCGCCTCTGCGGCCCCGGCGCCCGGGGGGCCGTCGCCTGGCGCAGCGTCCTCATCCGGTTCCGCACGCCGCGCACGGCGCTCGAGGCGTTCACCGGGGCGGGTGTCGGCCTCGCCATCGTGCTCGTCCCGGCGCTGTCGGGCAACGACGTCGGCGCCGGCGCCGTCCTCGTCGGCGGTGCCGTGCAGGTCGCGGTGCTGTTCATGGCCGGCAACAGCTTCGGCTCGGACGGGCCCGCCCTCGCCAACGAGCTGCTCACCGGTGTCGACCCGAAGCTGCTCGTCGCCGCCAAGGCCCGCTCCGTCGCCGTCTCCGCCGCGCCGATCGCGCTGGTCGGGCCGTTGATCGCCGCCGGCGTCACCGGCGAGTGGCGCTACCTGCCGGCCGGCGTCGCCATCGGCGTCGGAGGGCTCTTCGCCGGAGCCGGCGCCGCGATGGTGCAGTCGACGTTCGTGCCGATCGCCGTGCCCGACAGCGACAATCCACTGGCGAGCGGCGACAGCGGCAAGGGCTGGTTCTCGGCGCTGATGCTCGGCCTGGTGCTGCTCGTGTTGGCGGTCCTGACCCTTCCCGTGGCGCTGGCGCTGCTGTGGGCGCTGGAGCGTCAGTCGGTGCCACTCGTGACGGTCCTGGCGCTGGTGACGCTCGGCGCCGGGCTGCTCGTCGAGCGTGGTGGCGTCGCCCTGGCCACGACCCGCTGGCGTTCCCACGGCCCCGAGCTCTACGCCGACATCGTCCCCGCCCGCTGAGGCCGCCGATCCGAGCGGATGGCGCTCGCCGGGCCGCCGTGGCCGAAACGGTCGGGCTTGGGTAGTGTCGGGATTCATGGACGAGACCGCTGTCGCCACCGAGACCATCGTCGCCGAGGCCGGCGTCGAGACCACCGAGGACCTCCTGGAGGACGAACTGCTCGTCGAGGAGATCTCGATCGACGGGATGTGCGGCGTCTACTGACGTCGACGCCGTGTCGCTGCTCGACTCGCACCTCGAACTCGACTCGCAGGTCGCGCTGCGCCCCGAACCGTTCGGGGCGCTCGCCTACCACTACGGCAACCGCAAGCTGATCTTCCTCAAGCACCCCGACGTCGTCCGCGTCGTCCGCGACCTCGACGGTCGTACCTGCCTCGCCGACGTCCTGCGCCGCTGCGACATCGTCGAACGCCGGTGGCCCGCGTTCGAGTCGGCGCTCGCTTCCCTCACCGAATCGGAGATGCTCCATGAGCACCAAGTCGCACCTGGTTGAGCAGTTGAAGGGCGGCCTCGACGCCCCGATCTGTCTCACCTGGGAACTCACCTACGCCTGCAACCTGGAGTGCGTGCACTGCCTGTCGTCGTCGGGCCGACGCGACCCGCGTGAGCTGACGACCGACGAGGCGAAGGCCGTCCTCGACGAGCTGCACGACCTCCAGGTCTTCTACATCAACATCGGCGGCGGCGAGCCCATGATCCGCCGCGACTTCTTCGAGCTGCTCGAGTACTCGATCAGCCGCGGCATCGGCGTGAAGTTCTCGACCAACGGTGCGTTCATCGACGCCGACAAGGCACGGCGGCTGGCGGCGATGGACTACCTCGACATCCAGATCAGCCTCGACGGCACCGACGCCGTCACCAACGACGCCGTGCGGGGCGAGGGCTCGTACGCCACGGCGATCCGGGCGATGCAGCACCTGCGTGACGCCGGGTTCGGCGAGTTCAAGATCTCCGTCGTCGTCACCCGCCACAACGTCGACCAGCTCGACGAGTTCAAGGCGCTCGCCGACTCCTTCGGCGCCCAGCTGCGCATCACCCGCCTGCGCCCGTCGGGCCGTGGCGCCGACTCGTGGCACGACCTGCATCCCACACAGGCGCAGCAGCGCCAGATCTACGAGTGGCTGCTCGCCCACGGCGACAACGTGCTGACCGGAGACTCGTTCTTCCACCTCAACGCGCTCGGAGAAGAACCGCTGCCCGGGTTGAACATGTGCGGCGCCGGGCGTGTGGTGTGCCTCATCGATCCGATCGGCGACGTGTACGCCTGCCCGTTCGTGATCCACGACGAGTTCAAGGCCGGCTCGGTCCGCGACGCCGGTGGTTTCTCCCAGGTCTGGAAGCACAGCGAGCTGTTCACCGAGCTGCGCGAGCCGCAGTCGGCCGGCGCATGCGCGTCGTGCGGCAGCTACGACGCCTGCCAGGGCGGGTGCATGGCCGCCAAGTTCTTCGTCGGCATCCCCCTCGACGGCCCCGACCCCGAGTGCGTCGCCGGCCACGGCGAAGCGGCCATGCTCGCGGCATCCACCGCTGATCGCCCTCGCCCGATGATGGACCACTCCAAGCCGGTGCGGGTCTCGACCCCCGAGCGCGTCCCGGTCACCCTCGGCCGTCGCTGATCGGCTTCTCCCGCTTCAGCGTCAGCACATGTCGCTGAATTCGACGTTGTCGCTGACGCTGACGCCGGAGCCGCCGACTGTCCGGTTTTCGGCCCGGTCTGCGAGGATCGTCGCCCGTGTGGTTCCTCGTGCCGATCGCGTACGTGCTCGGCACGTTCCCCAGCGCGATCCTGATCGCGCGCGCCAACGGCATCGACATCTCGACGTTCGGCTCGGGAAATCCCGGGGCGTCGAACGTCACCCGGGCGCTGGGGTGGCGCAAGGGCGTCTGGGTGTACGTCCTCGACGCCGGCAAGGGGGCGCTCGCCGCCGGTCTCGGCCTCGCTCTCGACGGTCGCCCGATGGCGTACTGGTGCGGAGCGGCCGCCATCGTCGGCCACATGTTCCCGGTGTTCCGCGCCTTCAGGGGCGGCAAGGGGGTGGCGACCGGCTCCGGGGTACTGCTGATCGTGCAGCCGATCCTCGCCCCGCTCGCCGTCGGTCTGTGGTGGCTGGTCTCGAAGGCGACCGGCAAGGCGGCGCTCGGGTCCGTCGTCGCCGCCGGCCTGGTCCCGATCGGCCTCGTCGTGCAGGAGAAGCCGGCGTGGGAGTTCGTCGCCGTCGCCGGGCTGTGCGCGCTGATCGTCGTCAAGCACGCAGGGAACATCAAGCGACTGATTCGGCGGGAAGAGCACGCTCTCAGCCAGAATTGAGACCCTGATGCAACTGCTCACCCCGGTCACCTTCGGATCACGCACCGCCCCCAACCGGGTGATGTTCGGGCCCCACGTCACGAACCTCGGCGCCGACGATCGTTCGATCCCGGCCCGCCACGTCGCCTACTACGAGCGCCGGGCGCGGGGCGGTTGCGGGACGATCGTGGTCGAGGGTGCGTCGGTGCATCCCTCCGACTGGGCGTACGAACGCTCCCCTCTCGCCGAACGCTGTGGCGACGGATGGGCGGCGATCGTCGCTGCCTGTCGGCCCCACGGCTCGTTGGTACTGGCGTCACTCGACCACGCGGGAGGGCAGGGATCGTCCGCCTACTCGCAGCGGCCGCTGTGGGCGCCGTCGCGGGTGCCCGAGGTCAACTCGCGCGAGGTTCCGAAGTGGATGGAAGCCGACGACATCGCAGCGGTCGTCGACGGGTTCGCCTCGGCGGGCAAGATCGCCGTCGACGCCGACGTCGACGGGATCGAGATCAACGCCGGCCAGCACAGCCTCGTCCGACAGTTCCTGTCCGGGCTGACCAACCAGCGCGACGACGCCTGGGGCCAGGACCGCATGCTGTTCGCCCGTCAGGTCATCGACGCCGTCCGCGGCGCCGTCGGCGACCGGGTCGTCGGTCTGCGACTGTCGTGCGACGAGCTCGCACCGTGGGCCGGGATCACCCCGGAGATGGCACCCGAGATCGCCGCCTCACTCGTCGCTGTCGGGCTCGACTACGTCGTGGTCACCCGCGGGTCGATCTACACCGTCGAGAAGACCCGGTCCGACTTCCACGAGCCCACCGGTGTCAACGTCGACGTCTGCGGTGCCGTGCGCGCCGCCGTGCACGACGTGCGTCCGGAGGTGCCGGTGATCCTGCAGGGATCGGTCGTCGAGGTCGGCCAGGCCGAGTGGGCGCTCGGCGGCTACGACGACCCGGCACGCTGCGACGCCGTCGAGATGACCCGCGCCCAGATCGCCGACCCCGACCTCGTCGCGAAGCTCGCCGCCGGCGACGCCGACCGGATCAGGCCGTGCACCCGGTGCAACCAGACCTGTCAGGTCCGCGACGCCCGCAATCCGATCGTCAGCTGCATCGGCGAACCGACCAGCGGACGCGAGACCGAGGACCCCGACTGGTACGTGCCCACGGCACATCCGCGTGACGTCGTGGTGCTCGGCGCCGGCCCCGCCGGGCTGGAAGCCGCTCGGGTCGCATCGCTGCGCGGCCATCGGGTCGCCATCGTCGAACGCCGAGACATCGTCGGTGGGCTCGCCGCCGTCGCCGGGCCGAACGGAGCGCTCGTCGACTGGTGGCGACGCGAACTCGAACGTCTCGGGGTCGACATCCGATTGGGCACCGACCCGGCAAGCGCCGACAACGGGGCCGTCGTCATCCAGGCGACAGGATCGCGACCCGGTGTGCGTTCCTACGACGTCGCCGACGGGGCCGTCGTCCTCGACGTCGCCGCGGTGCGTGACGGAACGACACCGCTGCCGGCCGAGGGGACGGTCGCACTGTTCGACCCGATCGGCGGCCCCATCGCCGTGGCACTCGCCGAGGAACTCGGGGCTCGGGCGGTGCTGATCACCCAGGACAACATCGCCGGCAACGAACTCGCCCGCACCGGCGATCTCGCTCCCGCCAACTCACGTCTCGCCCAGCAGGGGGTGACCATCGAACGGCGCAGCCTGCTGCGGGCCGTACGTCCCGGCGAGGTCGAGCTCGAGGACCGCTACAGCGGACAGCGGCGTGTGGTCGCCTGTGCCGCGCTCGTCGACTGCGGTTTCCGCGTCCCGGCCGAACCGATCGACGGCGCCGTGCCGATCGGCGACGCCGTCGCCCCCCGCACCATCCACGAAGCCGTTCTCGAAGCCCGCCGCGCC
This sequence comes from Ilumatobacteraceae bacterium, assembly GCA_041685755.1. GTDB lineage: Bacteria > Actinomycetota > Acidimicrobiia > Acidimicrobiales > Ilumatobacteraceae > Sva-07. Next base: position 6,820 of record JAWLFC010000105.1, read on the forward strand.
GCCCTGGCCCTCTGATGGGACGTGACCTGTTCGACCTGACCGGGCGGGTCGCCGTCGTCACCGGGGGCTCTCGCGGGCTCGGGCGGGAGATGGTGCTCGCCTTCGCCGAACACGGCGCCGATGTCGTCATCGCCAGCCGCAAGATCGATGCCTGCCGGGCGCTCGCCCGCGAGGTGGAGAACATCGGCCGGCGGGCGTTGCCGATCGCCTACCACGCCGGCACGTGGGCGGACAGCGACCGGCTGTACGAAGCGGTCTACGACGAGTTCGGACGATGCGACGTGCTGGTCAACAACGCCGGGATGTCGCCGCTGTACCCGAGCGTCGACGCCGTCGACGAACTGCTCTACGACAAGGTGATGGGGGTCAATCTCAAGGGTCCGTTCCGGCTGTCGGCGCTGGTCGGCACCCGCATGGCGGGCGACGATCACGGCGGCAGCGACGGCGGGTCGATCATCTTCGTCTCGTCGATCGCCGCGAGTCGCCCGAGCCCGAACGAGTTGATCTACGGCGCTGCCAAGGCGGGTGTCGAGAACCTCACCTACGGTCTCGCCCGCACGCTCGGGCCGAAGGTGCGAGTCAACTGCATCGCGCCCGGGCCGTTCCTCACCGACATCTCGCGAGCGTGGGACCTCGACGCGTTCCAGCGGGCTGCCACGACGGGATTCGCGCTCGGCCGCGGCGGCGAACCGGACGAGATCGTGGGAACGGCGCTGTACCTCGCGAGCGACGCGTCCTCGTACACCACCGGCGCCGTCATCGCCGTCGACGGCGGCCCCCGCTGATTGCAGCAGCCGTCACCGCGTGAACCGGCCCAGACCCCTGCTGCAATCGGACCCCTGCGGCAATCAGTCGGTCAGGGCGAGGAGGGCGGCGTTGACGATGCTGCCGGTGTCGATGCCGGTCAGCTCGTGGAGGTCGGCGATCGTGCCCGACTCGCCGAAGCGGTCGACGCCGAGGGCGAACTGAGGGGTGCCGAGCGCCGAGCCGATCCAGGCGAGCGTGTGGCTCGCCGCGTCATGGACGCTGACGACGGGCCATGACCGCTCGCTCGGCAGGACCAGCTCGTCCAGATGGCTCGGCACCGTGACCCGGCGAGCTGCGGCAGCGCTCTGGACGAGGCCGGCGCGCCAACTCCGGTACACACGGTCGGGGCTGGTCAGGTGGACGACGCTGCACTGCACGCCCTCGGCGTCGAGGTCGGCGGCAGCAGCCAGCGCTTCGGGTGCCATCACGCCGGTCGTCACGATGGTCACCCCCGGTCGGTCGTCGTCGGGCGCGTCGAGGAGCCGGTACCCGCCGGCGAGCACGAGCGCTCGGAGCGCATCTTCCCCGTGGCGGGCCAGCGCGTCGGCGAACGGACGCTGGTCGATGGGCCGGGTCGACAGGCGCAGGTAGCTGCTGGTGCCCTCGGGCCGGGACAGTTGGTCGAGGGCGTCGCACAGCAGCCAGTCGACCTCGGTGGCGTATGTCGGCTCGCAGTAGGTCAGGTTCGGCAGCTCGGCGCCGACCGAGGCCGTGATCGTCGACTGGTGGGCACCGCCCTCGGGGGCCAGCGTCACCCCGGCGGGCGTGCCGGCCACCACGAACCGCGACCCGTTGTAGATCCCGTAGATGAAGGCGTCGAGGCCGCGCAGGACGAACGGGTCGTAGACGGTTCCGACCGGCAGCAGGTGGTGGTCGTGATGGTCGTGGCTGAGGCCGAGTTGGCCGAGCAGCATGAACAGGTTCATCTCGCTGATGCCGAGTTCGATGTGCTGGCCGGTCGGCCCGGGTGCCCACTTGAGCAGCCGTTCGGCGCCACCGTGGTCGTCGCGCTCGGTGTGGGAGTACACCCCGCGCTTGTTGATCCAGCCGCCGAGGTTGGTCGAGATCGACACGTCGGGCGCCGTCGTGACGATGCGGTCGCCGACGCCGGCGACGTCGGCGAGACTCGCCAGTACGCGCCCGAACGCCTCCTGGCTCGACTGCAGCCCGTTCGTGACCGCCGGGCGTGCCGCCGCCGGCACCGGCAGGATCGGCCGGGATGGCGTCGGTTCGTTGTTCACGTCGCTGCCGACGGCGGCGCAGCGCCGACCCGCCGGCGAGTCGGGGTCGAAGCGGTCCCACTCGTCGTCGACCGTCAGCCCCACCACCCGGCGGAACTCGTCGATCTGTTCGGTGCTGAGCAGGGCGGCGTGGTTGAGCGGGTCGCCGGCGATCGGGAGGCCGTGACCCTTCACGGTGTACGCGAACACCACCGACGGCCGATCGGCCTCGGCGTCACAGGCGCGGAACGTGTCGATCAGGAGGCCCAGATCGTGACCGCCGAGATCGGTGACGAGCGCGGTCAGCTCGGCGTCGTCGAGGTCGTCGACGAATCGCTGCACGGTGGCGTCGGCCCCGACGAGGAACTTGTGTCGCACGTCGGCGGGCGCCAGCGTGAAGAACTCCTGGTACGCCTCGTTGGTCATCGCATCGATGTGCGACTCCAGGGCCTCACCACCGGGCTGCGCGAACGCCGCCGACAGCCGGGCGCCGTACTTCGCCTCGGCGACGTGCCAGCCGGCATCGGCGAAGAAACGCTTCAGCCGAACCGCGGCGATGTCCGGGATCACCCGGTCGAGGCTCTGGCGGTTGAGGTCGACCACCATCGTGAAGTTCCCGAGGCCCTGCGTGGCGGGATCGGCGATCGCCTCCCACACGTTGCCCTCGTCGAGTTCGGCGTCGCCGACCAGGGCGATGAACCGGGCCGGCGGCTGCTCACCGACGTGCGACGACACGTAGCGACGCGTGAGCGCGCTGAAGAGCGGGGCCACGGCGCCGAGACCGACCGAACCGGTCGAGAAGTCGGCGACATCGGGGTCCTTCGTCCGCGACGGGTACGCCTGCAGGCCACCGCGCTGGCGCAGCGTCGTGAGGTACGAGCGGTCGAGCTCGCCGGTCAGGTACTTGATGGCGTGGTACACCGGCGACGCGTGCGGTTTGACGGCGACCTTGTCGTCGCCGCCGATGTGACCGAACCACAGCGCCGTCATGATCGACACCATCGACGCGCACGACGCCTGATGACCGCCGACCTTGATGTCGGTGTCGCCGCGGCGGTTGGCGTGGTCGATGATCCGCGTGGCGAGCCACAACACGCGCTGCTCGATCTCACGCAGGGTCGCGAGGTCGTGGTCGGACGGCGAGTCGGGCATCGGTGTCAGTCTGGCCGACCATGCGCCACCGCAGTCAACGATCGTCCAGGCCCCGCTCCCGGCCTGAACCAGCCTGTGACCATCGACACAGCCGCGTGGCTACTGTGCGTCAGATGGAAATGAACTTCGCCACCGTCTGGGAATCGATCACCGATGCAATTCCGGGCGCCCCCGCGATCACCCACGGCGACGTGACCCGTACCTGGGCCGAGTACACCGATCGTGCCGCTCGGGTCGCCGGAGCACTCGACGCCGTCGGTCTCGG
>JAWLFC010000106.1:0-9976 GCA_041685755.1 Ilumatobacteraceae bacterium
GTCAGTCGACGAGCGCCTGTCCGACGAGTTGGCCGAGTTGCGAGCGGATCGGGTACGTGCTCGACGGCAGCAGCTGGGTGAGGAACAACACCACGACGTCCTCGCGCGGGTCGACCCAGAAGATCGTGCTGGCGGCACCACCCCAGGAGTACTCGCCCTCCGAGCGCAGCACCTTGTTGGCTGCCGCGTCGAGGACGACCGAGAACCCCAGGCCGAACCCGACCCCCTCGAAGGTCGTCTCCGCGAACAGCGGACGACCATACGTCTCGAGGTCGACGTTGCCCGGCAGGTGGTTGCGGGTCATGTAGTCGACGGTGCGGCTCCCGAGCAGGCGCACACCGTCGAGTTCGCCCCGGTTGAGCAGCAGGTGAGCGAAGCGCAGGTAGTCGTGGGCGGTGCCGACGAGCCCGCCGCCCCCGCCGAGCATCCGGGGAGGCTCGTGGCTGACCCGCCCGAGCGCCTCGGGTGCGGGTGTCGCCTCGCCGGTCGCCGGGTTGCGGACGTAGAGGGTCGCGAAGCGGTCGGTGACATCGGCGTGGACGTGGAAGTCGGTGTCGTGCATGCCGAGGGGCTCGAAGATCCGGGTGCGGAAGAACTCGTCGAGCCGCATGCCGGAGACCACTTCGACCAGCCGGCCGAGCACGTCGGTCGACACGCCGTAGTTCCACTCGCTACCGGGCTGGAACGCCAGCGGCATCTCGGCCCACTTGGCGCAGCACTCCGCGAGGTCGGCACCGGGCGGGCTGCCCCACTCGAACCCGCCGCGACGGTAGATGGCGTCGGTGACGTGGGTGTTGTGGAAGCCGTAGGTGAGCCCGGAGGTGTGGGTGAGCAGGTGCCACACCCTGATCGGTTCGACCTGGGGTTCGGTGACCGGCGCCAGGAACGATCCCGACCGGTACACCCGGGTGTCGGCGAACTCCGGCAGCCACCTCGAGATCGGTGACTTGAGCTCGAAGGCCCCCTCCTCGTAGAGCATCATCGCCGCCAGCGACGTCACCGGCTTGGTCATCGAGAAGAGCCGGACGACCGTGTCGTCGGCGAACGGTCGACCACTCTCGACGTCACGGTGCCCGTAGGTCGAGGAGTGCACGACACGGCCGCCGCGGCTCACCACGATGTGCCAGCCGGGGAGCTTTCGCTGGTCGACGTAGCCCTGGAAGTGGTGGTCGATGCGGGCGAGGCGAGCCGCGTCGAAGCCGGCGGCGGCAGGATCGATCTCGGTCGGGACGGTGGTCATGCACCCGAGCATGGCCCGACGTCCGGATCGCCGACGAGCCGATCGCTCGGGGTCTACGGTGACGCCATGTCCGACTTGCCGCCACCGCCCGATCCGTCGACGCCCGCGGCGCCGATGGCCTCGCCCTCACCTCGCCCGACGCCACCGCCGCCGTCGCCGTCGCCCGTCGGCACGGGCGCGCTCGGCCAGCCTCGCTCGGCGCTCCTGGTGTTGCTCTTGACGATCGTCACCTTCGGCATCTGGACGCTCGTGTGGTCGTTCCAGAACGGCGACGAGCTCAAGCGCTACTCCGGCCGCGGCCTCGGTGGCGTCGCGTACCTCTTCATCACGCTGTTCGTGTCCCCCGTCACGATGTTCCTGCTGGCGTCGGAGGTCGAGCAGCTCTACCGTGCCGACGGCAAGGAGCCGCCGATCACGACGATCTGGGGCCTGTGGTTCCTGTTGCCGATCATCGGCAACCTGGTCTGGTACCTGCGCATCCAGAGCGCGCTCAACGAGTACTGGACCTCGAAGGGCGCGACCGCCTGAGGTCGACGGCGCCGCCGGACGCGGCTCAGACGCCGCTCAGGTCGGACGACGTGACGGCGCGGTGATCTCGACGTCGGTCGATCACGGCCAGCGCTGCCCGCCAGCCGACGATGAACAGCGCCAGGAACAGCGTCGCCACGATCACGAACGACGTCGCCGTGCCGTCGCCGAACACCACGTTGCGCAGCACCATGCCGGCGCCGAGCACGATCGCCCAGATGCCGAGCCCGGTGCGAAGCTCGACCGGGCGGCGCCAGACCCGCAGCACGAGCCACGCCAGCGCCAACGCGATCAGGAACGGGGCGGCGGTGCCGATCAGGCCGGCGATCGTCGCGTCGCGTTCGTGCTCGCGCCGACCCACGGCGACGAACAGCACGACGGCGAACGTGTCGAGCCCGACGGCGAGTGGTGCACGGCGATCCATTCGGTCAGTCTCGCCGTTGTCGAGCCCGTCCACACCCCGCCCCGCGCCGGTGCTCGTGGGTCACCCCTCGGCGGCGAATCCGCCGATCGTGCCGCGGTAGAACACCAGCGGCTGTGGCGGTAGTCCGTCGTGGTCGGCGTCGGCATCGAGGGCGGTGACGCGGCCGAGCACGAAGTAGTGGTCGCCCATCTCGTAGACCTCCTCGACCTGGCAGTCGATCCACGCCACGGCCCGTTCGAGCACGGGGGCTCCCGACGGTGCGGCGTGCCACTCGACGCCATCGAAGCGGGTCGCCTCGGTACCGCTCTTCGCGAACTTCCAGCACAGGTCGCTCTGCTTGTCGCTGAGTACGTTGACGCAGAAGCTGCCGGCGTCCTTCATCAGCGCCCAGGTCTCCGAATCGGTCTGGGGCAGGAAGCCGACCAGTGGCGGGTCGAGCGACACCGACGTGAACGAACCGATCGTGAAGCCGTGCGGTCGGTCGCCTTCGGCCATGCCGGTGATCACGGTCACCCCGGTGGGGAAGTGTCCGAGCACCATGCGGAAGTGCTTGGAATCGAAGGCGTGGGCGTCGGGTTCGTGCGTCGGATCGCTCATCGCCCTCAACTGTACGCTGCGCACCGATGACCGACCGCACGAGGGCGCCGCACTCCAAGATCGAGTTGCGTGCCCGCATGCGTCGCCTGCGACGTGGACTGGACGCCCGCACCGAACGCTCGGCACACCTCTGGGTCCACGTCGAAGCGGTCGAGGGTGTCACGCAGGCACGCCGGATCCTGTCGTTCGACGCCATCCCGGGCGAGCCGGACACCGCACCGTTCGCCGAGTGGTGCCGCGGTCGCGACGTGGAGGTGGCCGTTCCCGAGGACGACGTCGAGCCGATCTGGCCCGACGTCGTGATCGTCCCGGGCCTCGCCTTCACGGCCGGCGGCGGCCGCCTCGGCCAGGGCGGCGGTTGGTACGACCGGTTCCTCGCCGCGGTGCGGCCGGAGTGCACGACGATCGGGGTGTGCTTCGCGGAGCAGATGGTCGACGATCTGCCGATCGAGCCCCACGACATCGGCGTCGACGTCGTGGTCACCGACGAGGGAGCGTACCGGTGACCGCATTCGACCTCGACGAACTCGACCGGGCGACGGCGATCGTGCGTCGCCACGTTCCGCCGACGCCGCAGTACCGGTGGCCGATGCTCGACGAGGTGGCCGGTTCTGCCGTCGTCGTCAAGCACGAGAACCACACGCCGGTCGGTGCGTTCAAGGTGCGCGGCGGGTTGGTGTACCTCGACCGTCTCGTGCGCGAGCGTCCCGAGGTGCGCGGCGTCGTCAGCGCCACCCGGGGCAATCACGGCCAGAGCCTGGCCTTCGCCGGCCGGGTGCACGGGCGGGCGGTGACGATCTTCGTGCCGCACGGCAACAGCGTCGAGAAGAACGCGGCGATGCGCGCCCTCGGAGCCGAGGTCGTCGAGTACGGCGACGACTTCCAGGAGGCCCGGGAACGCTCGCTCGTCGTCGCCGAGGAGCAGGGGTTGGAACCGGTCCCGCCGTTCCATCCCGACCTCGTGCTCGGCGTGGCCACCTACGCGCGCGAGCTGTTCGATGCCGCCGGGTCGCTCGACACCGTGTACGTCCCGGTCGGGATGGGGTCGGGCATCAACGCGCTGATCGCCGTGCGCGACCTGCTCGGACTCGACACCGACATCGTCGGTGTGGTGTCGGATCGGGCCCCGTCGAGCAAACTGTCGTTCGAAGCGGGAGCGGTCGTCACGACGGCGTCGTCGGCGACGTTCGTCGACGGCGTCGCGACCAGGTCACCGGATGCGGCTGCCGTCGCCGGGATGGTCGCTGGAGCTGCCCGCATCATCGCGGTGTCCGACGATGCGACCGCCGAGGCGATGCGGATCGTCTTCCGCACGACGCACAACGTCGCGGAGCCGGCGGGAGCGATCGCGTTGGCGGGTCTGCTGTCGGAGTCTCCGCTGCGGCGCGGCGAGCTGAGCGCCTTCGTCCTGTGCGGCGGCAACGTCGACTCCACCCAGTTGCGTGACGTGCTCACGGGATCGACCCCGGCCGTCTGAGGGATCAGGACCCGGGCGACCGGGCCCGACGGAGCGCCTCGGCGAGCTCGTCGACGGCGGGGTCGTGCACGGCGCCGGTTCGCGTTGCCACCACGAGTCGACGCACGGCGAGCGTCCGGCCGGGTGACAGCGGGCGGTCTCCGTGTTCGGCCTGGGCCGTCGGCAGCACGGTCCACCCCGTGTCGAGGCGGACCATCTCGCGTAGCACCTCGGGCTGATGGCTCTCGGCGACGACGTCGAGCGGCGCGCCGTGCCGACGCAGGACCTCGACGACGACCGAGCGGGTGTGCGACCCGGTCGGGAACAGCACCCACGGACCCCACGTCGCCGGCGCTCCGATCGCCGTGCCCGGTGGGCCGTAGACGGCCAGCTCCTCCTCCATGAGCACCTCGGTGTCGATACCGGCCATCGGTGCCGGGGGCTCGACGCACACCACCACGTCGAGGGCACCGCCCGTCAACAACTCCAACAGCGTCGCCGACGGAGCAACTCGCAGCAGCAGGTCGACGTCGGGGCGTTCGGCGCGGAACCTGCGGAGCACCTCGGGGTAGTGGACCACGGCGGCGGCGTCGATCATGCCGAGCCGCAGGCGGCCGCTGTGACCGGTGCGGACCCGCTCGGCCCAGCGGGCGAGATCGCCGGTGAGGGCCAGCACCTGGCGAGCGTGGGTGACGACCGGCTCGGCCGCGGCGCGCACCGGTCGCCGGCGCCCGGTGCGGTCGAACAGTGCGACGCCGACGCGTCGCTCGAGCTCGGCCAGACCTTGCGAGAGTGCGGAGGCACTGACCCCGACCCGCTCGGCAGCCGTCGACCACGTCGGCTCCTCGGCCACGGCAACCAGGTACTCGAGCTGGCGGATCGAGACGTCCGGCAGCGGAATCGGCCCCGCGTTCGGTCGCGGGCTCGGACGAGGGCTCGGACGAGGGCTCGGTGGCACCCTGCGCACGATAGATCAGATGTGCTTCAGAATACTCAATCGTTGTCAATGAGCGCTTATCATTGAACGAATGACCGCACGACAGATCGCTCCCGCCACCGGCAAGCTCGGTGTCCTCACGCCCGGCATGGGTGCCGTGGCCTCCACCTTCATCGCCGGCGTGATCGCCGCTCGCAAGGGCCTGCATCCGCCGATCGGCTCGATCAGCCAGATGGCGCACATCCGCCTCGGCACCAAGGAGGAGAACCGCAACCCCAAGATCCGTGAGTTCGTGCCGCTGGCCGGGCTCGACGACATCGTGTTCGGCGGTTGGGACCCGATCTCACCGAACGCGCTCGAGGCGGCGCGCACCGCTGGTGTGCTCAACGACAACGACCTCAACGAGATCTCCAGCGAATTGGAGGCGATCGTGCCGATGGAGGCGGTGTTCGACCAGCGCTGGGTGTCGCGCCTCGACGGCGTACGTGTGAAGCAGATCGAGAACAAGTGGGACCAGGCCCAGGCGCTGATCGACGACATCGCCAACTTCAAGGAGGCGAACGGCTGCGACCGACTCGTGATGGTGTGGTGCGGTTCGACCGAGGCCTACCAGGAGCCGTCGGCGGTCCACGAGACCGTCGCAGCGTTCGAGCAGGGGCTGCGTGACAACGACGACAACATCTCGCCGAGCCAGATCTACGTGTACGCGGCGTTGCAGTCCGACGTGCCCTTCGCCAACGGTGCACCGAACCTGTCGGTCGACCTGCCGTGCATGATCGAGCTGTCGCGCACGCGCAACGTGCCGATCGCCGGCAAGGACTTCAAGACCGGCCAGACCTGGATGAAGACGCTGCTCGCTCCCGGCATCAAGGCCCGCATGCTCGGGCTGCGTGGCTGGTACTCGACCAACATCCTCGGCAACCGCGACGGCGAGGTGCTCGACGACCCCGAGAACTTCAAGACCAAGGAAGCCTCCAAGCTCGGTGTGCTCGGCGGCATTCTCCAGCCCGAGGTGTATCCCGACCTGTACGGCAACATCGACCACGTCGTGCGGATCAACTACTACCCGCCCCGTGGCGACAACAAGGAGGGCTGGGACGCCATCGACATCTTCGGTTGGCTCGGCTACCCGATGGAGATCAAGGTCGACTTCATGTGCCGTGACTCGATTCTCGCCGCGCCGATCGTGCTCGACCTGGCGCTGTTCATGGACCTGGCGATGCGCGCGGGCGAGTCCGACGTGCAGGAGTGGCTGAGCTTCTACCTCAAGGCTCCCCAGGCCGCCGGTGAGAGCCCCGCCGAGAGCGATCTGTTCATCCAGCAGACCAAGCTGAAGAACACCCTGCGCGAGTGGATGGGCGAACAGCCCGTCACCCACTCCGAAGCCGGCTGACCCACCTGCCCGTCCGGACCCGACCCCGACGCGCACCTGCCCGTCCGGACCCGACCCCAACGGGCAGGAGGACGTCAGGCGCTGGCCAGGCAGCGCATCACGGCGTCGTACAGTTGCCGGAACCAACCGGGTTCCGACGCGTGGACCCGACCGCGACGAGCAATGCGCCGAACCGATCCGGGATCGGCGAGGCCGTAGCGGATCGCCAACTCCGTGGTCGTTGCCGCTCTCGTCCGAACGGCGATGGTGACGCTCAGCATGCGCATGACGTCGCCACGGCGGGCGCTCGGCGCCAGCGGTGGTCGTGAGCGGTTCATGACGACGTCGACGGCCGCGTCGATCTGGTCGCATGTCGTCGGGGTCAGCGGCTCGAGAGGGCCACGCCCCTCTCGATCGCACGGCTGCGGCTCGAGGACGTACCGGAGGTAGGCGTTGCGGCTGGCGTCGTTCGTCAGCACCGTTCCCGTCGTCAGCCAGTCGGGCACCGGCCGCTTGCCGACCAGGGCACCGAGACTGGACCAGCGGTAGGCGTCGAGTGCCGTTGCCGGCACGATGGCGAGCGGGTTGCGATGGATGTACCGAGCGGCTTGGATCAGCTGTGCCTCGCTGGTGATCGCGACGCTCTGGAATCGGCCCGTGAACAGTGAGCCCGTCCGCCCGGTGCGCTCGTTGTAGGCCGCGCCGTAGCGGCCGCAGAGCCGTTGCATCGCTTCCGACAATCCGCCGTTGCCTGCTCGCGTGAGGAAGTGGAAGTGGTTGGTCATGAGTGCGTAGGCGTGGAGCTCGATGGTGAAGCGCTCGAAGGCTTCCGCCGTCAGGTGCTCGAAGAGGGTCCAGTCGCCGTCGGCGCTGAAGATGTCCTGGCGATCGGCCCCACGGTTGTAGACGTGGAACCACTCGCTCTCGGTGAGGTCACGGTGATGTCTGCCCATCGCCGGATCGTGACGGATGGGTGTCACGCGGTTCTCCTGCGCGTCGGGGTCGGGTCCGGACGGGCAGGGTGCGCGTCGGGGTCGGGTCCGGACGGGCAGGAGCGGCGTAGAGTCGGCGCGATGACGGCAGTGGTGATGGACGGCAACGCGTTGCGCGACGAGATCGTCGCCGGGATCCGCACGACGATCGAGGCCGCCGGTTCGCCGACGATCTGCCTCGCCACCGTCCTCGTGGGCGACGACGGCCCCAGCCAGCGCTACGTGCGCAGCAAGCACGCCAAGGCGGCCGAGGCCGGGCTGTCGTCGCGTCACGTCGACCTGCCCGCCACCGCCTCCCAGGCCGAGGTCGAGTCCGTCGTGCGCGGCCTCGTGCTCGACCGTCACGTCCACGGCATCCTCGTGCAGTTGCCGCTGCCCGCCGGACTCGATCCCGAACCGGTGATCGACCTGATCCCGCCCGAGAAGGACGTCGACGGGTTGACCGAACGCTCGATGGGCCGCCTCGTCCGGGGCCGTCCGGGCCTGGTCGGGTGCACACCGCTCGGCGTGATGCGTCTGCTCGAGCGCTACGACATCGCGACGAGCGCCAAGCGCGCCGTCGTGATCGGACGCTCGACGCTCGTCGGGTTGCCGCTCTCTCTGCTGTTGGCCCGCAAGGGTGTCGACGCGACGGTGACACTGGCGCATTCGCGAACCGCCGACATGGCGGCGGTGGTGCGCGAGGCCGACATCGTCGTCGCTGCTGCCGGCCAGGCCCGGATGATCACCGCCGACATGGTCACACCGGGCGCGACCGTGATCGACGTCGGCGTTTCACGCACCGAGGCCGGCATCGTCGGTGACGTCGACTACGACGCCGTCCGCCACGTCGCCGGCCACATCACCCCGATGCCGGGTGGCACCGGACCGATGACGATCGCCAGCCTCATGGAGAACACGGTCACCGCGGCTCGGCTGCAGGGTGTCGCCATCTGAGAGCTCGCGGTGTCGTCGTTCACCGCACGGCGAACTCGGGTGCCGGCCCACCGGTGCGTCGTTGCATGTCGGCGACATAGGTGAACCAGGCCATCAGGACGCGATTCTCTCCGATGCGCGTGACGGTCGCCGTTCCCCCGGGGAGCGCCGGGCCCCGCACGAGCCGGGCCACCGAGTGGGCATCGTCGTGGAGGAGCGCGGCGTGGGATCGCTGCGCCGACCGGTCGGCCTCGGTCAGTTCCCCGGTGTAGCCGTACACGACGCGCCACTGGTGTTCCAGGACGAGTGCGATCATCTCGCGACCCTCGGCCACGACGCGGCGGATCCCCTCGCCGAGCGCCCCGTCGACGAAACGCCACCGGTCGACGACCTCGAACGCCAGCGCGTGCGACGCCATCGCATCGACGATCGAGGTCATCAGTCGCGAGAGGTCGTCGCGGTCGTGGAACTCGAGCTCCGGCGCGTTCAGGATCTCGGTGAAGACCCGGTGGAGTCCACCGACCACCTCGGCGCTGGCGAGGCCCGTCAATTCCTCCATGTTCCGGACATGGCGGTACACCGCCGACTGCGCGATGCCGGTGCGGTGAGCGACGGCCACCGAGGTCAGCGCGTCGGGTCCGCCCTCGCGCAGCAGGTCGGCGGCGTGGGCGATGATCTCCTCGCGCCGAGTACCGCGCCGGGCCCGAGCCGTCACGGGAACGTCACGAGGGGTTTGTCGAGACCCAGCCGATCGTTCAGATCGATGCTCAGCGAGTACCACCCCGAGAGCAGGCGGTACTCGAGCAGCTGGGTCATCTCGTCGCGGTGTTCGGGTCCGGCACGGGAGCTCACGAGTCGGGCGACGGCGATCACCTCGTCCTGCATCAGCTGGGCGTATGCATCGAGCACCGACGTGTCCGCGTCGTCGAGCGGAGCGGTCCAACCGAACTCGGTCCTCCACTCCTGCTCCAGCAGGTCGCCGGCGACGGCCCTCGCCGCCGCGAGGGTGTGGCGGATGCCGCGGCCGAGCTCGCCGGGCTCGAAACGCCATCGGTCGACGACGCTGAACTCCTGGGAGCGTTCGGCCATCGTCTCGACGAGGCGAGCGCTGATCCGCTGGAACGAGCCGGTCTCGCCCCAGTCGATGTCGGGGTCGAGCAGGAGCTGGTGGACGACCGCGGTCAGCTCACCGACGATGATCTCGCTGGTGAGCGCGGTCAGTTCGTCCATGTCGCGGACGTGACGGTAGATCGCCGACTGGGTGAGGCCGAGCGCCGCCGCGACGTTGCCCGACGTGAGCGCGGCGGGGCCACCGGCTCGAACCAGCGTCACCGCTTCGCGCAGCACGTCGTCGCGTCGTGTCATCGCCATGACACTACTGACGTATGTGACGACGCAACCATCTCGGCGATCGGTCGCAGTACCCGGGCCCGATCGTGCCGACACGGAGTTCGCGCTCATGACTTGCCCGCGACGCGCCGATGGACGCTATGATGTTCGCCGTGACTACGACCA
>JAWLFC010000019.1:0-30763 GCA_041685755.1 Ilumatobacteraceae bacterium
CCGTGACGCACCGCCGCGGCCAGCACGTTGGCGGTGCCGTCGACGTTGACCGAGCGGTACTCCTCCCACGGACCGGTCACACCGACCTTGGCGGCGAGGTGCACGATCGCGTCACAGCCCTCGGCGGCATCGGCCACGGCAGCGCCATCGCGAACGTCGCCGAGGCGCTGGGTGACGTCGGGCCGACCGGCGAGTGCGTCGGGAGTGCGGCGCTGGAGACAGACGACGTCGTCGCCGCGCTCGGCCAACGCGATCGCCACACCCGAGCCGATCAGGCTCGACGCCCCGGTGACGAGCACCCTCATGTCGACCTCACCACGCCGATCTCACCACCACGGGGACGCCCGCCGTCCGGCGAGCACGGCATCGGCCCACTCGGCGACGACGGCCCGGTCGATCTTGGCGTTGTGGCGGATGTCGACCGGCAGGACGGGAACGGCCAGCACCGATGCCACCGGGTGACCGACCTCGGCACGTACGCGGGCTGCGAGTTCGCTGTCGGCCGGACCGGCGTCGACACCGGGTTGCTCGAGCACGATCACGAGCTGCTGGCTTCCGGTGGGACCGACGCCGACGGCAGCGCTGCGGGCGAGGCCGAGCGCCCGCTCGACCACTCGCTCGACGGGCACCGGCGTGATCGGGCCGTCGGCGGCGTGGACGACGTGCACCGCTCGACCCTCGACCCAGAGCCGGCCGTGGGCGTCGAGATGGCCCACATCGCCGGAGCGGTGCCACTCCCCCGAACCGGGGCGGGCAGCGCGCTGGATCGCCCAGAGACCGTCGTATCCGTCCGAGACCCACGGCGCCCGCACGAGGATCTCGCCGGTGCGCCCACCGTCCAACGGCTCGGGCAACTCGACGGGGTCGAAACCGAGCGGAACGATGCGCACGTCCGCACCGGTCACGGGTGTTCCCACACAGACCCCGCCCTCGGGATGGGCGACCTCGGCGGCGTCGATCTCGCCGAGTTCGACGTCGGCGACGGGGAGCACCTCGGTCATGCCGTAGGGCGTGTGCAGCTCGGCGCCCGGCGCCAGGCCGGCGACGGCGCGCAGGGTCTCCGAGGGCACCGGCGCACCGGCCGACATCACGACCCTCAGACCGGCCACTCCGTCGTGTGCGGCCACGCCGGCGGCGGTGGCGACCACGTTGCCGAGCGCGGACGGCGACGCGAACGCCATCGTGGCGCCGACGCGCTCACAGGCGGCATCGAGCATGGCGGCGGTCAGCTCGGCGGGCTTGGTGACGTCGCACGCCGGCAGCGCCGTCGGGATCCCGAGTGCCGGGCCGTACAGGGCGAACGGCGCGAAGGCGGCGACGAGGCGGTCGTCGTCGGTGATGGCGTAGGTGGCGGCCAGCGCATCGCGCTGCGCCGCCAGCTGGCGATGCAGGTAGCGCACACCCTTGGCGGGCCCGGTCGCACCCGAGGTGAACAGCACCGCGGCGAGCTGATCGGCCTGCGGTGGCGGCGGCAGATGGTCACCCGAAGCGGCGACGACGAGCGTCGACACGTCGAGCAGTTTCGCCCTCGGCGCCCATCGCAGCACTGCTGCCGCGGCCAGTGCCGGCTTCGGCCCGATCACCCAGGCGGGCGTCGCCGAGCGGACCGCCCGCCCGAGCCCGGTGAGACCGAGTCCGCGGTCGGCGACGACGGTCACTCCCCCCGCCCGCCACACGCCGTACACGGCCGCCACCAGGTCGACGCCCGGCGGGGTCAGCATCGCCACGCGGTCGCCCGGGCGCAGCCCGCGCCGTGCCAGCTCGCCGGCGATGGCATCGACCCGAACCGCCAGCTCGGCGAACGTCAGCGACTCGTCGGCGGCGAGATCGACGAACGCCGTTCGGTCGTCGTGGCGACGGGCATCGATCGCCGACCACAGCGGTGCCGGCGCCTCGCCGACCGCCGCCGGTGGCTGCACGCCGAGCCGCCCGGCGAACAGATCGTCGAGCCACGGTTCGGCGACGCCGGCGACGTCGGCTTCGGCCATCACCAGGTGGTTGGCCCGGGCGAAGCGATGGATCGTGGTGTTCGGGAGGCGCTCTGCGAGGTCGGCGGCGAAGTCGTCGTCGAACACCGGGTCGGCGGCTCCCCACGCCAACAGCACCGGCGCCTGGACGTTGCCGAGCCGGTCGGCGACCTCGGCGATCGCCGCCTCGGACGGGTGCCCCGGGCTCAGCGGGATGTCGTCGACGAAGTCGGCGATCGCCGCCCGCGACGGCGCCGTCGGGTACGGCGCCCGGAACGCCTCACGGTCGATCCTGGAGATCTTGCGCCCGGACAACCACCCCGTACCGCGGACGAACAGCGACGTCCCGCGGCACACGACGTCGAGGATCGGCGCCCAGGCGGCCAGGCGGATGATGCCGGGAGCCGAACGGCCCGCCGGCACGGCGATGCCGGTGTTGCACAGGATCATGCCGGCGATCTGGCGCGGGTCCTGCACGACCCAGCCCATGGCGATCGCCCCACCCCAGTCGTGGGCGGCGACGACGAGCGGAGCCGTCCTCGGCAGGTCGAGCGCGACGATCACGTCGTCGAGGTCGCGGACCCGCTCGGCGTAGCGGCGGCGGCCGACGCGTTCGCTGTAGCCCATGCCGAGCTGGTCGACGGCGATCACCCGGTACCGGGTGTGCAGCCGGCGCAGGAACGTCGCCCAGGCGTACCCCCAGGTGGGGTTGCCGTGCACGCAGAGCACGGTGGGGACCGTGGCCGGGTCGGCTCCGTCGGGGACGCCGGTGTCGAGGACGTGCCAACGGTGCGTGCCGCCCGTGTGCCCGGCGACGTCGACGAAACGCGACCAGATCGGGTCGAGCCCCCATCGGCGCCACTGCTCGGTCGTGGGCGGCTCCGGCGACCACCCCGTGTCCGGCGTGCCGGAGGCGATGGTCGGCGCGGTCACCAGACGATTTCGGTGAAGCTCGTGTTGAGCCCGGAACCGATGCCCATGCACAGCACGCGGTCGCCCGATTCGACACGGTCGGCGACGCTGGCGAGCGTGATCGGGATCGCCGCCGGGCCGACGTTGCCGTACTGCGGGAACGTCAGCGGCGCCTTGTCGGGATCGATCCCCAACCGCTCGGTGATCAGGCGGGTGTGGACCTGGCTGACCTGGTGGATGATGTACCAGTCCATCCCGACCTCCCAGTCGAAGTCGTGCCCGGAGTGCTTCCACGCCGCTTCGGCGAGGTCGAGCCCGGCCACGAGCAGCCCGTGGGTGTCGGTGGTCATGCGATCGAGATCGCCGACGCACAGCTCGTGGTGCTGGGTGCCCGAACGGGCGATGCCACCGACCAGACGGTGCGCCTCGGGATGCTCGTCGAGTCGGCACAACACGGCCGCTGCGGCTCCGGAGCCGAGCGTCAGCGACGCGAACTCGGCGAACACGTCGGCCGCTTCGGTCGTGGGCTGTTGCAGCCGGGCGATCGTGGCCTGCTGGGTGTAGCGGCTGCCCTCACCGTCGACGATCAGGGCGTAGTCGATCGAGCCGGCGTCGATGGCGGCCGCAGCGATCTGCATGCCGTTGATGAACCCGAGACACGCGTTGCCGACGTCGAAGTTCAGACAGCTCGGCCCGAGCTGGAGCTGGTGGTGCACCGCACAGGCGACCGACGGCTCGAGGTGGTGCTTGCACACCGAGGTCGAGATCAGCATGCCGACCCGGTTCGGGTCGATCCCGGCGACGTCGAGCGCCGCTCTGCCCGCCATCGCTGCCGCCTGGTCGAACGTGACACCTTCGGGCCACCAGCGCCGCGACTCGATCCCGGCGAGATCCGACAGGGTGCCGGCCTTGAGGCCGGTGCGCTCGTAGGTGTCGGCGAGCTGCTCGTCGATCCACGCCGAGGTGACGACCTCGGGAGCTTCGACTGCTTCCACTGCCAGAACACCGACGTTGCGGTGGGTCAGTACGGAGTTCTCGGTCATCGGCAGTCCTTTCCCATGCGTGCGCCGCAGCCTACGCCATGTCGGCGCGACCGACTCGGTCGGTCCGGTTCGCGATCGGACGGCTACGGTCGGCTCGGTCATTCGACGAACGGGAGGGGATGAAGTGGAACTGGAACCGGGGAAGGTCGCCGTCGTGACGGGGGCGGCGAGCGGAATCGGGCTGGCGCTGGCCAACGCGTTCGCCGCCAGCGGGTGTTCGGTGGTGCTCGCCGACGTGCAGGCCGACGCGCTGGACGTCGCTGCGGCCGAGGTGGGCGCCCACGGCGTCGACACGCTGACGGTGGTGACCGACGTCAGCAGGGCCGAGCAGGTGGAGGCGCTGGCAGCAGCGACGATGGAGCGCTTCGGGGCGGTGCACGTCGTGTGCAACAACGCCGGGGTCGGCGGTGCCGGCGATCCGTGGATGGGTCCGATCGAGTCGTGGGAATGGGTCATCGGGGTGAACCTCTGGGGCGTCGTGCACGGCGTCCGGTCGTTCCTGCCCCACATCGTGATGTCCGGTGGCGGCCATGTCGTGAACACCGCCTCGATGGCGGGGCTGTACCCGGGCTTCGCAGCCCCCTACGACGCCACGAAACACGCCGTCGTCGCACTCACCGAGAACCTCTATTCGACCGTCCGGGACGCACAGCTGCCGGTCGGTGTGAGTTGCCTCTGCCCGGGGTGGGTGCGCACCGGCATCGCCGAGTCGGATCGCAACTGGCCCGGGGAGCTCGGGGAGGCACCGGTGGCCGACGCCGCCGGCGAGATCGGACGCAACTACCTCCGGCGGGCGATCGACGAAGGGATGCAGCCCGCCGCGGTGGCCGACCTCGTGCTCGACGCGATCCGCAGCGACCGCTACTGGATCTTCCCGCATCCCGAGTGGGTCGAGATCGCGATGAACCGGTTCCACGACGTCGGGGAGGGTCTGAACCCCGAGCGCCCGGAGGAGTTCCCCGGCATGCCGCCACGTTCGCAGATGATGGCCGAAGTCATGGCGGCGATGATGGCGCCACCCGAGTGACGCCTCAGAGGCGGTAGATCCGGGCCGCGGTGCCCCGCAGCATGGCGTCGCGTTCGTCCGTCGAGAACGGGGCGGCGAGCTTCTTGAACGCGTTCCACACCGTCCGGTACGACAGCGACAGCCGGTCGACGGGGAAGTTCGACTCGAACATGCACCGCTGCGGCCCGAACTGCTCGATCGTGTGGACGTAGTAGCGGCCCTGGGCGTCGACGAACTCGTCGGAGGTGGGCGGCCGATCGGCGGTGTGCCACCCGAACCCGTTGTCGGGCATTGCCAGGCCGCCGATCTTCGCCACCACGTTCGGGCATCGGGCGATGTCGGCGATGTCGGCACGCCACTGGTTGAAGATGTGTTCGCGTTGCGACTCGTACGGGCCGACGCCGAGCGGCGTGCCGAAGTGGTCGAGCACCATCTGCGTGTCGGGCACTGCCCGGGCGAGGTCGGCGAACTCGTGGTTCTGGTAGTGGTAGTGCCACGTGTCGTAGCTGAGACCGCGCTCGCCGAGGCGGGCGACGCCCTCGCGGAACGCATCGTCGGCGTACAGACCGACCGGTGCCCGCCCCGGGATCGCCAGGAGCTCGGGATGCAGTGCATGTGACCCGGCGTGGCGGATACCACGCAGTCGGCCACCGGCTGCCTCCTCGTGGGCGTCGAGGACGGCGTCGAGCTCGGGGCTGCGCAGGTCGGCGTGGGCGACGATGCCGCCCATGACCGGCCGTGGCGCCCGCTGGGTTTCAGCGGCGACGAACTCGGTCTCGCCGACCGGCGCCAGGGGCGAGTCGGTGCCCCGCTGGTAGGCGGCGCCGCACTCGACGAACACGGTGTCGACCACCCGGTGCCCGCTGTCGAGGTCGGCCAACAGGTCGTCGAGGCCGTAGCCCATTCCCCCGCCGTCGGGCCACAGGTGGTGGTGTGGGTCGATGATCGCCGCGTCGGGGTCGACGACGTCCTCGACGATCGAGTCCAGCCATTCCTGGCTGCCCGGCACCACGTCGCTCATGGTCGCGACGCTACTCAGCAGGGACGGTCCGCACGAGGGTCAGACGACGGACCGGCTGGCCGAGGAGCCGGCTCAGCGTGTGGTTCGGCACCGCGGCGACGATCTCGGCACCGAGGCGCTCGAGCGCACCGGCGCGGGCACCGTCTCGCTCGTTCAGCTCGCCGTACCAGGCGTCGTGGCCGGCGAGGCGGCAGCGGGCGTCGACGTGGTCGACCAGCGCCCGGGCGACCGAGAACGTCCGAGCGCCACGACGAACGTTGAGGTGGGCGTGGACCGGTGCCGGCGGCGAACGTCGTGTGGCCACGAGGGCGGCAGCGTCACGCGTACGGTCGCGGTAGAACGCACGGCTGTCGGCGTCGAGTCGGCCGCGAACCGCGTCGAGGGCCACCTGGCGACCCAGCGAGGCCGTGCCGCGCCGGCCGTATCGGGCCGCCGAGCGCTCGTCGGTACACACCAGGATGTAGCCGAGAATCACGCCGCTGGCATCTTCGGCGACGGCGGCATCGGCTCGTCCGGGGCCGAGGTACCAGCCGAGGCTCAACGTCCGGTAGCGGTCGAATGCCGCCGGCAGATGCGTCAGTGCCGAGCCGAGGAGCACCGTGTCGTCGAAGAGTCGTTCGATCGCGACGTCGTCGTCGCCGGCGAGCGGACGGATCGTCGGTCGTTGCGTCATCCGGCGACGGCGAGGCGGCGCGGGCGGGCGACGTCGCGGTGGAGCTCGAGCATCGCTCCGACGGATCGATGCCACGAGAACTCCTCGGCCCGCCGCCGGGCGGCGACTCGTTGGGTGTTGCGGTCCCCTTCGAACAACGACGCGATCGCCCGGGCGAGCCCGTCGACGCCACCGCCGCCGACCGACCCGGTGTTCGCGGTCACGAGCTCGCCGACGGCTCCGCCGGCCACCGCGGCCACCGGCGTGCCGCTCGCCATTGCCTCCAGCGCCGCGAGGCCGAACGTCTCGCGCGGCGACGGCACGATCGCGACGTCGGCCCGGCGCAGGATCGAGGCGACCTCGCCACGGTCGGCGACGTGGCCCAGGAAGCGGACGGGCAGGCCGGCGGCCTGCCGTTCGAGGTCGTCCCGGTCGGGGCCGTCACCGACGACGAGCAGCTCGGTCAAGCGCCCGGAGCGAACGAGGCGATCGACCGCACCGACGGCGTCGGTGGCGTGCTTCTCGGGCGACAGGCGACCGACGTACACGGCGCGATGGTGCGATCCGGCCGACCAGGTCGCCTCGCTCGGAGCGGACCGCTCACCCGGCCGCGACGGTCGGAACACCTCGAGGTCGACCCCGAGTGGCACCCGCCGTGCCGGGGTCGGCCCGAGCCGGTCGAGTTCCTCGCCGGCGAACTCCGACGCGCAGACCGCGACGTCGACGCGGGCGAGCAGCCGCCGGGTCCAGGCATCGACGAGACGGGTGGGATCGAGCACGCTCGGCGCCCGTCGTTGGATCGCCAGATCGAGGCGCTCGTGGGAGAACAAGACGACCGGTGGACGGCGCGGGAGGCCCGCCACCATCCGGGCGAGGGTGGTGCGGTCGCTGAGTTCGATCACATCGGGGCGGATCCGTTCGATCAGCTCGCTGATCGCCCGCTGGTCGATCACCGTACGGTAGCCGCCCGACTGCGGCACCTTCGGGCTCCGCAGGCAGATCACGGTCTTGCCCTCGATGACCGCGACGCCGCGCCGCTTTCCCGGCACGACGAGGAACACCTCGTGGCCGGCCGCGACGTAGCCGGCAGCAAAGGCGTCGATCGCCGTGCGCAGCCCGCCGGAGGTGGCGTGGTAGAAGTTGGCGAGCTGCAGGATCCTCACGACGCCACCTGCTCCACCCGGTTGCCCGCCAGCCGGCAGGCATCGACGAGCTGGCCGTAGGTCATCAGCTCGAGCGGGGACGAGGCGAGGGCGTCGAGGGCCCGGCGAGTGGCCCGGTCGAGCCGGTCGTCGTGGGCATCATCGGGGTGCAGCGCGAGGCGGATCGAGCGACGGTCCCGGCAGCGCATCTCGACCACGGCGACGACCATGCGGGCGGCGAGCATCGACAGCGAACTTCCCGGGCGATGGCAGACGGCGGGGACGGCGATCGACTTCGGCTCCAGGTGGTCGACCACCGCCGTGCGCGTCGTCGTGTAGCCGACACCGACCGATCGCAGCGCCTCTGCCGCCGCCGCCGAGAGCGACCATCCGGGGGCGACGAACCCGGTCGGTGAGAAACCGAGCGCCCGCAGCGCGTCGAGCGACCATTCGGCGCGACGGGCGGCCTCGTCGCAGCCGAGAGCGGCGAACTCGGCACAACCGCGGGTGAGGAGCCGCTCGGCGGCGCGGCGGCCGAGGTGCGGACGCCAGGTGGGGTCGATGACGCTGCGGTGCTCCCAGCCGTGGGCGACCACTTCGTGCCCGGCGACCTCGGCTCGGCGCAGCCAGCCGACGAAGTCGTCGTCGTCGCCGATGACCGGATGACGCCACGGGCCGGGGACGACGAGCAGCGACGCCCGGGCCCCGAGATCCTCGACGAGCGACAGGAGGTGCGTGCACTCGTCGCGTGTCGCCGGGGCGACGTCGTGGATCGACACGATGGCGACACTCACGACGCCACCCGCTCGGTGGCGGCCGTGACGCCGATCACGCTGCGGTAGTGCCCGACGAGTTCGGCGGTGAGCGCGGACCACGGCCGGGCGAGGACCGACGTTCGCGCCCCGGCGCCGAGGCGGGCCCGCAGGACCGGCGACTCGACCAGCTCGTCGACGGCGCCGGCGAGTGACTCGGGCGCGTCGGGGCTCCACAGGAATCCGTTGCGGCCGTGGTGGACGAGGTCGATCGGGCCGCCCGACGCCGGCGCGACCACCGGGACACCCGACGCCAGCGCCTCCTGCACCGACTGGCAGAACGTCTCGTCGAGACCGGTGTGCACGAACACGTCGAGCGAGGCGTAGAGCGTTGCCAGCTCGCTGCCGTGACAGAGCCCGAGGAACGCCGCACCGCGCAGTGACCGTTCCAGCACCGGGCGGTCGGGACCGTCGCCGACGACGACGACCCTGACGCCCGGGAGATCGAGCAGGGGCCGCAACCGTTCGACCTGCTTCTCCGGCGCCAGGCGCCCGACGTAGCCGACGACCACCGGCTCGACACCGGCGGGGTGGGGCGTCACGTCGGCGAGCAGCAGCCGGCGGACGTCGTCGTCACGGTGGGCGGGTGAGAACCGTGCGAGGTCCACCCCGCGGGCCCAGCGCGCCACGTCGGAGACGCCGTGGTGCCGCAGCGTCCACATGGACGCCGTCGACGGGGCGAGCGTGAGGTCGGCCTGACGGTGCACCCACGACACCCACCGCCAGATCATCCCCCGGGCGGCGCCGAGCCGGTGTCGGCTGGCGAATCCAGCGAGGTCGGTCTGGTAGATCGCCACGCTCGGGATGCCGAGGCGTCGCGCCGAGATCGCCGCGGCGGCGCCCAGCATCGCCGGGGCGGCCAGGTGGACGACGTCGGGGGCGAGCCGGCGCAGCAGCGTCGTCATTCGGGCCGTGGGGAGGCCGATGCGCAGGTCTCCGTAGCGGGGCAGATCGAAGGCGCGCACTCGGATCACCGGCGTGCCGTCGAACTCCTCCGCGCCCGGGCCGGGGGCGATGACGACACACTCGTGCCCGGAACGGGTGAGTTCCTCGACGATGCGGAGCACGGAGTTGGTGACGCCGTTGACAGCGGGCAGGAACGATTCGGCGACGATCGCCACCTTGAGTCGGGGGCTCGCACCCTGGTGGCGGGGGCGATGGCGGCGTCGGGACTCACGCCGGAGAGGGTCGACGGGCAGGACGGGGGTTCGTGCCACGTGTCGACACTCAACACCCCCGACGTGAACTACAGCGGTGTGATTCGCAGATGCCGGATGGCCGGCAGTTGAACGCTCGGAAAACGTTGTGCCACGACGCGGAGAAACCCCCGCCGAAGCGGGGGTTCCTGGAGCGGACGACCGGGATCGAACCGGCGACCTCAACCTTGGCAAGGTTGCGCTCTACCAACTGAGCCACGTCCGCGTGGGGAGCCACAATCTAGCAGTCCGCGTCGTCGACCGGACAACTGCCATCCGGGCATCGACGTCGCCGGAGCTCACCGGTCGGCGTCGTCGGTCGAGTCCCCCGTTCGCTGGCCGGGATCCGGCGTCGGCGGGTCCGTCGACTCCGCCGCCACACCCGGCCCGAGATCGTCGAGCTCGGGCAC
The DNA here is from genome assembly GCA_041685755.1 of Ilumatobacteraceae bacterium. Classification (GTDB taxonomy): domain Bacteria; phylum Actinomycetota; class Acidimicrobiia; order Acidimicrobiales; family Ilumatobacteraceae; genus Sva-07. Next base: position 10,162 of record JAWLFC010000019.1, read on the forward strand.
CGGGCGACGGTCGTCGTCGAACTCGGCGTCGATCGTCGGGGCGTCCTTGCCGGTCGCCAAGGGCTCGGCGCCTTCGGGCCGGACCTCGTCGAGGATCCGTCGCTGGGTCGCCGGATCACGCTTTCGCCAGCTGCCGTCCCCCATCCGCTCGAGGGGGCCCAGCACCGGTGGGTCGTAGCGGGTCTGGCGCACCAGCCAGACGCCGAGCACCACGAGTGCGATCCCGACCAGGACGAGCCCGGCGACCATGGCGTAGACGAGCCTGGTCGAACCGGGGTCGTTCGCCGCCAGCGCCGGGAGCACCGCCGAACGGACGCCGGGAACAGCGATGGAGATCGACACGACGGGCACGGGAGCCCGATTCTGCCAGTTCGAGGGCACGGCACCACGTACCCACTCGGCAGCCGGGCGCGTTCAGTGCTGGTGTCCGGGGCACCAGACCGCCGTGCGGCCGCCGATCGTGTCGCGTCGCAGTGGCGTGGCGTCGCGCGGGCACGGTGGACAGGCGCTGCGCACGTCGGGCGACAGCGTGCCGCAGTGGCTGCCCCCGCGACGCAGCATCACCGGGATCCGCCGACGGATCGCCGACGCCAACACCGCGAGCTCGTCGGCGCGCAGCGACGCCGCCGGCCGGTGGGGCGCGATCCCGGCCCACCAGAGCACCTCGTCGGCGCACATGTTGCCGAGGCCGGCGACGGCGTGCTGGTCGAGCAGCACCGACTTGATCGGCGCCCGACGGCCGGCGACCGCGGCGGCGAGCCGTCTCGGTGTGACCGCGAAGACGTCGACCCCGAGCTCGGAGAGGTCGGGGTGCAGGCTGACGCGGCCGAGCCGCCGTGGGTCGTTCATGCGTACGGCCGGAACCGGCCGATCGTCGGTGTACAGCCGCAGGCGGTCCCAGTCGACGTCGTCGCGGTTCGACGAGTACTCCAGGCGCTCGATCGGTGCCTCGCCGTCGACCACGATGCGCCCGGTCATCCCGAAGTGCAGCCCGATGCCGGGCCCGTCGAGCACGACCACCTTGCCGACGCGGCGGACCCCGTCGATGCGGGCACCGATCACCTCGTCGACGAAGCCCGGTGGGGCGACGCGCTCGTCGACCCAGGCGTCGGTGAGCGTGCGCCCGACCACGGTCTCCAGCGCCGACCGCCAGATCTCGGCTTCGGGGCCCTCGGGCACGGGTCGCGGCTCAGTGATCGGACTTGGCGATGCCGGCGAGGAACCGCTCGAGGGGTTCGGCCAACTGATCGCTGTTGATGAGGAACGCGTCGTGGCCGTGCGGCGAGTCGATCTCGACGTACTCGCTCGGCACCCCGTTGGCCGTGAGCGTCTCGTGGATCTGCTGCTGCTGGTACGCCGGGTAGAGCATGTCGCTCCAGATCCCCACCGCCAGCGTCGGTGCGCTGACCCGCAACATCGCCCGCTCGAGCGACCCGCGGCCGCGGGCGACGTCGTGCAGGTCCATCGCCTTGCCGATCGCCAGGTAGCTGTTGGTGTCGAACCGGCGGGCGAGCTTCTGGCCGTGGTACTCGAGATAGCGCTCGACCTCGAAGCGTTGCCACATGCCGAGCGTGTCGCCCACGGTCGCCTTGTCGGCGAGTTCCCGACCGAACCGGTCGGTGAACACGTTGTCGCTGCGGAACGTGACCTGGGCGACCATGCGGGCGATCTCGAGCCCCTCCCCCGGCCCGTCCCCGGCCTCGGCGTCGTAGTAGTCGCCCCCGCGCCACTGGGGATCGAGCCGGATCGCCCGGCGGCCGATGGCACCCCACGCGATCTGCTGGGCCGTCGCCTGCATGCAGGTGGCGATCGCCCCGAGCGAGCGCACCCGGCGGGGATACATCACCGCCCATTCGAGTGCCTGCATGCCCCCCATCGACCCGCCGATGACGGACATCCACCGGCCGATACCGAGATGCTCCATGAGCCGTGCCTGAGCGCGGACCATGTCGCGAATGGTGATCACGGGGAACCGCGAGCCGTAGGGACGACCGTCCTCGGGGTGCGGCGACGCCGGCCCCGTCGAGCCCTGGCAGCCCCCGAGGACGTTGGCGCAGACCACGAAGTACTTGTCGGTGTCGACCGGTTTGCCGGGGCCGACGGTGTCGTCCCACCAGCCGGGCGTGTGGTGGCCGCGCCCGGCGGGCCCGGCGGCGTGGCTGTCGCCGGTCCAGGCGTGACACAGCAGGATCGCGTTGCCGGCGTCGGCGTCGAGCTTGCCCCAGGTCTCGTACGCGATGACCACGTCGGAGAGCGCCACCCCGCAGTCGAGGGCGAAGCGGCGGTCGGTGGCGAAGGTGAAGAACTGGCGGTGCCCCGGGGCGTCGCCGGGCACCCAGGCGCCGGTGACGGGGAGCGGGACCGCGGTGCTCATGAGCCCGTCACACGGTACCGATGACGGGTTGGGCCAGCGTCATGCGTTGTTCGAAACCGACCTCGTAGGGCATGAAGCCGTTGCGGTCGGGATACAGGAGTTGCACCATCTCGAACGGCTCGCCGCGGTACCACGCCGCCGCCGTGGTGAACCACTGACTCCATCGGCCGAGGTCGATCGGCGCGAACATCGCCCGCAGGTCGTTGTCGAGCAGTCCCACGACCTCCACACCGATCGGGATGTCGGTGCCGCCGCGGCAGGCGTCGGCGACGAGCGTGACCAGCCCGTTGGCGGCGACCGGCGTCAGCCCGAACACGGCGACGTCGGGGAACTGCACGGCGTCCGGGAACCCGATCGAGTAGGCGTAGCCGGGCGTCGGCGGGTCGGAGTCGGCGTCGGCCGGCACCGGCTCGAGCGCCCATCCGTTGGTCTCGATCATCCACTCGATCTTCTCGGCGTGCGGGATGTGGAAGTCCGGCAGTTCCATCCCCCGAGTCTGCCACCTGCCGTGACGCCAGAGCACGGGATTGCAGCAGGGGTCCGGCCCTGCTGCACTCAGAGGGTGGCGAGGGCGTCGAGGTCGAGGGCGTGTTGGAGGTGGCGGGAGGCCATGGCGCCGAACATGTCCATGCTGCGGTCGTTCATGGTGACCGTCTGCGACGTGAACACCACGATGAACAGCCCGTGGAACGCCTCGCGGCGGTACTGGCTCCACAGCCAGTCACGATCGACGTCGACGCCGTAGGCGCCGAGCGCGTCGGCGTAGGCGGCGACGAGGTCACGTTCGTGCGCCCGCCGGTCGTCGACGAGCAGGCCCGCTCCGCAGAAGTACGACAGGTCGGTGGCCGGCGTGCTGTGCGCCGGCGATCCCCAGTCGACGATCGTGATCGGCGGGCCGCCGTGGGGCGTGCCGAACAGCATGTTGTCGAGGCGGTAATCGGTGTGTACGAGTGAGAACGGGCGTTCCCTGCCCCCGATGAACGACACGATGTGCTCGCCGAAGCGTTCCGCGAGGTCGAGTTGCTCGGGGGTCAGGTACGGCTCGTAGGCCGCCACGAACCCGGGCACCAGCATCGACCACAGGACGGCGTAGTTGTCCGGCGACGCATCGGGGTCGTTGCCGCTCAACCAGTCGACGTCGGCGAGCGTGGGGTCGTTCCAGCGCGGGCCGTGCAGCCGGGCGAGTTCACGCACGGCGAGCTCGGCCCGATCGAGCAGACAGCCGGCGATCTGGTCGCCCTGTTCGGCTGGAGCCATGTCCTCGAGCAACACCACGTAGTCGTTGGTCGCCGCTTCCCACTCGGCGTGGTAGCAGTGCGGCATGCGGATGTCGACCGTCGGTGCCAGCTCCTCGAACAGCTTGACCTCCCGTTCGTAGCTGCGAACCGACGCGGCGAGCACCCGGCTGCGCTCGTCCTCGGCCGGCACCTTGGCGATCATCGACGACGGCAACGACGGATCGTCGGCGCGCAACGTCAGGCGGATCGTCGTGCTCACGTGGCCGTCACCGACCGGGCGGGCCTCGACCACATCGACCGCGCCGCCGAGCACGCCCGACAGCCACTCGCTCGTCAACTCCTCGGGTGTCATGGCGCCGCACGGTAGTGCTCGGGGGTCGCTAGCGTCGTGGTCGAGATGTCCGGGTCGAGCCGTACGTTCCTGCTGCGTCCGAAGTGGATCGCGTTCCACGTCGTCGTCGCCGCAGCGATCGTGCTCATGATCTGGCTCGGGTTCTGGCAGCTGAGCCGTCTCGAGGAACGGCGCGAGTTCAATGACGTCGTCGCCGCTCGCATCGACCAGCCGCCGGTTCCCGTCGAGCAGTTGCTCCCGACTGCGGAGTCCGACCCCGACGCCGTCGAGTGGCGTCAGGTCACGCTGTCGGGTACCTATCTCGACGACCAGATCATCTGGTTCAACCGGTCACAGGGCGGCCTCGCCGGCGACAACGTCCTGACCGCCCTCGTCGACGGTGATGACACCGTGGTCGTCAACCGCGGCTTCGTTCCGCTCGGCGCCGACGTCCCTGCCGCGCCCGGCGGCGAGGTCGAGGTGCTCGGCCGCATCCGGGTGCCGACCGAGCGCCGCCTCGGCGGGCTCACCGACTCCGCCGACGGCCCGGTCACCGAGGTCCGACGCGTCGACCTCGGGCTGCTGTCGACGCAGCTCCCCGGCGACGTGGCACCGGTCTACGTCGACCTGATCGGCAGCGTCCCCAACGTCACCGCCGCCGACCCGACACCGGTTCCCGCGCCGACGCTCGACGAGGGCCCGCACCTGTCGTATGCGGTGCAGTGGTTCATCTTCGCGACCGCCGTGCTCGTCGGCTGGGTGCTGGCGGTACGGCGATCACTGGCGACGAACCGCCGCACGCACCGCTCGAGCGCCGGGGTCACGGACGCAGCAGACGCGCCAACGCTGCCGGATTCCCCGACGCCAGCCGACGCCGCATCGGCCACGACGTCGACCTGAACAACCGGCTCATCACCCCCGCGACCTCTGCGGGCGGGGTGTCGATGCGCATGTAACGGCTGATCTGCTCGACCGGCAGTCGGAAGAACGCGTCGAAGAACTCCCGCACCTCGTCGTCGTCGAGGCGCAGCAGCATCTCGAGGCCGTAGTCGTGCAGCACCCGGCTGCGCCGGAACGCGCTCGGCCAGACGGCGTCGGCCACCGATCGCGAGTCCACCGTCGACGACGACGTCTCGAGCGCCGTCGCGATCGCCGCCGCCACCCGCGGCGCCGCTCGCAGCGACGACGCGACGCTGAATCCGGTGGCGGCGTGCACGTAGCCGGCCGCGGCGCCGAAGGCGACGACCGGCTGGTCGAGGTCCGGTCGTGCTCCCCCCATCGGGATGCGGACGTACTCGGTGCGCACCGCGGCGGCGAGGACGTCGTCGGGATGCCGGCCGAGGCGCGCCGCCAGGCGGGGCAGGAGGGCGATCGGCTCGACGGCGGGCCGGGCGGCGAGCACGGTCTCCTCCACCAGCCAGCCCTCGGCCACGGGCAGCGCATAGCAGAACGTCGTCACGCCGTGCGGTCCCACGTTCGACGGACGCCCCTGCGCTCCGACGGCTCGGAAGTCCATCAGGGTCGCCCGTCCGAGGTCACCGGTCGGCGGCTCGGCCAGCACGACGCCGAGGGCCGTCTGCCACGCCGGTGCAGCGTCGCTGACGCGTCGGGCGAACGACGACGGCCACCCGGTGGCGTCGACGACCAGCCGGGCGTCGAGGTCCGTGTCGCCGTCGACGACCACACGGTGTCGACCCGGTTGCCGGCCCGCCGGGGCGCTCTGCACCGACCTGACCCGGCCGGCGACGTGCTCGAGGTCGCCGCGCAGGTGACGTCGGAGCACGGAGTTGTCGAACACGCCGTAGGGCCGGTCCAGCTCGATCGGGTCGTCGGCGTGGACGGCAACGGTGTCGAGGCGAGCCTGGAGCAGCGCGTCGGGCGGCGGGAGCTCCACGCCGTCGAGGTCGTCGATCCACGTCGCATACGTCGCCGTCCAGTCGTCGTCGGCCCCGACGAGCACCACGTCGAGCCCGAGCCGGCGGCACTGCGACGCCAGGGCGCTCCCGGCGGGGCCGTCGCCGACGACGGCGATGTCGACCGGGCGCGCCGATCGCCCGCCGACCGGCGACGCGGCGGTCATCCGGTGCGTTCGAGCTGCGCCATCCGGCGGAACTGCTCGACGACGTCGGGGGTCGCGTGCGACGGGTCGAGCGTCCGGTACACGGTCTCGACGTTGACGGCGATGCGCCCGAACTCGCCCCACTCGCCGAAGCGTTCGTCGGCGCCGAGCAGGCGACCGATGTCGCGGGCGGCGTCGAAGGCGTCGATGCCGGCCTCGTGGCGCGCCGTCGCCTCGGAGTCGACGAACGACAGGTAGTCGCGCACGGCGACGATCCCGGCGGCGTCGGTGAGCGGTCCGTGGCCGGGCACGACCGTGTCGACGTCGAGGTCGAGCATCAGGTCGCAGGCGGCGATCCAGTTCGACAGCGGACCGGCCCAGACGATCGGGGTGCCGCCGATGAACAGGATGTCGCCGGTGTACACCGTCGACGCGTCGGGCACGTGGACGATCGTGTCGCCGGCGGTGTGGGCAGGGCCGACCTCGATCAGCTCGACCGTGCGCCCGCCGACGTCGAGTTCGAGCCGCTGGTCGAAGGTGCGCGTCGGTGGGACGAGCTCGATCCCTTCGAAGTGGAAGTCGCCGAAGAACGACCGGAACAGCTCGCCGATCTCGCCCTCGGCCTCGTTCAGCGCCGCGAGCATCGCCGGTGGCACGTCGGCCATCTCGTGGGCGGTCGCCGTCGAGGCCACGATGTCGACGTCGGGTCGGCGGGCGACGACCTCGGCGTTGCCGTAGCAGTGGTCGCCGTTGGCGTGGGTGTTGACGACGGTGTCGATCGGGGCGGCGCCGACCACACCGGACATCGAGTCGAGCATCGTTGCGGTGAGGTCGAGGTCGAACAGCGTGTCGACGAGCAGCGAGCGGCCGTCGCCGATGATCAGCCCGGCGTTGCTCCATCCCCAGCCGCCGTCGGGCTGGAGGTAGGCGAAGCAGCCGTCGCCCAGTTCGTGGAGGCCCAACGTGTAGTCGCTCATCATCCCATTGTGTCACGGGTGAGCGACCCGCCATCGGGCGCAGAGCCGCTCGGCGAGCATCGTCGTCGGCAGGTGGGTGTTGACATCGGGAATGGTCGGGAACACCGAGGCGTCGCACACGTGGACGTTGTCGTACCCGTACACGGCACCGTCGGCGTCGACGACGGTGCCCATGGCACAGCTGCTCGACGCGTGCACGTAGTCGCCGACGATGCCGGGCAGCCAGTCGCGAATCGACCGACTGCTGTCGAGCGCGTCGAGGCCGGTACCGAGCGCGTCGATGTGGACGGCCTCGACGACCTCGGAGAACGGCGGCGATCGCAACAGCTCGATCGCGTGTTCGACCCCGATCGCCAGCGCGTCGAGATCGGCCGGATGGTCGAGCAGGGCGAAGTCGACGAGCGGTCCGCCGTCCGGGCCCACACGCACCGTCCCGGCTCGGCTCGTCGGCGTCATCAGTGCCACCAGCAGCACGCCGATGCCGGGCGCGGCGGTGCCGACGTGGTTCATCGGGAGGAACTGGATCCCGTCGTGCTGGCCGATCGCGCCGATCACGAGTGAACCGGGCTCGGGCGTTCGCGATGGGCGCAGCACCAAGGTCAGCGGCGCCGACGGGTGATCCTGGAGACCGTCGCCGATGCCCGGCGTGTCGAGTCCCGATCGCAGCAGCAGCCACGGCGAACGGATCGCCCCGGCCGAGACGACGACCCGGTCGGCGTCGATCTGCTCGCCGTCGGCGGTGGCCACCCCGACGCAACGCCGTCCGTCCAGGGTGAGGCGGTCGACGGTGACACCGGTTCGCACGTCGAGGTTCGATCGGCCGGCGGCCGGCCACAGGTAGGCCTCCGCCGACGTCACCCGGCGCCCACCGCGCCGGGTGAGCGGTGCGATCACGGCATCCGGGTCAGCAGCCAGGAGCGCCCGGTCGACCGGCCCCAGCTCGTGCTCGGCGGCGGGCTCGACCGGGATCTCGACTGCCGACCACGCCGCCTCGGTGTCGCCCCACCCCCACGTGCGGTACCGGGCAGGGTCACCGCGGAGCGCGACCATGGCATTCACGACCGAGGATCCGCCGACGCCACGGCCGCGCCGGTACGGCGTCGCCCACCCGCCGCGAACCCGGGTGGCGACGATCGAGTCGTTGCGCTCCGTCAACGCCCCCGTTGCGAGGAAGTCAGGCCCGTCGACACTCGCCGGCATCGCATCGCCACGAAGGTCAGGACCGGCCTCGACGAGCACGACGTCGCGGTCGGAATCCTCCGACAGGCGGGCGGCGACCACGCATCCGGCCGATCCGGCTCCGACGACCACCCAGCGTGACGCCATGCGAGCCGACCGTAGCGCTCAGCCCCTCAAGAACTGCGCTCCCGGAGCCGATGACAAGGTCATCATGCACGACACGACGGAACTCCAGGAGATCCCTGCTGGTCTCGCCGTGGTCGGCGCGTTGCCGCCACCACCCCCGGTTCCGGCGCCGAGCGCCCCGACACCGCCGAACCAGGTCAATCAGGCAGGGGCGCCGATGCTGCCGACCGTCGCTCCCCCGGTTCCGCGTCCCGACACCGGCTCCGCCAACCCCTTCGCGTCGGCGATGGAGATGTCGTGGTCGACGACGCCCACGTCGACGAGACAACCGAAGAAGGCCGGCGGGTTCCGCCGCGGTGTCACGTGGCTCCTGGTACTCGCCGTGATCGGAGGGCTCGGCTACGGCGCCGTCACCTACGGATCCGACCTCATGGAACTCGCCACGGGCGACGACTCGATCGACGAGGCTGCCGCTCCGGCGTCGTTCCCCGTCGCCACGGCGGCGATGCCGGTGATCCGCACCGCCTCGTTCGAGATCGAACGACCCGACGGGCTCAACGGCCCCCAGCGCTACGCGGTGACGACCGACTTCGAGACCGGGGTCTCGCGCGTGGTGATCGAACGCACCGACGTGCCCGACCTCGAGGTCCTGACCCTGTGGGATCAGGCGTTCATCCGCCGCGCCGACCAGCCGACGTGGTTCCAGCTCGACCGCGGCCAGTTCCCGATCGACTCCGAATTCGGTGTCGGCCGCTGGATCCGCTCGCTCGATCAGCTGCTCCCGCCGGTGCTGCGGGAGTCGGCGGTCATCGAGCGGGCAACGCAGTCCACCGTCGGCGACGTGGCGGCGAAGCGGCTGCTCGTGACGCTGGACCCCACCGTGATCACCCTGGCCACCGCGACGCCGCCCCCGCCGCCCGCCAACGCCGACGGTTCGTTGCCGCCGGCACCGGAGCCCACCGTCACACTGCCGCCGGGGGTCGTGCTGCAACCCGGCACCGATGCCGAAGCGACACTGACGATGGAACTCTGGATCGACGACGCCGGCATCGTCCGCAAGTCGATCCTGCCCGTCGAGCTCGGCGCCGAGACGATCACCGTCACGTCGATGTCGCCCGAAGCGTGGGAGCCGATCTTCCCCACTCCGGACAACATCGCACCACTCACCGCCACCGCGGTGTTCCAACTCGGCCTCTGACGAGCCACCACCGGCCGGTGACCTCGGCCGACGCTGACATTTCGTACAACCGCCTCCGGGTTGGACGGCGCGATCCGTAGGGTCGCCGCGGTGTCCCCCCGGCATCGTCTGACCATCCGCACGCTCGACCGGGACCCCCGAGCCACCGCCCTGGTGAACGCCGCCGGCCACCTCGGCATCACGCTTCCGGCGACGGTCGACGTCGCCGATCTCGTCTTCGTCGACGGCCCGCTCGGCGACGACGACCGGCGCCGACTCCACGAGGTGCTCGTCGATCCGCTCCTGCAGCGCGGGACCTGGGAGCTCCCGAGCTCCCCGGGCGTCGAGATCACCTTGCTGCCCGGCGTCACCGACACCGCTGCCGACGCCGTGCGCCACGCCGCCGACCAGCTCGGCATCGCCGTCGACGCTGCCGCCACCGGGCGCCGGGTCGAGTTCGGTGGCGACGTCAGCGCCGACGTTGCCGACGAGATCGTGCGGCGTCTCGTCGCCAATCCGGTGATCGAACGATGGAGCGAGGGCACGATCGATCCACCGCACATCGACGCCCCCGACCACGACGGCCCCACGGTCGAGACGATCACCATCCGCGATCTCGACGACGACGGGCTCCTGGCGCTCGACGAACAGCGCTCGCTCTCGCTCGACATCGAGGAACTGCGCGAGCTGCGAGCCGAGTACCGGCGCCTCGGCCGCGACATCACCGACGTCGAGATCGAGGTGTTCGCCCAGACCTGGAGCGAGCACTGCGCCCACAAGACGTTCCGGGCGGCGATCGAGGCCGTCGGCGAACCCGACGGCGACCGGACCGTCACGCCGCTGTTGGCGCAGCTGCGCGAGTGCACCGAATCGATCGACGCCCCGTTCGTTCGTTCCGCGTTCGTCGGCAACGCCGGCGTGATCGAGTTCACATCCGGCACGACGATCGCCCTCAAGGCCGAGACCCACAACCACCCATCGGCCGTCGAACCGTTCGGTGGGGCCAACACCGGTGTCGGCGGCGTCATCCGCGACGTGCTCGGCATCGCCCACCGACCGATCGCCGTCACCGACATCCTGTGCTTCGGCCCCGCCGATCTGCCGATCGCCCGACTCCCCGACGGGGCCCTGCATCCCCGACGCATCCGCGAGGGCGTCATCGACGGCGTCGCCGACTACGGCAACAAGATCGGCCTGCCGACCGTCGCCGGTGCGATCCTGTACGACCCGGCATACACGACGAACCCGCTGGTGTTCGCCGGTTGCATCGGCACCGCGCCCTCCCGGCCACTCCACGACGGACCGTTTCCCGGCGACCGGGTGGTCGTCATCGGCGGAGCGACCGGTCGCGACGGCATCCGCGGCGCCACGTTCTCCTCGGCCACGATGGACGCCACGACCGGCGAGGTCGCCGGCGCCAGCGTCCAGATCGGCGATCCGATCGTCGAGAAGCTGCTGATCGACGCCCTCGTCGGCGCCGAGGACCTCTACAGCGCGATCACCGACTGCGGAGCCGGCGGGCTGTCGTCGGCGATCGGGGAGATGGCCGAAGGGATCGGCGCCGACGTCGAACTCGACCTCGTACCGCGCAAGTACCCCGGCCTCGACCCGTGGGAGGTCTGGCTCTCCGAAGCCCAGGAACGCATGGTCGTCGCCGTCCCACCGCAGCACCTCGCGGCCCTCCGGGCGCGCTGCGAGCGTGTCGGCGTCGAACTCGCCGATCTCGGAGCCTTCACCGGACTCGGTCAACTCGTGGTCCGCAGCGCCGGCACGGTCGTCGCCGACATCGACACGACCTTCCTGCACGACGGCCGCCCGCAGCGGTCGATGGTCGCCGCGCCGCCGACACCGAACCGCACCGAGTCCGTCGGCCGCACCGTCGCCGACCCGGCGGCGACGCTCCTGCGCCTGCTCGCCCACCCCAACATCGCGTCGAAGGCGGCGACGATCCACCGCTACGACCACGAGATCCTGGGCGCGACCGTCGTGCGACCACTCGTCGGCGTCGCCGCCGACGGGCCCGCCGACGGCGTCGTCCTGGCCGACCCGACCGCGGCCGAGGGCATCGCCGTCGGCATCGGGGTCAACCCCTGGTACGGCCTCCACGACGCCGAGGCGATGGCCTACGCCGTCGTCGACGAGGCGATTCGCAACGTCGTCGCCGTCGGCGCCGACCCCGACCGGGTCGCCCTGCTCGACAACTTCTCGTGGGGTGACCCCCGCCGGGAGTCGACCCTCGGCGAACTCGTCCAGGCCGTCGAGGGCTGTTGCGGTGCGGCGCGGATGTACAACGCGCCGTTCGTGTCGGGCAAGGACTCGCTCAACAACGAGTACCTCGGCAGCGACGGTGAGCGCCACGCGGTGCCGCCGACGCTCGTCATCACCGCCGTCGCCCACGTCCCCGACGTCGACCACTGCGTCACCCCGGACCTGGCCGAGGCCGGCAACGCACTGCTGTTGGTCGGCGAGACCGGCACCGACTTCGCCGGTTCGCACCTCGACCTCGTCCTCGGCGCCCCGAAGCAACCCGGCGTGGCGCCACCTCCGGTACCCGACGCCCCCGCCGACTACCGCCATCTCCACGCCGCGATCCGCGCCGGGATCGTCGAGTCGTGCCACGACCTGAGCGAGGGCGGCCTCGCCGTGGCGATCGCCGAGATGTGCATCGGTGGCCGTCTCGGCGCCGACATCGAACAGCTTCCCCACGACGACGTGACGACAGCGTTGTTCGCCGAGTCGAGCGGCCGGCTGATCGTCGAGGTCCAGCCGCGCCGCGTAGCGGCGTTCCTCAAGGTGATGGACGGTCGGGCGCAACGCATCGGCACCGTCACGCACGACGCATCGCTGCGGTTCCCGGGTGTGGACCCGGTGCCCCTGGCAGCGCTCGTCGACGCGTTCGACGGAGGCGGCGCGTGAGCCGGGTACCCGCCGTCGTCGTCGCCGGGCCCGGAACGAACCGCGACCGCGACGTCGCCGCTGCCCTCGAGCTCGCCGGGGCGTCGGCGCGCATCGTGCTGGCGAGCGAGCTCGTGGCCGACCCGGCCGTGCTCGACGGGGCACGCCTCGCCGTCGTGGCCGGCGGGTTCAGCTACGCCGACTCGCTCGGCGCCGGGCGCATGCTCGCCCTCGACCTCGCCGTCGGTCTCGGCGATCGGTTGCGGTCGTTCGTCGACGCCGGGCGACCGGTCCTGGGCATCTGCAACGGGTTCCAGGTGCTCACCCGCACGGGCCTGCTGCCGGGAGCGCTCGGCCACAACGCCCAGGGCCACTTCGACTGCCGATGGGTGGTGCTCGAGGCCGATCGCTCCTCGGTGTCGGTGTGGACGGCGGGCGTCGACGACCCGATCCACTGCCCGATCGCGCACGGCGAGGGCCGCTACGTCCACCCGGATCCCGGCGCGCTCGCCCGCAACGGGCAGGTCGCGCTGCGCTACCGGAGCACGAACCCCAACGGATCGGTCGACGACATCGCCGGCGTCTGTGACCCGTCGGGCGTCGTGCTCGGCCTGATGCCCCATCCGGAGAACCACATCGTCGCCCGCCAACACCCCCACCATCGGCGTGGCGGGGGCGGCGAACGTCACCTCGGCCTGCGGCTGTTCGACAACGGCGTCCGTCACGCCAAGGAGCTGTGACGTGACGTCCGGTCTGGAGTCGGGCGCCACGCCGTCGTCCGGCGCGACGACGCTCGACGACATCGAGCTGCCGTTCGCGGACCGCCGCGACGGCAAGGTCCGCATCTCCTACGCCCTGCCCGAGGGTCGCCGCCTGTTCGTCACCACCGACCGGCTGTCGGCCTTCGACCGCATCATCGCCTGCGTCCCGTTCAAGGGCCAGGTGCTCAACCAGCTGTCGATGTGGTGGTTCGAGCACACCCGCCACCTGGTGGCCAACCACGCGATCTCCACACCCGACCCGAACGTGCTGATCGCCCGGGCCGCCACGCCGCTCCCCGTCGAGGTGATCGTGCGGGGCGCGATCACCGGGGTGACCGACACGTCGCTGTGGACCCGCTACGCCGCCGGCCAGCGCACGATCGACGGCCACGTCCTGCCCGACGGCCTGGCGAAGAACTCCCTGCTGCCGACGCCGATCATCACCCCGACCACCAAGGGCGCCGCCGGCGCCCACGACGTGCCGTTGTCGTCGGCCGAGGTCGTCGAGCGCGGGCTCGTCGCCGCCGAGCTGTGGGCACGGGTCGAGCGGGCGGCACTCGACGTGTTCGCCTTCGGAGCGGCACGTGGCCGCGAGGTCGGCCTGATGCTCGCGGACACCAAGTTCGAGTTCGGCCTCGGCGCCGACGGCGAGCTGCTGCTGATCGACGAGGTGTTGACACCCGATTCGTCGCGCTGGTGGGTCGCCGAGTCGTACCGCGGTCGCGTCGACGCCGGGCGCGAGCCCGAGAGCCTCGACAAGGAGGTCGTACGCCGGGCCCTCGCCGACGTCGGCTACACCGGCGACGGGCCGATCCCGGAGCTGCCCGGGGCGGTCTGGGAGGCGACCTCGGCGCGCTACATCGACGCCTACGAACGCCTGACCGCGACGGGTTTCGTGCCCGGCCTCTACCCTGCAGAAGCACGGATCCACGCGGCGCTGGCCGAACTGGAGCACACATGACCCGACGCACCCGCATCCCCGTGACCGCACTCGACGAGACCGTGCTCGACGACACGCCGAAGGACGAGTGCGGCGTGCTCGGCGTGTCGACGCCGCACGGCGAAGGCGTCGCCCAGCTGGCGTTCTTCGGGTTGTTCGCGCTCCAGCATCGTGGCCAGGAGGCGGCGGGCATCGCCGTCAGCGACGGGACGCGGGCGCGCGTGCACAAAGAGGCCGGCCTGGTCGCCAACGTCTTCACGCCCGAGGCGCTCGCTCCGCTGACCGGCTACCACGCCATCGGCCACACCCGGTACTCGACGACGGGCTCGAACGCCGAACGCAACATCCAGCCGTTCCTCGTCGAGACGATGCACGGCCCGCTGGCGCTCGCCCACAACGGCAACCTGGTGAACGCCCCGGCGCTGCGCGAGGAGCTGCTCAGCCGCGGGTTCGGGCTCACCGCCACGAGCGACTCCGAGGTGATGACGCTCATGCTCGCCGCCGCCGGCGGTCAGACCTGGGAGGAGCGCATCGAGCGGACGCTGCCGGCGTGGAAGGGGGCGTTCTCCCTCGTGCTGCTCGCTGCCGACCACGTCATCGCCGTGCGCGACCCGTGGGGGTTCCGGCCTCTGTCGGTCGGCCGCCTGCCCCACGGTGGCCACGCCGTCGCCAGCGAGACCTGCGCACTCTCGACGCTCGGCTGCGTCGACATCGACGAGGTGAAACCCGGCGAGATGGTGACCTTGCAGGGCGCCGAACTGCATCGCTCCCAGGTCCTGGCGCCCCAGCCCCGCAGCGCTCGCTGCACGTTCGAGTTCGTCTACTTCTCGCGTCCCGACTCGGTGTGGGACGGCCACAACGTGCATCACGTCCGCCAGCGTCTCGGCGTGCAGTTGGCCGAGGAGTCGCCGGCCGAGGCCGACGTCGTGATCCCCGTCCCCGACTCGTCGATCCCGGCGGCGATCGGATACTCGAACGAGAGCGGGATCCCCTTCAACGACGGCCTGATCAAGAATCGCTACATCGGCCGCACGTTCATCGAGCCGACCCAGGACATCCGCGACCGCGGCGTGGCGCTCAAGTTCAACGCGCTCAGCGAGAACCTCGACGGCAAACGGGTCGTGATGATCGACGACTCGCTCGTGCGGGGAACCACCGCCGGACCGCTGGTCAAGCTCGTCCGTGACGCCGGCGCCACCGAGGTCCACGTGCGCATCACGTGCCCGCCGATCACCCACGCCTGCCACTTCGGTGTCGACATGGGCCACGACGGCGACCTGATCGCCGCTCGTCTGCACGCCGAGGAGATCCGCGAGCACATCGGCGCCGACAGCCTGGCGTTCCTCAGCCTCGACGGGATGATGCTCGCCGTCGCCGGACGCGAGAGCGGCGACGACGACGGCTACTGCAACGGCTGCTTCACCGGGAACTACCCGATCGCGGTCGGCAGCCCCCAGGCCAAACTCGCCTTCGAAGGCGTTCTCGCCTGATGCGCGTCCTCGTCATCGGCGGGGGCGGCCGCGAGCAGGCGATCGCGTGGGCCTGTCGCCATCACGGCCACGACGTGCGCGTCGCCGTCGAGCTCGGCACCGCCTCGCCCGACGACACCGACCTGGTGATCCCCGGTCCCGAGGCTGCGTTGGTCGCCGGGGTCGCCGACGAGTGCGGTCGGCGGGGCATCGCGTGTTTCGGCCCGACGGCCGAACTGGCGCGACTGGAGGCGTCCAAGAGCTACGCCCGTGAGCTGTCGACATCGCTCGGGATTCCCGGCCCTCGATTCGCCTCGTTCGACGATCACGACGATGCGATCGCCTGGTGGCGCGACCTCGACCGTGCCGTGGTCGTCAAACTCGACGGGCTCGCAGCCGGCAAGGGCGTCGTCGTGCCCGACGGCGACGCCGCCACGATCGACGCGATCCGAGCCACGACCGGACGGTTCCTGCTGGAGCAGCGCCTGACCGGACCGGAGTGCTCGCTGCTGGCACTGTGCGACGGCGTTCGTGGCGTCGCGCTGCCGATCGCGCAGGACCACAAGCGCCTGGGCGAGGGCGACACCGGCCCCAACACCGGCGGCATGGGCGCCTACGCCCCAGCGCCCGTGCCCCACTCCCCCGACGAACTGCTCACGGCGTTCGTCCAGCCGGTGCTCGACCACCTCGCCGCCGCCGGCACGCCCTACGTCGGCGTGCTCTACGCCGGGCTGATGCTGACCGCCGATGGTCCGCGCCTGATCGAGTACAACGTCCGCTTCGGCGACCCCGAGGCCCAGGCCGTGCTGCCGTTGCTGGAGACCGACCTCGCCGAGCTGGCGCTGGCGGCGACTCGCGGCCGAATCGAGGACCTCCCGGTCGTCGTGCGCTCCCAGGCGGCGATGACCGTGGTGGCGGCGGCGCCCGGTTACCCGCAGGCTCCGGTCACCGGCGCGATGGTGCGCGACGACATGGAGAGCGGGGTGATCGGCCCCGACGGCACGACCACGCTGCGCTTCGACGCTGCGGTCGACGCCGAGGGTCGTGTCGCCGGCGGTCGGGTGTTGGCGGTCACCGGCATCGGGTTCGACCTGGCCGAGGCGAGGGCCGCCGCCTACGACCACATCGAGCGGATCCACTTCGACGGCATGCAGGTGCGCCGTGACATCGGCTGGCGGGCGCCCGGGGCCGAGCTGACGTCGTACGCCGCCGCCGGCGTCGACATCGACGAGGGGACCCGAGCGGTCAGCGAGATGAAGGCCGCCGTCGAGGCGACGCACGACAACGGCGTGCTGAAGGGCGTCGGTTCGTTCGGCGGGGTGTTCTCGGCGGCAGCGATCACCGCGCTCGACGATCCGGTGCTGGTGGCGTCGACCGACGGCGTCGGCACGAAGGTCGAGCTGGCGGCCCGGCTCGGCACGGTGCGCGGGGTGGGCATGGACATCGTCAACCATTGCATCGACGACGTGCTCGTGCAGTCGGCACGGCCGCTGTTCTTCCTCGACTACATCGCCGCCAGCGTGCTCGATGCCGACATGGTGGCCGAGGTCGTCGGGGGCATGGCCGATGCCTGCCGAGCGGCCGGGTGTGCGCTGCTCGGCGGCGAGACCGCCGAGATGCCCGGCGTCTACCAGCCGGGCGCGTTCGACATCGCCGGCACGCTGGTCGGTGTCGCCGAGCGATCACAGTTGCTTCCCCGGCCCGACGTCGCCGCCGGTGACGTGCTCATCGGTCTGGCGTCGAGCGGTCCGCACACCAACGGCTACTCGCTGCTGCGCAGGGTGTTCGACTGGATCCCGATGGACGTGGTCCCCGACGGCTTCGACCGGCCGCTCGGCGAGGCGTTGCTCGAACCGCACCGTTCGTATCTCGACGTGCTGCGCCCCGCCTTCGACACCGGATCGGTCAAGGCGCTCGCCCACGTCACCGGCGGCGGCCTGCCCGAGAATCTCCCGCGGGTGCTGCCCGACGACGTCGATGCGGTCGTGCACCTCGGGTCGTGGCCGGTGCCCCCGCTGTTCCGGCTCGTCCGCGAGCTGACGCCCTCGATGCCGACCGACGAGCTCTACCGCACCCTCAACATGGGCATCGGCATGGTCGTCGTCTGCGCCCCCGCCGACGTCGAGAGGGTGCAGTCCTCCATCGGCGAACCGACCTGGGTGATCGGCTCCCTCCACCCCGGCACCGGCCGCGTCCATCTCACCTGACCCCCCGAAAAATCCCGCTGGGGTTGCGCTCACCGCAATCCCAGCGCGCCATTTCGGGATGAGGATGGATTTTTCGTTCACGCGGCCCGGCTTCGTCGGTGGGCATCGCTAGGTTCGACACATGGAGCAGCCTGCCGCCGAGTCCGACCGTCCGGTCCGACCCAAGCGGCTCGTGGTGCTGGTGTCCGGCAGCGGCTCGAATCTCCAGGCGATCATCGATGCCTGTGCCGACGAGCGCCTGCCCGCCGAGGTGGTGGCGGTCGTGTCGAACAAGGCCGACGTGTTCGCGCTCCAACGAGCCGACGCCGCCGGCGTCCCCGCCGTGCACGTCGGCGTCCACCCCGGCGAGGAGCGCGCCGACTACGACGCCCGGCTCGCCGACGTGGTCGCCGGGTTCGACCCGGACCTCGTCGTGCTCGCCGGCTGGATGCGGATTCTCACCATGAGCTTCCTCGGCTGGTTCCCCGACCGGGTCGTCAACCTGCACCCGGCCCTCCCCGGCGACCTACCCGGAACGAGGGCGATCGAGCGTGCCTGGGACGAGGCCGTCGCCGGCACGCGCACGACCACGGGCGTCATGGTGCATCTCGTCCCCGACGAGGGAGTCGACGACGGCCCCGTCCTCGGCACGGCGACGATCGGCATCGACGTCCCCGCCGGCTTCGACCGCTTCGCCGAGCTCGTCCACGCCACCGAACACGACCTGCTCGTCGACACGCTCACCGACCTGTGCACCCACGCAACCCGCCCCACGGAGGTCTCCGCATGACCCGCACCAGCCCCAACGACGACTTCTTCGACCGGTTCGAGGCGCTGACGTTCGACGATGTCGTCGTCGTGCCCGGCTATTCCGAGACGTTGCCCGACTCGGTCGACACCTCGGCCACGTTCGCCGCCGACATCCAGCTCGCCGTCCCGCTCGTGTCGGCGGCGATGGACAAGGTCACCGAGGGCCGCATGGCGGTCGCGATGGCCCGCCACGGGGGCATCGGCGTCATCCACCGCAACATGTCGATCGCCGACCAGGCTGCCGAGGTCCAGAAGGTGAAGCGGTCGCAGTCCGGCATGATCACCGACCCGGTCACCCTGCCGCCGACCGCGCTGCTCCACGAGGCCGAGGACCTGATGCACCGCTTCAAGTTCTCCGGCGTGCCGATCACCGATGCCGACGGCCGCCTCGTCGGCATCCTCACCAACCGTGACATCCGTTTCTGCGAGGGCGCCGACTTCGAGCGCCCCGTCACCGACTTCATGACCTCCGACGGGCTGGTCACCGCCGAGGTCGGCACCTCGCTCGACCAGGCCAAGGCGGTCCTGCAGCAGCATCGCATCGAGAAGCTGCCGCTCGTCGACGCCGATGGCCGCCTCGCCGGCCTGATCACGGTCAAGGACATCCAGAAGCGCCTCGACTTCCCCAACGCCTCGCGTGACTCGGGCGGGCGTCTGCGCTGCGCTGCTGCCGTCGGTGTCGGCGCCGACGTCGAGGAGCGGGTGGAGGCGCTCGTGGCGATGGGCGTCGACGCCGTCTCGATCGACACCGCCCACGGACACTCGGCCAACGTCGTGAAGGCGATCCAACGGATCAAGGGCTCGTGGCCCGATCTCCCCGTCACCGCCGGCAACGTCGTCACCGAGGACGGTGTCGAAGCCCTCGCCGTCGCCGGAGCCGATGCCGTCAAGGTCGGTGTGGGCGCCGGATCCATCTGCACGACCCGCGTCGTATCGGGTGCCGGCATGCCGCAGCTGTCGGCGATCTGGTTCGCCGCGGAGCGTGGACGCGAACTCGGCATCCCCGTGATCGCCGACGGCGGCATCACGTTCTCCGGCGACATCGTCAAGGCGATCGTCGCCGGTGCGTCCACGGTGATGCTCGGGTCACTGCTCGCCGGCACCGAGGAGAGCCCAGGCGAGATGGAGCTGTTCGAGGGCCGCCGCTACAAGAGCTACCGCGGGATGGGCTCGATGGGGGCCATGACCGGTGACAGCCAGGACCGGTACGCGACCGGTCAGTCGTCCGGTGGTTCGACCGCCGTCGGCGCCGCCAGCAACAAGCTCGTGCCCGAGGGCATCGAAGGACGGGTCCCCTACGCCGGGCCCCTCGGCGAGGTCGCCTATCAGCTCGTCGGTGGGTTGCGCTCCGGCATGGGCTACGCCGGCGCGGCGACACTCGACGCACTGCGTGGTGCCCGGTTCATGCGGGTCACCTCTGCGGGACGCGACGAGAGCCATCCGCACGACGTGACGATCACCAAGGAATCGCCGAACTACCAGCGCTCCTGACACTCGGCGACTTCGCCGACCCGCTCAGAGGTCGAGGTGACAGTGGTCGGGTTCGACCACCGGATGTCCCTCGGCGATCCACGCCCGCATGCCACCGGCGAGGTCGCTGACGGCGGTGAAACCGAGGTCGAGCAACGAGGCCGCAGCCAGCGCCGAGCTGTAGCCGCCGTTGCACACCACGACGAGCGGCTGGTCCTGCGACCGGACCGCCGGATGGCGATAGCCGTTGGCCGGGTCGAGATGCCACTCGAGCACGGTCCGCGGCACGTGGATCGAGCCGGCGATCACCCCGAACCGCTGCCGGTCGATCGCCGTGCGGCTGTCGACGACCAGCGGTGGGTCCGCACGGACGAGGCGATCGGCCAACTCGGCCGCCGTCGTGCGGTCGACACGCGCCCGAGCCTCGAACACGACGTCGTGGACCGTGCGCCGCTCGGTGCGGCGGAACACGGTCAGCGGCTCTCCTTCGGCGACGGCGCTGCACAACGCGACGAGATCGAAGCGGGTCCCGAGTTGCCGAGTGTCACCGCCGGCGACGACGACCCGACCGGCGGGGAGCAGGTGCTGCACGGCACAGTGCACGCCAGCC
>JAWLFC010000019.1:30863-37756 GCA_041685755.1 Ilumatobacteraceae bacterium
CGGCGACTCGGTGGCGGACCGCGATGTGACGAAACGGGAAACGCCGCGCCGAACGGGAACGTCCACCCCGCGTGACCGGTTGGATCGTCTCGATGCTGGATGGCGCGCTGCGACCCACGAAGGACCACCTGCTCGGTCCGCTCGTACGCGGGTCGATCGGCCGGATTCCTCCCCTCGCCCTGACACTCGGGGCCCTGGCTACCGCCATCGGAGCCGGCGTGGCCGCCTGGCAGAGCGCTCCCGCCGTGGCCGTGGGGCTCTGGCTGCTGAGCCGACTCGGCGACGGGCTCGACGGTGCCGTCGCCCGCCGTCAGGGCACGGCGAGCGATCGTGGCGGACTCCTCGACATCGTCGCCGACACGATCGGCTACGCGGCGATCCCGCTCGGCATCGCCGCCGGCATCGACACCCGCACCTCCTGGATCGTGGTCGCGGTGCTCCTCGCGACCTTCTACGTGAACGCCGTGTCGTGGACCTATCTCGCGGCACTCCGGGAGAAGCGGGCGCTCGGCGCCGCCGCCACCGGCGCATCGACCAGCACCGTCATGCCCCGCGGACTCGTCGAGGGTACGGAGACGATCGTGTTCTTCACCGTGGCGCTGGCGTGGCCCGATGCCGCCCCGGTGGTGCTCGCGATCATGGCCGGCGCCGTCGGTCTCACCGTGGCCGAACGGCTCTGGTGGGCCAGGGGCGCGCTGTCATGACCACCGCCGACGTCACCGTCGTTGCCGTGCCGTCGCGCACGATGGTCTGGCTCCAGCGCGGTGCCGTGGCGACGGTCTGGGTCGCGGCGATCGTCGCCTGGCAGGTGTACCAGTCGTCCACCGATCTCTCCACGAGCGGGACCGCTCAGCGGTTCATCGACACCGTCGGAGGCGCCTGGTGGGGCGTGTTCGCCTACGTCCTCGTCTACCTCGCCCGGCCGATCGTGCTGTTTCCGGCGTCGATCCTCACGATCGTCGGCGGGATCCTCTTCGGGCCGGTACTCGGTGTCGCCGTGGTCGTCGTCGCCGCGAATGCCTCGGCGATGATCGCCTACGGCGTCGGGCGGCTGCTCGGACGAACCCCGGGGGGCCCGGACACGCCGACCACACCCGACGAGGCGTCGCTGGCGCGGCGGTGGTCGAATCGCATGCGCAACAACAGTTTCGAGACCGTGCTGGTCATGCGGTTGTTGTTCCTGCCGTACGACCTCGTCAACTACCTCTCGGGCGTGTTGCGCCTGCGGTGGCTGCCGTTCCTGCTGGCGACCGCCCTCGGCTCGCTGCCGGGCACCGTGTCGTTCGTGTTGCTCGGCGCGTCACTCGACCGGGTCGACGAGGGTCTCGGCGGCATCGATGCCGCCACACTGGGCGTCAGCGTCATGATCTTCGTCGCCAGCCTGCTGATCGCCCGGGCGCTCCGGCGCCGCCAACCCGACGCAGCACTGGCATCCTCGGAAGGGATCCCCACATGATCGGACACGACCCGACCCGCACCTACCGCGCTGCCGTGATCGGCGCCGGCGCCGGCGGCCTCACCGCAGCCATCGGTCTGGCCGGATTCGGTCACGACGTCGTGCTCGTCGAGGCGGATCGCGTCGGCGGCGACTGCACCAACGTCGGCTGCATCCCGTCCAAGGCCCTGCTCCACGCCGCCCGCTCCGGCATCGACGACCCGCTGGCGTGGGCTCGGTCGAAGCGCGACGCCCTCGCCGAGCGCGAGGACCACGAGATGACCGAACACGAGCACATCCACCTGGTGCGGGGATGGGCGAGGCTCACCGGTCGGTGCGACCCCCACGTCGTCGAGGTCGTCGACGAGCACGGCACCGTGCACGAGGTGCGCGCCGAGCACGTCGTCGTCGCCGGTGGATCCCATCCGATCTCGATCCCCATCGACGGGCTGGACCCGGCACGGGTCGTCACGAACGAGGAGCTGTTCGAACTGCCCTCGACGCCGTCGTCTCTGCTCGTCGTCGGTGGGGGCCCGATCGCCGTCGAGATGGCGACCGCCTTCGTGGCGATGGGGGTGCGGGTCGACGTCGTGGAGTTGCAGGAGCGCCTCCTGCCCACCGAGGACCCGTTGATCACCGAGGTCGTCGAGCGCTCGCTCGCCGAACAGGGAGTCGGGCTGCACCTGGCGACGACGGTCGAGCGATTCGACGGCGACACCGCACACCTCGCCGACGGATCGACGATCCTCGGGGTCGATCGGGTCCTGATGGCGATCGGGCGACGACCGCGCCTCGACGGGCTGAGCCTCGAACCGGCCGGCGTGGCCGCCGGACGGACCGGCGTCACCGCCGACCACTGGGGTCGCACATCGGTCGACGGGATCTGGGCCGTCGGCGACGTCACGGGAGCGACGCTCACCACCCACGGCGCCGGCGCGATGGGACGCCGCGTCGTCCGGGCGATCGCCCTGCCGAAGCTGCCGAAGCGGGGTCGCGTCGGGGCGGTTCCGGTGGCGGTCTACGGCGAACCCGAGGTGGCGTCGGTCGGCCTGACGCTGCAGGAGTTGGCCGGCGTCTCGGAGTCGTCGCGCCGGCGCATCGTCGTCGACCACGCCGAGGTCGACCGGGGCTACACCGACGACATCGACGCCGGACGCCTGGTCGTCGACGTCGAGCGCTTCACCGGCAAGATCCTGCGAGCGGCGATCGTCGGGCCGGGCGCCAGCGACCTGATCGGCATGTTCACGATCGCCATCGACCAGGGCATCGGGCTGCGGGCGCTGTTCGGCACCGTGCACCCGTACCCGTCGCACGCCGAGATCGTCCGCGAAGCCGCCGATCGTTTCGCCCAGGTGACGTTCCCGTCGCTGCCGACCGAGTGGGCCGCCATGGCCCGCGGCCGTCTCGGCGCGCTGGCGCGGCGCCGGCGACGCCCCTGAACGCCCCACTCTCGACCCAACCCAACCGAAAAAGTCCGCTGTGATTGCGCTCAGCGCAATCACAGCGCGACATTTCGGGGTTTGGGGTGCGGCTCAGGCGAGCTTCTCGACGAAGGCCTCGAGCTGGCGCAGGTTGCGACACTCGTAGACGCCGTCGGTGAAGGTGCCGTACTCGCCGACGATCGAGTCACCGGTGTTCCAGTAGCTGCGCGGCTCGGGGTTGAGCCAGTACACGTGGCGCGCCTTGTGCTGGATCTCCTTGACGACCCAGCTCTGGCTGGCGTGGTAGTTGTTGCGGGCGTCGCCGAGCAGCAGCACGGTCGACTTCGGGCCGACGTCCTTGCCGTAGCGCTCCCAGAACACCTCGAAGGCGTGGCCGTAGTCGGAGTGCCCGTCGACCCACACCACGTCGGCTTCGGTGTTGACCCGGTGGATCGCCTCGGTGATGTCCTCGGTGGCCTTGAAGTAGTCGGTCACCTCGTCGATGCCGTCGATGAACACGAACGAGCGCACCTTGGAGAACTGGTTCTGGATGGCGTAGACGAGCATCAGCGTGAAGCGGGCGAACGCGGCGACCGAGCCGGAGATGTCGGCGACGACGATCAGCTCGGGCTTGGCAGGGCGCGGGTACTTGAACTTCGGCTCGGCCGGCACGCCGCCGTAGCTGAGTGAGTGTCGCACGGTGTTGCGGAAGTCCAACGGGCCCTTGCGCCCGTGGCGACGCTTGCGGGCCAGGCGCGCTGCGAGCTTGCGGGTCAGCGGGTACAGCGACTTCTTCAACGCCTGCATCTCGTCGCGTGACGCGTGCATGAACTCGACGTCCTCGGGAAGCGGTTTGCGGAGTGTCTTGGCCATGGCCTCGGCGCCGCGGTCGGCGACGAGACGGCGACGGATCTCGGCCTCGATCTCCCC
The DNA here is from genome assembly GCA_041685755.1 of Ilumatobacteraceae bacterium. Classification (GTDB taxonomy): domain Bacteria; phylum Actinomycetota; class Acidimicrobiia; order Acidimicrobiales; family Ilumatobacteraceae; genus Sva-07. The sequence continues at coordinate 34,650 of JAWLFC010000019.1, forward strand.
CTTGAACTTCTCGATGCGGTCCTCGAACTCCTCTTTCTCGAGACGTTCCTCGAGCGACGTCAACTCGCCGTTCGCGTCCTGGCGGGCCTGCTCCATCATCTTGTCGAGCATGCCGTCGAGGTCGAGATTGCGCAGCGTGCGATACAGGTAGTACGTGCCGCCGACCGGGCGACCCGGCTCCATCCCGGCGAAGCGCTGCACCGACTGTTTGGCGAGCGCGCGCATCACACCCTGGTCGCCGTTCATCAGCGCCGACATCAGCATCTGGGCGATCTCTTCGGGGGTCAGGCTGTCGAGCCCTCCGGCCCCACCGGTGCCCTCCTGCTTCTGCTGCTCCTGGAGCTCCCGCCAGAGATCGTCGATGTCGGTGTCGTCATCGCTGTCCTGGACGAGCTTGTACTCGGGGCCCCGCAGGCTGAAGTACACCTCGAACACGGTCTCGAAGCTGCGCCAGTGGGCGTGGTTCTTGATCAGCGTGGCGCCGAGCGCGTACTTGAACGCCTCGCGGTCCTCGATCGGGATGTGCTGAACGGCCTCCATCGCGTCGAGGTTCTCCGTCAGGCTGACGGGCAGCCCGGCGTTGCGGAGTTCGACGACGAAGCCGTTGAGGAGGTCGAGCATCGGGTCAGCCGGTCACTCGTCGACCGACAGCTCCTTGGCGGCCTTGGCGATGTCGGTCTGGTACTTCAGCAGCACGTTGAGCGTGTCCTTGGCGGTCTGCTCGTCGATGGTCTCGATGTTGAGCAGCAGCAGCGTGCGGGCCCAGTCGAGCGTCTCGGAGACGCTGGGGGCCTTCTTGAGATCGAGCTGGCGGATCGAGCGCACGATGCGCGCGACCTGGTCGGCGAGCTGCTCGGTGATGTCGGGCACCTTGGCGAGCACGATCTCCTTCTCGCGCTCGAGCTGCGGGTAGTCGACGTGCAGGTAGAGACAGCGCCGCTTCAGGGCCTCGGACAGCTCGCGGGTGTTGTTCGAGGTGAGGAACACCAGTGGGATCTGTGTGGCGGTGATCGTGCCCAGCTCGGGGATCGACACCTGGTAGTCGGACAGGATCTCGAGCAGCAGTGCCTCGGTCTCGACCTCGACGCGGTCGACCTCGTCGATCAGCAACACGACGGGCTCGGTGGCGGTGATCGCCTCGAGCAGCGGGCGGGTGAGCAGGAACTCGTCGGAGAAGATGTCGTCCTTGATCTCGGTCCAGTCCTCGCCCTGCTCACCGCGTTCGGTCTGGATGCGCAGCAGCTGCTTCTTGTAGTTCCACTCGTAGAGCGCTTTGGACTCGTCGAGGCCCTCGTAGCACTGCAGGCGGATGAGGCGGGCGTCGGTGATCTCGGCGATCGACTTGGCGAGCTGAGTCTTGCCGGTACCGGCCGGACCCTCGATGAGCACCGGCTTGGCGAGCCGGTCGGCGAGGTAGGCGACACCGGCAATGCCGTCGTCGGCGAGGTAGTTGACGTCGCGCAGGGCGTCGCGCACCGCCTGCACGCTCTCGAAGCGGTTGGTGAGGCTCCCGGGCGTGCCGGCATCCGTGGTCGTCATGGCCCCGACGCTACCCGCCGTCTTGACCCACGGGTCAATCGGATCACCGAGCGTGGTCGGTCGGTTCGGGTGTCGGCGACCCGTGGGTAGGCGCGGTGAATGACACCACGACACTCAACTCACTCCCGGGTCACCCGCCTGCTCGCGCCGCTGGCCGCGTTCACGTTGATCGCCGCAGCCTGCGACGACGACGACACGACCGACGTGGTCGACACGACGGATGTGGTGGGCGACGAGACGATCGTCGACGTCGCGATGGGCGACCCGGAGCTGTCGACGCTCGTCACGGCCGTCGAGACGGCCGAACTCGGCGAGACGCTGTCGGGTGAGGGGCCCTACACCGTCTTCGCGCCGACCAACGACGCGTTCGACACGGCGTTGGACGACCTCGGAATCCTGCTCGACGACTTCCTCACCGACGTCGATCTGGTCGAGGAGATCCTGTTGACCCACGTGATCGCCGATGAGACGATCACGAGCTCCGACATCGAGGACGGCGCCACCGTCACGTCGATGAGCGACACCGAGCTCGGGTTCACCGTCGCCGACGGCACCGTGAGCGTCGAGGGCATCGAGGTGACGTCCGCCGACATCGCAGCGTCCAACGGCGTGATCCACGTGATCGACGGAGTCCTGTTCCCAGCGGACTGACCGCGAAACCGTTCACCCATCGGGTGTACCTGCCCGGGGTGAGCGGCAGCACTAGCGTTCGCTCGGATGAGTGGGCTGCTGCGGAGCAACGTCGTCGTTGCCGGCGGCACGGCACTCTCCCGCCTCACCGGACTGCTGCGGCTGGTCGTGCTGGGCTACGTGCTCGGCCAGACCGCGCTGTCCGACGCCTACCTGATCGCCAACGAGACGCCCAACGTCGTCTACGAGCTCCTGCTCGGCGGGCTGCTGTCGGCGACGCTCGTGCCGCTGTTCTCGACCTTCCTCGAGAACGACGACGAGGAGTCGACCAACGTCGTGCTGACGGTGGCCGTCGCCCTGATGGTGGCACTGACGGTCGTCGCCGTCGTCGCCGCGCCGCTGATCTTCGGGCTGTACTCGGTCAACGTCGCCGACGGTGTCGACGCCGACGTCTACCGCTCGGTGGGCACGACGCTCGCCCGCATCTTCCTGGTCCAGATCCTGTTCTACGGGCTGGTCGGGCTCGCCAACGCGTTCTTGAACAGCCGTCGCCGGTTCTTCGCCGCGGCGTGGGCGCCGATCCTGCCGAACCTCGTCATCATCGCCTTCCTGTTGTCGCTGCCGAACCCCGGTTCGGCCGACTGGCAGCTCGAGGAGGTGCTGACCGACGACCGCTTGCGCTGGACGCTCGGGCTGGGCGCGACGGTCGGGATCGCGACGATGGCCGCCGTGCTGATCCCGGCGATGTTCGCCACGGGATACCGGTTCCGCCCCCACTTCGACCTCCGGCACCCGGCGGTCCGCAAGCTGTTGTCGCTGTCGTTCTGGACGATCGGCTTCGTCGCCGCCAACCAGGTGGCCCTGCTGTTCGTGCGCAACCTCGCCGAACCCGGATCCAGCGACGCCAGCGCGTACATCAACGCGTTCACGTTCTTCGT
>JAWLFC010000107.1:0-9646 GCA_041685755.1 Ilumatobacteraceae bacterium
GCGGACCCTGGCGATCGCGTTCGCGATCACCGCCAGCGTCTCGTTCGTCGTCGGTTCGTTCGTCCTCGCCGACAGCCTGAGGGCGACATTCGACAACCTCTTCACCGAACTCAACGAGAACATCGACCTCGAGGTGCGCTCGGCCCAGCAGTTCGAGACCGACGACGCCCGCGACCCGATCGACGTCGGCATCACCGACCAACTCCGCGAGATCGAGGGCGTCGCCATCGTCGAACCCGTCCTCCAGCGCTTCGCGCAGCTGCTCGACGCCGACGGCGAGGTCATCACTCCCGCCGGCGGCCCGACGATCGGCGTGTCGTGGGAGGGCGACGAGGGCATCGCCGGCGTCACGATCAAGGAGGGTCGCCCACCGTCGGGGCCCGACGAACTGGCCATCGACAAGGCGACCGCCGACGCCGAGAACTTCGACGTCGGTGACACGGTCGGCTACCTCACCGACGTCGGCCGGTTCGAGGGCACGATCACCGCCACGGTCGGGCTCGGCAGCGCCGACAGCTTCGGCGGCGCCCAGCTCGTCGCCCTCGACCTCGAGACCGCGCTCGCCAACTTCGGCGCCGACGGCAAGGTCGACGCGATCGACCTCCAGCTCGCCGAGGGTGCCGACGAGGCGGCGGTACAGCGCGCCATCGAAGCGATCCTGCCGCCCCAGACCGAAGTGGTCACCGGCGCCCAGGTGGCCGAAGAGACCTCCGACCAGATCAACGAGTTCATCGGCGTGTTCGGCACGGGTCTGTTGGTCTTCGCCTTCATCACGGCCTTCGTCAGCGCGTTCATCATCAACAACGTGTTCCAGATCACGATCGGTCAGCGTCTGCGCGAGCTGGCGCTGCTGCGCGCCGTCGGCGCCTCGGGCCGTCAGGTGCGACGGATGATCACGATGGAGGCGCTGACGCTCGGGATCGTCGCGACGATTCTCGGGCTGTTCGGCGGCATCGGCGTCGCCAACTTGCTGATCTTCCTGTTCGACGCCGCCGGCGCCGGGTTCCCCGACACGCAGACGGTGCTGCAGGTCCGCACGGTCGTGATCGCCGCCCTCGTCGGCGTCGGGATCACGATGGTGTCGGTGATCGTGCCGTCGCGCAAGGCGTCGCGGATCCCGCCGGTGGCGGCGATGCGCCCCGAGCTCGGCTTCGTCGCGATGCGGACACGGCGGTTGGTCGGCGGGGTCATCGTCACCGCCGTCGGTCTGGCGCTGTTCGTGTTCGGCCTGTTCGTCCGCCCCGGCGGCACCACCGGGCTGATCGCGCTCGCCGGCGGCGGCGCCCTGCTGCTGTTCCTCGGGGTCGCCAGCCTGTCGTCGACGGTCGCCACGCCGGTGACGAGGGTCCTCGGCTGGCCGATCGAGAAGATGTTCAAGGTGCCGGGTGCACTCGCCCGCCAGAACGTCGCTCGGGCTCCCCGACGCACGTCGTCGAGCGCGTCGGCGCTGATGATCGGCGTCGCCCTCGTCAGCGGCTCGGCGGTGTTCGCCTCGTCGTTGCGGGCGACGCTCGTCGACACGCTCGAGAGCGCGATCACCGCCGACTACATCGTCACCGACCAGAGCTTCCAGGGGTTGTCGCCGGTGGTGAGCGAGACGCTCGCCGAGGTGCCCGAACTCGATGCGGTGACCCCCGTGCGTTCGATCAGTGGCCAGGTCGACGGGAGCACCAAGAACTTCGGTGCCGTCGACCCAGTGGCGTTCGAGAGGCTCGTCGACCCCGATCTGAAGGACGGGACGATCGCCGAGCTCGGCCCGAACGAACTGCTGCTCCACCAGGATCCCGCCCGCGATCTCGACGTCGGCGTCGGCTCGACGCTCGAGGTGACGTTCCAGAACGGGGTCACCACGACGCTGACCATCGCCGGGATCTACGGCGACGCCACGTTCGGCAACTGGCTGATCGGGCTCGACACCCTCGAGGAGATCAGCGACGCGCCGGCACGCGACTTCTTCGTGATCGCGAAGCTGGCCGACGGCGTCGACCCAGCCGTCGGCGACGCTGCGGTCTTCGCGGCCATGGAGCCGTTCCCTCAGGCGAACGTGCAGACCAACGCCGAGTTCCTCGACGCCCAAGAGGCACAGATCAACCAGCTGCTGATCATCCTCACCATGCTGCTGGCGTTCGCGATCCTGATCGCCATCCTCGGCATCTCGATCACGCTGGCGCTCGGCGTCTTCGAGCGGACACGCGAGATCGGACTGCTGCGAGCGGTCGGGATGAACAAGCGCCAGACCCGCCGTTCGGTGCGCTGGGAGGCGGTGATCGTCTCCTTCTTCGGAGCGCTCGTCGGCATCGTGCTCGGCACGTTCCTCGGCGTCGTGCTGTCCCTGGCCGTGCCCGACGACGTGATCAGCCAACTGGCGTTCAACCCGACGATCATCGTGATGATCCTCGTCGGCGCCGTCGTCGCCGGTCTGTTCGCCGCCCTCTACCCCTCGTACAAGGCGTCGAACATGAACGTTCTCGACGCCATCGCCACCGAGTGACCGATTGCAGCAGGGGTCAGACCCCTGCTGCAACGCGTCGGTAGCGTGGGGTGATGGCGCTCGATCCGGCCGACCTCCCCGACGAGGTGCTCGCGTTCCTGCGCGAGTACCACCTGGCGACCCTGACGACCCTGCGAGAGGATCTCTCCCCGCACGTCGTCGCCGTCGGTTTCAGCTACGACGCCGAGGCCCGGGTCGCACGCGTCATCACGTGGGCGGCATCGCAGAAGGCGGTCAACGCCGCCCGCATGGAGGCCGCTGGCCAGCGGGCGGCGGTGGGCCAGGTCGACGGCGGACGGTGGCTGAGCCTCGAGGGACCGGTCCGCCTGGTCACCGATCCGGACGGCGTGAAGGCGGGCGTCGACGGCTACGCCGCCCGTTACCGCCAACCCAAGGAGCGCGACGATCGCGTCGTGATCGAGATCGCCGTCGAACGCATCCTCGGCCGAGGCTGAAGGTTACGCGGTGCCTGGCACCGCGTAACCGGGTGGGGTGTCAGCTGGCGTCGCGGTTCCAGGGGAGCTCCGCGAGCCAGCGCTGGGCTGCCGGGTGCGGGTCCATCGGTGTGTCGTCGACCGATCGTTCCAGCTTCGGATCGAGATGGGTCTGGCAGCCCGGGCACCAGTACAGGACCCGGTTGTGCTCACCCATCCGCCGGCACTCGATCGTCTCACCGCACCGCACACAGCGCTGGCCGTTGCGACCGTAGACGGCCAAGCCGTCCTTGACCCCCGGCGCCGTGACGCGCCGGGCATGGTGGAGGTTCGCCCGCAGCATCTTCGCCGCGGTGTTGACGACCCGGATGGCGTCGCGCTCGGTGAGCGTGCCCACGCGGGCGTACGGACTCAGCTCGGTCGCCCACAGCACCTCGCAGCGGTAGACGTTGCCGACCCCGCACATCACCCGCTGGTCGAGCAGGACCTCGCCGAGCCGAGCCGACGGATCGGAGGCGGTGAGCAGCAGGTTGACCACCACACCGAGGTCGATGTCCGGCTTGCACAGATCGGGCCCGAGACGGCCCATGCCGGGATGGCGACGCTGGTCGGCACGACGGTAGGTCTCGACATTGGGAGCGTTGAAGCACACCGCCACCCAGTCGGCGACCTCGATCGCCGCCCGCATCTGACGATACGGACGACGCCACGAGTCGCCGGCGCGATACAGGTGCCAGGAGCCGGACATGCGCATGTGGGTGTCGAGAATCAGACCGTCGTCCCATTCGACGACGAGGTGTTTGCCACGACTCTCGACCGTTTCGATGATGCGACCCGCCTGCGGCACCGGGCCCACCAGACGCGGCGCATCGAACCGGAGCATCGGCTTGCCGGCCAGTGCGGTTCGCATGGCGCTGGCCGATCGGTGGATCGTGTCGCCCTCTGGCATCGACCCTGCATGGTAGGCGCTGCACCAGCCTCGGGAGCGGGATGCCGTCGGGCGACACCTAGCCTGACGCCGCCATGGCCCCCGACACCGACGAGACCCGCAACGGTGCCATCACCGGTGACGCGATCCGCCAGGCCATCCCGCTGTTCGTCCCGGCGGTGCCGTTCGCGCTCGTGCTCGGCGTGGCGATCACCGAGTCCGCCATGCCGACGGCGGTCGCCTGGTCGACGAACGTGCTCGTGTTCGCCGGCGCCGCCCAGCTCGCCACGGTCAGCCTCGCCGCCACGGCGACCTGGCTCACGCTCGTCGCCACGGCGGCGGTCATCAACCTGCGCCACGTGATGTACAGCGCCGCACTGGCACCGCGATTCAACGACCAACCCCGTTGGTTCCGCTGGATCGGCCCGTTCTTCCTCATCGACCAGATCTTCGCCCTGGTCAGCGGGCGCGACGAACTCTCGGGGCGGGAGTGGCGTCGCTTCTACCTCACCGCCGGCGTCTTCTTCTTCACGTCGTGGAACCTCACCGTCACGCTCGGCCTCGTCGTCGGCTCGGCGATCCCGACCGAGTGGCGGCTCGACGTCGCCCCGGCGATCATGTTCACGGGACTCGTCGTCCTCGGCCTCACCAACCGTCCGGGTGTCGTGGCCGCCGTCACCGGAGCCGGCGTGTGCCTCCTCGCGCTCGAGGTCCCGAACAACGGCGGCATCCTGATCGGCGCCGTCAGCGGCGTCGCCGCCGGGTACCTCGCCGACGTCGCCCAGAGCCGCCGTGCGCCGCAGGGCTCGCCATGACCACCCTCGCCGCCATGTCCGCCGTGCTCGCCGTCGGCGTCGTCACCTACGCCTCCCGCGCGGGACTGATCGTCTTCCTCGCCGACCGGCCGCTGCCGCCCGACGTCACCCGGGCACTGCGCTACGTCGGCCCGGCGGTCCTGTCGGCGCTGACGGTCAACCTGATCGCCGGCGGCGAGGGCGTGAGTGGGGTCGAGTTCGCCGAACTCGCCGCGATCGGCGCCAGCGTCGTCGTCGCGTGGTGGCGGCGCGACCTGATCACCTCCCTCGCAGCGGGGATGCTGACGCTCTGGATCGTGCTCGCACTCGGCTGACCGTCGAACGGCCGACCCGATGGATCAGGGCAGCTTGCCGACATGGGCGAGCGCCAGGCGGATCAGCCGGTCGTGCCCGCTCGTCATCTGGCCGATCACCTCGGTGCTGACGGCCTCCTGCGGCGTGAACCACGAGAGGTCGAGTGCCTCCTGTGTCGGTTCGCAGTGGCCCTCGACCGGCACGACGTAGGCGAGGCTGACGGCGTGATGGCGAGGGTCGTAGAACCCCGATCGCTCGGGATTGGGGAAGTACTCCACCACCGTGAACGGCGTCGGGTTCGCAGGCACCCGCGGCAGGGCGAGCGGGCCGAGATCCTTCTCGCAGTGCCGCATCAGCGCCTCGCGGACGCGCTCGCCGAACAGCACCCGCCCCGTGACGACCATCCGGCTGATCGTGCCGTCGGACGCCACCCGCAACAGCATCCCCACCTCGGTCACGTTGCCGAGCGAATCGACCCGGACCGGCACCGCATCGACGTACACGATCGGCACGTGGGCACGGACGAGTTCCAGGTCCTCGGGCGACAACCAGCCGGTCGAGGTCTCGGTCGAGGCGCCTTCGTCGATGTCGGTCACGCCGACGATGATCCCACGCCAAGCCTCCCCGGCACCAGATCGCCCGTCCGGCGTGGCGCCGCTGACAGGATGAAACGCGTGCAGTCCGATGCGATCAGGTGGGACGAGCGCCACCGTCGCGCTGCGACGCCGACCCCGCGGGCTCCCGAGCCGTTGGACGACCGCGCCGATCTGGAGGCGTTGATTCCGAGGTCGGGGACGGCGCTCGACGTGGCGTGCGGTACGGGCAGCCAGGCACTCTGGCTGGCCGAGCGAGGCCTGCACGTGGTGGCGATCGACGTGTCACCGGTGGCGATCGCCACCTTGAGGGCGGCGGCCACCGATCTCGGGCTCGCCGGGCGCATCGACGCCGGCACCGTCGACCTCGACGCCGGTCTGCCATCGAATCCTCGTACCGTCGACGTGATCGTCTGCCGACGCTTCCGCGATCCTGCGCTCTACCCGCGCTTCGTCGAGCGACTCGCTCCGCGCGGCATCGGTGTGGTCACGGTGCTCTCCCGGGTCGGAGGCGACGCTGCCGGGTCGCACCAGGCGCCTGCCGGCGAACTCTCGGCGGCGTTCGCACGGCCGGAACTCGAGGTGCTCCACGACGTCGAGCACGACGGCATCGCGACCGTGGTGTTCCGGCGTCGCTGAGGCCGCCGACGCTCGGAGGGTGTCAGGCGCCTTCGACCAGTACGTCGCGCAGCGCTTCGTGCTGCGTCGACGCAGGGGCCGTCGTCGCCATGAAGTCGACCAGCACCTCGTTGAACCGCTCGGCTGCCTCGACGTGCGGGAAGTGTCCGACGCCGTCGAGGATCTCGAGCCGACTCGTCGGGATGAGCTCGTGGGCGACGTGGGCGTGCGACACGGGGATGATCCCGTCGTCGCTGCCCCAGACGATCAGCGTGGGGATGTGCGCGGCGAGGTAGAGGCGATCGCGGGCGTTGACCATCTGCCCCGACGGCTCGATGACGCCGCGCATCGTGCGGACGAACGCCGATCGGTTCTGGGCCCCGGCGAGCGACGAGTACGCCCGCCACATCTCCGACAGCTTCGGCCAACGGATGTTGCGCCTGCCGAGTTGTCGGCCGACGTCGGTCGCCCGGTCGACGAGCGGCTTGGGGAACCCGATCGGCATCAGGTATTCCGCGCCCGGCAGTGTGAGCAGGCGCAGCAACCACGACACCTCGCGGCCGAGGCCACCGCTGCCGACGAGCACGAGACGGTCGACGAGGTGTGGATGCTGATAGGCGAGCTGCATGGCGACACCGCCGCCGAAGGAGTGGCCGACGATGGTCACGCTGGGCACATCGAGCACCGACAGCAGGTCACGCAAGCCGCTGGCGAAGGCGCCGAGCGAGTAATCACCGACCGGCTTGGCGGACTCCCCGTGGCCGAGGAGGTCCGGGGCGATCACGTCGTGGTGCTCGACCAGACCCGGTATCACGTCGTCCCAGGTACGCGAGCTGCCGGCGAGGCCGTGGATCAACAGCACGGGCTCGCCCGCGCCCCCGCGCCGGAACTTGACGTCGTGACCGTGGATGGTGACGTGCTGGAGAGGCAGGCGACGGCTCACGTCTCCAGTATCCACCTGTGCGGACGCGGGCGCATGGGCCCAATGACCGCTTCGCGCGACGAGGGGGCGCGTGACGTCGCGGGAGGCACGTCGGGACCTTCGGCCCGCCGATCTCGGGACCTTGTGCCCTCAACAGTCGAGTACGCAATCAACAGAATCATCCCCATCGAGTTCGTGAACCAGATCACGAACACCCGAAATGAATGGAGCAATCATGCGTCAGCGACTGTCGATCCTCGGCATCGTCATCGCCGTGGTCGGCCTCGGGTTCGTCGCTGGAGGCGGTTACGCCTACATGCGGATCCAGGACGGCTACGACTCACTGCAGGCCTTCAGCGAGGCCCAGAACGTCACCCTGTCCTACAACGACGACGGTCAGCTGATCGACCGTGGTCAGACCGAGGGTGCCGAGGCCATCCTCAGCCTCGTGCGCGACGAGTGGCAGTACCCGGTGGTCGAGGGCGACCTCGATCCCAACGACCCACTGGTCAACACCGCCACGGAGTACATGTACCAGATGGCCACGATCATCCACCACGTGGTCGACGGCACGGTCGAGGTGACACTCGACGAGACCGTCGAGTACGACGGAGAGGTCTTCGAGGCCGGCACCTACGAGGTCCCGATCGAAGGTCGCTACTGGACGGACTTCGACCGGATGCACCCGCTGGAGGGCCCCGCCCGCGGGATGGCCTGGACCGGCACGGTGCACGGACTCGTCGGTGAGCTCGGCGTCGGCACGGTCACCCACTCGACGCTGCAGATGGGCCTCGGTCTGGCAGGGCTGCTCGCCGGACTCGGCGTCACCTTCATGCTGATCGGTGGCGGATTGGCCTGGGCCGCTCGGGCCAAGAAGGAAACCGACGAGGTCAGGGTCCCCGACACCATTCCCCAGGAGCTGGTCGACGAACACGAGGCGATCAAGTCGCCCGCCAGCTGAACGACCATCACGGTGACGGAGCCCCGGCCCACGGCCGGGGCTCCGTCGCGTCCCACCTGCGCGTCGGGGTCGGGTCCGGACGGGCAGGGTGCGCGTCGGGGTCGGGTCCGGACGGGCAGGTACGGAGGGCGGGGATGGTCAGTCGAGCTGTGGGGTCTGCTCGTGGGGCTCGCCGGCGTCGACCCAGCGGGAGAAATCCAACGGATCGGACTTCAGGCTCGGCAGGCGGGTGGTGGCCAGCCATGACAGCAGGTGCTGCGGGGGCAGTGGCCGAGAGATGCAGTAGCCCTGGGCGATGTCGCAGCCGAAGTCGCTCAGGCGTTCGAGCACCTCGTTGTTCTCGACGCCTTCGGCCACGACGACGAGACCCAGGTTGTGTCCCAGGTCGATCGTCGAACGCACGATCACCTCGTCCTGCTCGTCGAGCAGGACGTTGGCGACGAACGACTGGTCGATCTTGAGCTCCGACACCGGCAGCCGTCGCAGATAGCTCAGCGACGAGTACCCGGTACCGAAATCGTCGATCGACAACCGCACCCCCACCTCGTGGAGCTCGTTGATCGTCGCCCGCGCCCGCGGCGCGTCGATGAGCAACGACGACTCGGTGATCTCGAGGGTCAACATCGCCGGCTCGACGTCGGCGGCATCGAGATGCTCCTGCACCCGCGCCGCCAGGCGGGTGTCGAGCAGGTCGTGCGTCGACAGGTTCACGGCGAGGCCGAGGTGGTAGCCGCGGTCGTGGATCTCGCGCAGGTGCCCGATGCCCCGGTGGAGCATCAGGTCCGTCAGCTGCTTGATGAGGCCGGTGTCCTCGGCGACACGCACGAACTGGGCCGGCGGCACGGCACCGCGCACCGGGTGCGTCCACCGAACGAGCGCCTCGGCACCCACCACGGTTCCCGACGACAGGTCGAGCTTCGGCTGCAGGTGGACGTGGAGGTCGCCGTTCTCGATGGCGGCGCTCAGGTCGCCGAGCATCGACAGCCTCGCCGGAGTCCGCCGGTCGATCTCGTCGCGATAGATCTCGACGCCGAGGCGTTGGGTCTTCGCGTTGAACATGGCGATGTCGGCGAAACGCAGCGCCGTACCCTCCTCGGCGTCCGGTTCGACGACGGCGAGCCCAGCGCTCGCGGTGACGACGATCTCGAGTCCGTCGAGCGTCACCGGTCGGCCGACGTCGCCCACGCAGGCCCAGGCGAGTTCGAGCATCTCGTCAGGTCCGGCGCGCTCGCCGACGATGGCGAACTCGTCGCTGGCGAGGCGGGCGAGCACGTCGGCCGGTTCGATCAGCGCCGACAGGCGCTGTCCGACGACGCGCAGGAGCTCGTCGCCGGCGTGGTGTCCGAGCGTGTCGTTGACCTCCTTGAACCGATCGAGGTCGAGCATGATCACGAAGAGCTCGCCATCGCCCTTGCGCCTCGACGCCGCCTCGATCACCGACTTCTCGAACGAGACACGGTTCGGCAGACCCGTCAGCGCGTCCTCCCGTGCCTCACGCTCGATGCGCTGGTGGAGCAGTCCCCGCCGCAGGCTCGCGGCCAACTGCTCGGCGAGGTTCTGCACCCGCATCACGTCGGCGCCGTTGAACGG
>JAWLFC010000020.1:0-8377 GCA_041685755.1 Ilumatobacteraceae bacterium
GGTCGGCGAGGAACTCGTCGAACACGTCCTTCCAGGCGGAGAAGTGCACCGCTGCGGTCTGCGTGACCACCCCATCGGTGTCGAAGATGACCGCTTCGAGTTGTTGCACACTCTCCTCCGCTCTGTGTCGGCCTTGCGATGCCAGGTGTCCGGCAGCGAGGGTTTCCGTCGAACACGGTAGTCAACAGTGTCGCCCCCCGCCCCGGACCCCCGTCCCGAGCGGCCGCGACGCCGGCCGGTACCTCACCGGGGGAGCCGGACCGACTCCCCGTCCACCTCGACGAGTCGATCGGCGACGAGCGTCGCGAGGATCCGCTGATCGAACTCGCCGGCCGGGCGCGGACCGTCGAGGAGGGCGCCGAGCACACGACCGCGGCTCTGGCGGTCGCTGCCCTCGAAGGGCGCCTGACGGGTGCTGACCCCGGCCGAGCCGACGGCCGGGTCGGGTTCGGGCCGGCCCGCCAGCGCCCACGCGCACGACGGTGCGAGCGGACAGACGTCGCACGCCGGCGTCGGTCTGCACACCCGAGCCCCGAGGTCCATCAGCACCTGGTTCCAGATCCAGCCATCGCCGGCCGGAACGAGGGCGTCGGCGGCAGCCTGGGCCTGCCGGGGCGTCAAGCGGACGCCGCCGGTGCGGGCGAGGATGCGGGCGATGTTGGTGTCGACGACGGCGACGTCACGCTCGAACGCGAACGCCAGCACGGCCCGCGCCGTGTACGGCCCGATGCCGGGGAGGGCCAACAACGAGTCGAGATCGTCGGGGAGCCGGCCTCCGTGGCGGTCGACGACCTCGGCGGCGGCCGCGTGCAGGTTCCGGGCCCGGCGGGGGTAGCCGAGCCCCTGCCAGAGCCGCAGCAGGTCACCGAGCGACGACGCCGCGCACGCCCCCGGCGTCGGGTAGGCATCGAGGAACGTCTCCCACTTGGGCGCGACCCGGTCGGCCCGGGTCTGCTGCAACATCACCTCGGCGACGAGGATCCTCCAGGGGTCGCGCTCGCGGCGCCACGGCAGGTCCCGGAGGTCGTGACCTCCCCAGGCCAGGACCGCACCGGGGTCGATCACCGGCGAGCGCCCCGAGGCATCGACGCGGTCAGTCGGCCCAGACGTCGGTGCCGTCGTAGGGACGCGTGCGGTCCGGAGCGAACTCGCGCTTCCAGATCAGCACCTTGCGCCGGAAGTAGCAGACTTCCTTGCCGTCCTGGTTGAAGCCCTTGGTCTCCACGGTCACGACGCCGCGGTCGGGCTTCGACGACGACTCCTTGACCTCCAGCACGCGGGTCTCGGCATGGATGGTGTCGCCGTGGAACGTCGGGAACTTGTGCTGCAGCGTCTCGACCTCGAGGTTGGCGATCGCTGCGCCGCTCACGTCGGGCACGCTCATGCCGAGGCACAGGCTGTACACGAGGTTGCCGACCACGACGTTGCGGCCCTGGACCGACTCGGCGGCGAACCAGTCGTTGGTGTGCAACGGGTGGTGGTTCATCGTGATCATGCAGAAGAGGTGGTCGTCGTACTCGGTGATCGTCTTGCCGGGCCAGTGCCGCAGGATGTCGCCGGGCGTGAAGTCCTCGAGATACCGACCGAAGGGCCGTTCGTGCGCTGTCATGACATCGACGGTACTGCCGCGATCTCGCCTCGGAGAAAGCGTCAGCTGCGGCGCTCGCCGGACGGGTCCCCGGCATCGTCGTCGGTGTTGCTCTCGTCGGACGGTCGCTCGGGCGCTCCCGGCAACGTCGCCGCCAGCGCCGGGTCGATCTCGGGGTCGGGGAGCGCCCGGGGGCCACCGAAGCGCAGGGCGAAGTCCATCCGCGACTCGCCCTTCTCGGTCTCGGCACGAGCGAGGTCACGCAGACGCACCAGCCGGTCGCGCTTCTCGATCTTCCACGGGCCGACTCGCAACGACGCATAGGCGAGCCCGCCGATGGCGATCGGCATCAGGTACTGCGCCGACCGGTAGGTCGCGATCGCCGGCACGGCGACGCGCGCCGGCACGCCGAAGCCGGTCAGCGCCGCGGTGTAGGCGCCCTCGACGACGCCGAGGCCACCGGGCAGGATCGGGACGGCGGCGAGCACGTTGGCGAGACCGAACGCCACGAGCAGTGCCTCGGGGCTGAGCGACTCGCCGTAGGCACGCAGGAACACCCACAGCGAGGCCGCGTCGAGCAACCAGTTCGCGGTCGCCCAGAACACGACGCGCCGCAGCAGCTGGCGGTCGCCCGACAGCTCCTCGAGCCGCTCGGCCACCTGGTGCAACACGGCGGCGAACTTGTCCTCGTCGAGTCGCAGCGTGCGGCCCGTCCACCGCACGAACCGTTCGGCGCGCCCCGATCCGTCCATCACACCGACCACCAGCAGTGCAGCGAAGGCCATGATCACGATGCCGGCGACGGCTGCGGTCCCGTACAGCGGATTGACGCCGCGGAACGGCACCGACGCGATCAGCGCCGTCCAGAAGATGATGTTGAGCACGACCGCCGAGCCGATACCGGCCGTCGCCAGTGCGAAGCCGGCGTCGGGCCCGCTGATCCCCGACAGCGTCAGCAGCCGGTACCCGAGCGCCGAGCTGGCGGCGTTGCCGCCGGGAACGACGTTCGACAGTGCCTTGGTGCTCAGCTGGATCCGGAAGATCCGCGCCATCGACAACCGGTGGCCGGCGGTTCCGAGCGTCGCCCGGGTGAGCAGGGAGTAGCAGAACAGCGACACCAGCTGCAGGGCGAAGCCGAGTGCCAGCAGCGCCGGGTTGACATCGGAGATCGTGTCCCACGCGTCACGGAAGCCGCTGATGACCGGTGGCAGGAGGAACACGGCGAGGATGACGAGCAACAACGCCTTGATCGTCAGTCGCACCGGGCGGAGACGCGGTGTGACGTCGCGCTCGGTGCGGACCAGCGCCGGCAGCTCGCCGGTGGGGAGCACCCCACGATCCATCTCGTGGGTGGCGTCGTGTTCCGTCCCGGCAGCCGCGGTCGCAGCGCGCGTGGTGTCTGCTTCCTCGTCGACCGGATCCGTCACCGCACCTTCCTACCAACTCCGACGTCAGAACTGCCGGACCATCTCGCTCAGCCGGGCGCGCAGCTGCGGTTGCGCGTCGGCCTCGGTCTTGCCGAGGTGGACGATGGTCAGTTCTCGATCGGGCACGACGACGACGTACTGGCCTTCGTGGCCGTGGCAGCACAGGCTGCCGGGGAACTCGGGCCACATCCACCAGTGCCGTCCGTAGTCGCAACCGTTGTCGTCGTCGCGGGCCGCCCACGTGCGGGCGTGATCTCGCCAGCCCGCCGGGAGGATGCGGTCACCCGACCCCGTCACCCCGTCGTGGCGGTACAGCTCGCCGAAACGCAGGAAGTCGCGGGCGGTGGCGTACACGAACGTCGAGCCGATGAAGTCGCCGGCGGCGTCGAACTTCGGGATCGCCGACTCCATCCCCGCCGGCCCGAACAGTCGGGCGTGGAGGAACGCCTCCATCGCCGAGCGACGGGCCTCGGGTTCACCGCCGGGTCCACCGGTGACGACGTCGCCGAGGACACGGGCGACGATGTTCGTCGTGCCCGAGGAGTAGTTGTACACGCTGCCCGGTTCGTGATCCAGCGGCAGCGCTGCGGCGTAGGCAGCATGGCTCGGCCCGCTCTCGCCGAAGAGCATCTCGATGCAGTGCGAGACCGAGTCGTCGACGTAGTCCTCGACGAATCGCAGACCCGAGCGCATCTCGAGCAGCTGCAGTGTCGTGATGTCGGCCTTCGGGGTGCCGGCCCACTCCGGCACCGGGGCGGGGGCGTCGAGATCGAGTCGTCCGTCGCCGACGAGGATGCCGACCGCCGCGTGCGTGATCGACTTCGCCATGCTCCACGACAGCAGCGTCGAGCCGGCGGCGATCTCGATCTCGGGTTGGAAGAGGTTCTCCGGCTGGACCCCGTAGCGCTCGGCGACGACCTCACCACGCTGGGCCACCACCAGCGCCAGGGTGATGCCGTCGGGCCGGGCGAACAGATCGTCGATCAGTTCGGGGAGCGCCATGACCTCGACGTTAGTGCTCGACGACGACGTCGTCCGCCGCGTTCGCGCTGTCGTTCAGGCCGAGCCGGCCAGCTGATCGGCGAGCCCGACGAGACCGTCGACGTCGTGGACGTCGACGGGCATCAGCGGCAACTCGACCACGGCGACGTCCTCGGCGAGATCGGCGAGCGCCGCCAGCTCGTTGCGTTCGGCGGTCGCCAGCGCCGTCAGCTCGTCGTGCCAGGCCACGTGGTCGGCGAGCGGGCCGTCGTCGAGGTCGGCGAGCGCCGCCCGGTCGGCGGGCGCCAGCGGTTCGGGCATCGGGTGAATCAGGTTCACGACGACACCGGCGAACGGGAAGTCGCCGTCGCGCAGCGCCCCGATCAGGTGCTCGGCCTCGCCGATCGCCTCGGCACGCGGGCTGGACACGACCACGAACGTCGCCGTGTCGGACCGCAGCAGCTCCGACACCTCTTCGGCGCGCCGGCGCAGGCCTGGTTCGATGTTGGCGAGCGAGCGGAAGAACTCGACGGTGTCCTCCACGATCTGCGGACCGGCCAGGCGTCGCACCGCCCACAGGAACATCGACGCCGCCGCGTTCGTCACCTTGGCGAACGCCCGCTGACCCGCCGTCAAGGTCCGGTACACGGGGTGGCCGAGGAAGTTGATGAGCCGGTCAGGCGCTTCGAGCAGGTCGATGGCGTGACGCGACGGCGGCGTGTCGACGATCACGAGATCCCACTCACCGCTCGTGTGGAGCTGGTGCAGGCGCTCGATCGCCATGTACTCCTGCGCGCCCGCCAGCGACCCGGAGATCGCCCGGTACACCGGGTTCTGCAGGATCGCCTCGGCCTGCTTCTGGCTCGTGGTCTGCTCGCGAACGAGACGGTCGAACGTGGAGGCGGCGTCGAGCATCAGCGCCCACAGCTCACCGTCGCCGTCGATGACGACGCCGGTGACGAGATGCGGCTGGTCGGCAGCGGCACCGGCCTCGAGGCCGAGGGCGTCGGCGAGCCGGCGGGCGGGATCGACGGTGACCACGACGACGCGGCGGCCGGCGCGGGCAGCGGCGACACCGAGCGCCGCCGCAGTGGTCGTCTTGCCGACGCCGCCGGGACCGGTGGTGACGATCAGCGCCGCATTGGCGATCGGATCGGCGAAGGAGTCGGCGTCGCTCATGATGCGGGCTCCAACAGGGGTTCGGCGATGGCGTCGGCGAGGACGCCGAGGTCGTGGATCGTGAGCCGCGGGGTGGCGAGACGGGGCAGGAGGGCCATCGGCAGAGCGAGCTCGACGCCGAGCCGGGCGATCTGGTGGCGCTGCCGGTCGAGTCGCTCGCGACCGAAGTCGGCCGACGAGGCCAGCGCCCGCTTCGCGTCGGACGAGAGCGTCACTCCCTTGTGGGACCGCGCCGCCATTGCCGGGGTCTTGTCGAGACCCGGCCGGTCGGGCCAGCAACCGTTGACGACGACGGGCAGCAGCGTCATCCCGATGTCGCCGCGCAGCTCGGCGGTGAGTTCGACCGCTTCGGTCACCGGGGTCTCCTCCGGCAGCGCGACGACCATCGCCTGGCACCGCGCGGGATCGCGGAGCATGGCGTCGACCTCGACGGCCTGGTCGCGCACCGGGCCGGACTGCACGACGTCGGACAGCCCGATCGCCGAGCGCATGAACGGCGCCGCATGGCCGGCGGGTGGTGCATCCACGATGATCAGGTCGGCAGCATCTTCTCGTTCGAGTTCCTTGATCTTTCCGAGCACGAGCAGGTGCTCGAGGCCGGGCGTCGCGGCGGCGATCATCGGCAGCGATGCCGCCGACGCGGCACGACGCAGCATCCCGCCGACCCCCTTGAGTTCGAGATAGTCGCCGAACGCCTGCTCGGCGGGGATCGTGCGACCCCGGACCTGTCCGGCGCCCTTCAGACGCCGCAGGATGCGGTCGCTGGAGTCGAGCTCGCGCCCGCCGAGGAGCGGGCCCATCCCGGGCCGCCCGTCGACGGCGACGAACAGGACGTCGGCACCGGTGCGGGCCGCCGCCAACGCGTAGGCCGCAGCCACGGTCGACGAGCCGACCCCGCCCTTGCCGGCGACGACGGCGACCTTCGTGCTGGTCAGCCACTCGCTCATCGAGATCACCGTATCTGCGATGACGGGCCGGGCGTCGGACATCGTCGGTCGATCGCCGGTCGATCGCCGAACGACGAGGACCGTCGCCGATCAGACGAACCGGGGCCCGGCGAGTCCGATGTGGCTGGCGACCGGCCGACCGAGGGCCTCGCAGGCGGTGCGCGCCGCGGCGACGAGCAGCTCGACCGACACACCGGTGTCGACACCCATCTCGTGGAGGCCGTGGGCGAGGTCCTCGATCGCCACGTTGCCGCTCGAGTTCGGCGCGAACGGGCATCCACCGAGGCCGCCGACGCTGGCGTCGAGGCGCTGGGCACCGTACTGGAGCGCGGCGACGGCGTTGGCGACCGCCAGACCGCGGGTGTCGTGCAGGTGCACGCCCACCGCGACGTCGACGACACCGACCACTCGGTCGACGAGCGCCGCCACCTCGGTCGGCACGGCCACGCCGATCGTGTCGGCGAGACCGACCGAGGTGGCACCGGCGTCGACGGCCCGCCACGCGAGCTCGACCACTCGGGCAGGGTCGACGCGATGTTCGAACGGGCATCCGAGCGCCGTCGCCAGCGTCATCTCGACCGTGGCGCCGGCGTCGAGCGCGAGGCGAGCCACGACGGCGAACTCGTCCATGGCGGCGTCGGTACCGGTTCCGGCGTTGTGGCGACTGTGGCTGTCGCTGACCGACACGACGTACTGCAGGTGGTCGAGGCCGGCCGCGAGAGCCCGGTCGACCCCCTGAGCGTTGAGGACGAGGCCCCAACGGACGATGCCGTGACGTTCGGCGAGACCCTTCGTACCGGCGCAGAACGCCTCGGCATCGGCGAGCGCCGGCACCCGGTCGGGTCGCACGAAGCTCGTGAGTTCCAGGTCGCGCACGCCGGCAATGGCCAGTGCCTCGAAGATCGCGACCTTCACGTCGGTCGGGATGGGGTGCTCGTCCTGCAGACCGTCGCGCAAGCTCACGTCTCGCAGCACGACCGAGTCGGGAAGCGCCATCACCGCCCCAGTCTCCTGCCTCCGGCCGCCTCCGGACGAGTCGACGGCACCAGGATCGGGTCGGCACATGAGCCAGAATCGGTGCATGGACAACCGGACCGGCCCGTTGCTCGGCGTCCGCGTACTCGAGCTCGGGAACTTCATCGCCGGGCCGTTCGCCGGCCAGCTCTTCGGTGACTACGGCGCCGAGGTGATCAAGATCGAGGCGCCCGACGGCGGCGACCCGATGCGCCACTGGGGTGTCAGCGTCGACGACTCGAGCCTGTGGTGGCCGATCATCGCCCGCAACAAGCGCTCGGTGGTCGCCGACCTGAAGGACCCCGACGATCTCGCGATGGTGCGACGCCTGGCCGCGGAGTGCGACGTGATCCTGGAGAACTTCCGCCCCGGCGTGCTCGCGAAGTTCGGGCTCGACTACGACACGGTGTCGGCGACGAACCCCGGTGTGATCGTCGCCCACGTGTCGGGCTTCGGCCAGAGCGGCCCGCGGGCCGCCGAGGCCGGCTTCGGCTCGATCGGTGAGGCGGTCGGCGGTATCCGGCACACGACCGGTGACCCCGATCGGCCGCCGGCGCGCTGCGGGATCAGCCTCGGCGATTCGTTGGCGGCGATGTTCGCGGTGATCGGCACCCTGGCGGCACTGCACGAGCGGTCGAGCAGCGGGCACGGCCAGGAGATCGACGTCGCGATCTACGAGGCGGTGGCGGCGCTGATGGAGTCGTCGATGGTCGACCTCGAGGTGGGCGGTGTCCTCCGCCAGCGGTCCGGCGGCGCCCTACCCGGCGTCGCGCCGTCGAACGCCTATCCGACCCGGGACGGCTCGGAGGTGTTGATCGCCGCCAACGCCGACAACATCTTCGCCCGACTCTGCGACGCGATGGACCGGACCGACCTCGCCGTCGACGATCGCTACGCCACCCACGGTGCCCGCGGCGAACACGAGCACGAACTCGACGGGATCGTCGCCGCGTGGACCGCGACACTCGACGCCGACGAACTGCTGGCGCTGATGCGCGAACACAGCGTGCCCGCCGGCCGGGTGTACACCGCTGCGGACATGCTCGGCGACGAGCACTACCTCGCCCGGGAGATGATCGAGCGCCACGTGGCCCGCACCGGCATCGAGACGCCGATGCTCGGCGTGGTGCCGAAGTTCTCCCGCACCCCCGGCAGCATCGCCGACGTCGGCCCCACCCTCGGCGAGCACACCGACCTCTACCGCTGATCGTTACGCCAGGGGTCAGACCCCCGGCGTAACG
>JAWLFC010000020.1:8477-27612 GCA_041685755.1 Ilumatobacteraceae bacterium
GACCCCCGGCGTAACGTCAGAAGTCTTCGTCGAAGCTGACGGCGCCTTCGACGCCGACCTGGTAGCTGCTGACCGTGCGCTCGAAGAAGTTCGACAGGCCCTGCACGTCCTGGAGTTCCATGAAGCTGAACGGGTTCTTGGAGCCGAACTCGGGGGCGTAACCGAGCTGCGCCAGGCGCTGGTCGGCGACGAACTCGAGGTACGTGCGGGTGTCGCCCAGGCTCATGCCGGGCACGCCCTCGCCGAGCACGTCGGCGGCGAACAGGTGCTCACAGTCGATCGCCTCGTTGAGCATCTGGCGGATGTCGGCCTCGAGCTGGTCGTCGAACAGTTCGGGCTGCTCCTTGCGCACCGTGTCGACGACCTCGAACGCGAAGTTCATGTGACAGCTCTCGTCACGGAACACCCAGTTCGTACCGTCGGCCAGGCCGTTGAGCAGGCCCTTCGAGCGCAGGAAGTACACGTACGCGAACGCCGCGAAGAAGAACAGACCCTCGATGCACGTGGCGAAGCAGATCAGGTTGAGCAGGAACTGCTTGCGCTGCTCGGGCGTCTCGATCTTCGCCAGGCCCTGGATCGAGTCGATCCACTTGAAACAGAACTCGGCCTTGGCCCGGATCGACGGGATGTTCTCGACCGCCGCGAACGCCGCTTCGCGCTCGGCCATGTCGGGGATGTAGTTGTCGAGCAGCGTGAGGTAGAACTGCACGTGCAACGCCTCTTCGTAGAGCTGGCGCGACAGGTACATCCGGGCCTCGGGGGCGTTGATGTGCTGGTACAGGTTGAGCACCAGGTTGTTCGACACGATCGAGTCGCCGGTGGCGAAGAACGCGACGAGTCGCCCGACGAGGTGCTTCTCGGCCGGCATCAGCTTGCGCTGCAGGTCGACGAGGTCGTCGGAGAAGTCGATCTCGTCGACGGTCCAGGTGTTCTTGATCGCGTCGCGGTACATCTCGAAGAACTGCGGGTACCGCATCGGTCGCAGCGTGAGGTCGTAGCCGGGATCGAGGATGTTCGTCGGTCGGTGGGCGCCGACGGGGGACGCGGACTCGAACTCGTCGGCGAGCGACTCGCCCTGGGTCGGCTCGGTGTAGTCGGTGATCGGGTCGATGAGTGCCATCAGTCGCATGCCTCGCAGGTTTCGGGGTTCTCGAGGCTGCACGCGACCGCCTCGTCGTCGGTGTAGGTCTTCTTCTCGACGGCGGGCGTGCTCTCGCCGCCACCACCGTTGCCGCCACCGGGGGCGGGTGCCGCGCTCTTGGCGCCGGTGGTCGTCTGGTTGATGCGCGTCGCCGGACGGCTGCGCAGGTAGTAGGTGGTCTTGAGCCCTGCCTTCCACGCGTGCAGGTACATCGAGGAGAGCTTGCCGATCGTCGGGGTCTCCATGAACAGGTTCAGCGACTGGCTCTGATCGATGAAGGCGCCGCGCTCGGCTGCCATGTCGATCAGTGCCCGCTGCGGGATCTCCCATGCCGTGCGGAAGATCTCCTTCAGCTCGGGCGGGATGCGCTCGACGTCTTGCACCGACCCCTCGGCGCGCTTGATGTCGGAGATCATCTGCTCGTCCCACAGGCCGCGGGCCTGGAGCTCGCGGACCAGGTACCGGTTGATCTGCATGAACTCGCCCGACAGCGTCTCGCGCTTGAACAAGTTCGACACCTGCGGCTCGATGCACTCGTAGCAGCCGGCGATCGAGGCGATCGTCGCCGTCGGGGCGATGGCGATCAGCAGGCTGTTGCGCAGGCCGTGGGCGGCGACGCGCGCCCGCAGGGCGTCCCAGTCGAGTTCGGCCGGCGGGGTCACGCCACCGTTGGCGGTGTTCCACAGGTCGAACTGGAGCTGGCCCTTGGCCGCCCGGGTTCCCTCGAAGGCCTCGTGCGGGCCGGAGACCTCGGCGAGTTCGGTCGACGCCCACAGCGCGTGGAAGTAGATGTGGGCGCTGATGTTGCGGCTGAGCGCCTTGGCGTCGGGCGAGTCGAAGGTCAGGCCCTTCTTGAAGAAGACGTCCTGCAGACCCATCAGGCCGAGGCCGACCGGGCGCCACTTGTGGTTCGAGAACTCCGCTTCCGGTGTCGGGTAGTAGTTGATGTCGATGACCCGGTCGAGGAACGGCACGACCTGGCGCACGACCGTGCCGAGCTTGGCGTAGTCGAAGTTGCCGTCGGCGTCGACGTAGGCGCCGAGGTTGAGCGAGCCGAGGTTGCACACCGCGGTGTTCGCCTGGTCGGTGACCTCGAGGATCTCGGTGCACAGGTTCGACAGGTGCACGACGCGGGGGCTGCCGTCGTCGTTGGTGTCGCCGGTCTGGTTGCACTTCTCGTTGGAGGAGTCCTTGAAGGTGATCCAGCCGTTGCCGGTCTGGGCGAGGGTGCGCATCATCTTGGAGTACAGCTGGCGGGCCGGGACCTGCTTGTCGTACAGCCCGGCCTCCTCGGCCGCGACGTAGGCACGCTCGAAGTCCTCGCCGAACAGGTCGGTGAGGTGCGGAACCGCCTTCGGGTCGAACAGGCTCCACTGCCAGTCCTTCTCGACGCGCTCCATGAACAGGTCGGGGATCCAGTTGGCGATGTTGAGGTTGTGGGTGCGCCGGGCGTGGTCGCCGGTGTTGTCGCGCAACTCGAGGAAGTCCTCGATGTCGGCGTGCCACGACTCGAGATAGACGCATGCCGCCCCCTTGCGACGTCCACCCTGGTTGACGGCCGCAACCGACGAGTCGAGGGTGCGCAGCCACGGCACGATGCCGTTCGAGAGGCCGTTGGTGCCCTGGATCAGGCTGCCCTTGGCCCGCACCCGGTGCCAGGCGACGCCGATGCCGCCGGCGAACTTCGACAACTTGGCGATGTCGGTGTAGCGCTTGTAGATGCCCTCCAAGCTGTCCTCGGGCGAGTCGAGCAGGTAGCAGCTCGACATCTGACTGTGTGCGGTGCCCGAGTTGAACAGCGTCGGGCTCGACGGCAGGTAGGCGAGCGACGACATCAGGTCGTAGAACGCGACGGCTTCGTCGACGTCGCTCGACAGCCCGCACGCAACGCGCAGGAAGAAGTACTGCGGGGTCTCGATGACCTCGCGGCGCGACGGGTGGCGCAGCAGGTAGCGGTCGTACACGGTGCGCAGGCCGAAGAACTCGAAGCTGCGGTCGCGGTCGGAGTCGATCGCGGCGTTGAGCGCCGGCGCGTTGGCCTCGACGAACTCGAGGACGTGATCGGCGACGAGACCCTCGGCGTGACCGACCTTGATCGACTCGGAGAACCACGGGATGTTCTGGTTGCGGACCTCTTTGTCGATCACGGTCGCCAAGAGGCGCGAGGCGAGCTTGGAGTAGTTCGGCTCTTCGACGATCAGGCCGGCGGCGGTGCGGATCGACAGGTCGTCGAGCTCGCGAGTGGTGGCACCGTCGGCGAGCGCCGAGATCGTGCGGGTGGCGACGCGCATCGGATCGACGCCGAGCAGCCCCTCCGATGCCCGGGCGATCGCGTTGACGATCTTGTTGACGTCGACCGGCTCGAGCGCACCGCTGCGCTTCTTCACCCGCATGCCGGCGACGCCGGGCTGACCGCCCGGCGTCGCGCCGTCAGCCTTGGCCGTGTCGCGCAGCGTGGGTGCCGCCTGGTCGTCGGTGGTCGGGGTCGTCTGCGTCGCTCCGACGCTGTCATCGATCAGTGTCACCGGCTTCTCCGATTCGTCATGGCTGTCTTGGCTGTCATCGCTGTCATCGCTTGCTGGACTGGGCTTGCTGGGGGCTTGGTGGCTGTTGTCCGGACGGGTGTCCGTTGGCGTTGTGGACCACGAGATGTGGTGGTCGCTTCCCGCCGGCGGACCCCAGGGACACCAGATGTCGTGGTGGCGGGGTTCGTAATTACAGCAGTGGAACTACGGACGTGTCAACCGTCGCGTGCAGAAAGTGTCAAGACGCCTGCGCAGCGGCCCGATCCGCTCGGCGGATGTCGGCGAGTTCGGCCTGCCGACGCAGCTTCGACCACACCTCGTCGACCGCCTCGGCCGTCGCGTGGATGACGTCGACCCCGCGATCGCGCCCGCCGACGGCGTCGCGTTCGGCCTCGGCGTGCCAGATCTCCTCGACCTGGAGCAACCGGCCGTCGCGCCCGCGCACGTTGTTCTCGCGGAACTCGAGCGTCGTGCGCCACCCGCATCGTTCGAGCTCGCGGCGGTCGGCCTGGGCCAGCACCGCGCCGTGCTGGCGCTGGCGCAGCAGTCGCTGGCGGGGCGTCGGAAGGGCTCGGGTGACCATGGGTCCATCATGAACGAGCCACCCTGTGGAGCGTCAGTCCCGATTGGGTGTGAATTGCCGCGGCCAGCTTGGGGACAACCCCCTCGAGTCTGTGCGCTCCCTGGGGACGGTGCCCGCGACCGGCGGTGATGCACCCGATGGCGCCTACGACGGGATCAGGTCCTCACAGGCGAGCACGGCGAGGCCGAACGCGGGATCGGTCGGGTCGATGGCGTCGAGCAGCGCCTCGCCGGTCGGGTCGGCGAGCAGGTCGGCGACGGTCAACTCCGGGACGTCGGCGCCGTTCTCGCGCAAGCAGTCGAACAGGGCGATGATCGCCCCGAACTCGCCCTCGCCGGAGGCGGGGAACACGTCGTCGGCGGTCTCGTTCGCGCACGACGCGCCGGGCGCGGGCATCTCGAGATCGACGAGGTAGTCGACGACGACGTCCTCGACGCACGGCACCGACAGGAAGGCCGTGTGTCCGTCGGACTCGACGGTGAACAGCTCCGCCGACGCCAGCGTCTCGGCCAGCTCGACCGACCACTCGTACGGCGTCGCCGGGTCGCCGGTCGTGCCGATGACGAGGATCGGTGCTGCGCCGAGCGCGTCGCCGACGATCAGCGGGTCGAGCGGCGGCGGTCCCCCGATGCATCCGGTCGAGGCACGGAGCAGGTCGTCGAACCACACGGTGCGCTCGGCCACCTCGTCGGACTGCTCCCGCACCACCTCGACCGAGGGACGCACCGGGTCGTCGGCGCAGTTGATCGTGAACCCGGCGTCCTGGCTGCCGTCATAGGTCCCGTCGGGTTGCCGCCCGAGGTAGCTGTCGGTCAGCGCCTGCAGGAGCGAACCGTCACCGTCGACCACAGCGTCGGCGAGCCCCTGGGCCAGGACCGGCCACAGCTGCGTGCTGTAGAGCGCAGCGATGCCCGCGATGCGCAGCTCGCCCGGGGTGAGGACGCGTTCGGGGTCATCGGTCGGCAGCGCGCCAGTGGCATCGAGTTCGGCGGCGAGCGTCGAATACACCTCGAGCGTCGGGCCGATCGCAGCGACTGCACAGTCGGCGTCGGCGTCGCAGGCATCGGCGAAGCGGACGAAGGCCCGGTCGAGGCTGGCTGCCTGTTCGGAAGAGATCTCGGTCGAGTCGGTCGTCGGCTTCACGGCGCCGTCGAGCACGAGGGCGCGGACGCGGTCGGGGAACAGCTCGGCATAGGTCGCTCCGAGCCGCGTGCCGTAGGAGAATCCGCCGTAGGTCAACCGTTCGTCTCCGAGCGCCGCCCTGACGAGATCGAGATCGCGGGCGGCGTTGTTGGTGCCGAGCAGCGGAGCGATCCGCACGGTCTCGGGCGTGCACGTCGACGGACGGTTCTCGGCATCGGCCACCAGCTCCTCCCAGCCGGCGTCGTCACCTTCGGGGAGCAGTGCGATCTCGTCGTCGAAGTCGACGTCGCACTCGACGGCGGTGCTGGCACCGACACCGCGGGGGTCGAACGACACGAGGTCGAACCGCGCCGAGATCTCCGGCGGCATCACGATCGCCGCCGATTGCAGGAACTCGATGCCCGACCCCCCGGGACCACCGGGATTGAGCACGAGCGATCCGATCCGGTCGGCGTCGTCATCGGTGGCAACACGGGCGAGCGCGAGCTCGATCGTCTCGGCATCGGGGCGGGCGTGGTCGAGCGGGACCGTCAGCGTCGCGCAGTCGAGTGCGGGGCCGAACCCGCCCGAGCCGGGGCACGGGGCCCACTCGAGATCGCCGTCGGCGACGGTCTCGTCGGTGGGCGCAGCGCCGTCGTCGACGGGGACGTTGGCCTCGATGCTGGTGACGCCCGACGACGAGGCGCACGACGCGGCAACGATCGCAACCGCGATGACGATGCCGAACCGGCGCACGTCGTCGACGGTACCGGCCCGGACCGGTCGAGAGCGCGCGGTTCAGTTCGAGACGTACACAGCCGATGACCGTGCATGCTCCCTCGACCACTCCTCGGCTCACTCCTCGGCCCACTCCGTGGCCGACTGCTGGGCCCGGTGCTCGTCACCGTGGTCGTCACCGTCTCGGCGTGCGGCGGTGACGAACCGGCCCCGACGGCGGTCTCCGGCCCGGATGCCGCAACGACCGTGCCGGTTCGTGTCGGCAGCATCGGTGATGCCGTCGAGGTCGTCGCCGGGGCACCCGGCGACGCCGGCGCGGTGGCGTGCACCACCACCGAGCAGACGCTGACGATGGCCGCGGAGGCGTTCCTGGCGCTCGAGGGCGCCGCGCCGTCCGATCAACAGGCCCTCGTCGAGGCCGGCCTCGTCCGCGAGGCCTCCCCGTGGTTCGAGATCGACGTCGACGGCGTGATCGTCCCCGCTGCCGGCGGACCCTGCGCCTGAGCCGTCCGCTCAGCCCAGCCACTTCGGGGAGTACTCGGCGACCGGCGCTGTCGCCGCGAGCAGCGCCTCGTCGACCGACGACGCCCGTGACATCAGCTGCGCGTGACGTGCGCTCACGAAACCGGCGGCGACGCTGCGCTCGACGAACTCGAACAGGGGCGCGAAGTGGTCGAGCACGTCGAGCACGACCACCGGCATCGCGACGAGGCCGAGCTGGTTCCACGTGACGATCTCGAAGGTCTCGTCGAGCGTGCCGAAGCCCCCGGGGAGCACGATCACCCCGTCGGCCAACTCGGCCATGCGGGCCTTGCGTCGGTGCATGCTCGAGGTGACCTCCAGCGTCGTCAGCCCGGCGTGGGCCACCTCTGCCGCGACGAGGTGCTCGGTCATCACGCCCGTCACGGCGCCACCGGCCGCCAGCGCCGCATCGGCGACGACCCCCATCAGCCCGACGTGGCCGCCGCCGTAGACGAGGTCGTGGCCCCGCTCGGCGATGGCGGTGCCGAGGGCGGCCGCGTGCTCGGCGTAGCGCCGGTCGATACCCGAGCTCGACCCACAGAACACACAGATCGCCGCCACCGCTCCATTGTGCCCGACGGCCTCGACCTCAAATGGCCGGGTGCGCTACCGGCCAGTAAGTTCTGGGCCATGACCACCACGATCGCCGCACCCGACCTGCCCGCTGCCGCCGACGCCATCGACCTGGCCGACGGGATCGTCGGCAAGGCCGTGCGCCAGCTCGCAGCCGTCGGCGGGCCCGACGTGCACCAGGTGCTCGCGTACGACATCGCCCACGCCGCCTCCGGCGTCGCCACCGCACGATCGCTGCTCGACTACGGCGCCAAGGGCGAGGTCGAGGCCAAGATCACCTGTGCGTTCGCCGCCGACATGCTCCACGAGCTGGCCGGCAAGATCCTCGGACGCGAGGAGGCGTGGGGCGTCGATCGCGATGCCCTCGCCGACGCCCACGCATTCGTCGCCCAGTTCCGGGCGCCGGAGTTCCTGGCTTCCCTCGCCGACCAGGCCGGGCCCCGCCACCTCGACGACGACATGGAGATGGTCGCCGACACGTTCGGCGCCTTCGCCCAGAACGTGATCGCTCCGCATGCCGAGCACGTGCACCGCACCAACGCCGACGTGCCCGAGGAGATCGTCACCGGGCTCGCCGAACTGGGCGCCTTCGGGCTCAGCGTCCCCGCCGAGTACGGCGGCTACAGCGAGGGCGGTGACTCGGAGTACATCGCCATGGTCGCCGCAACCGAGGAGCTGTCCAAGGCGAGCCTCGGCATCGGCGGATCGCTGATCACGCGGCCCGAGATCCTCACGCGGGCGCTCGTCAAGGGGGGCACCGAGGAGCAGAAACAGGAGTGGCTGCCGAAGCTGGCGACCGCCGAGGTCATGCCCGCCGTCGCCGTCACCGAGCCCGACTACGGCAGCGACGTCGCCGGCATCAAGGTCACCGCGACGCCGGCACCCGGCCCGAACGGCGAGGACGGCTGGGTGATCAACGGTGTCAAGACCTGGTGCACCTTCGGCGCCCGTGCCGACGCGCTCACCCTGCTCGCCCGGACCGACCCCGACCGCTCGAAGACCCACCGCGGCCTGTCGCTGTTCATCGTCCCCAAGCCCCGAGGCGACAGCCACGGCTTCCAGTTCACCCAGGACCCGGTCCTCGTCGATGGCGCCAGTCGCGTCGGCAAGATGGAGGGCCGCCCGATCGACACGATCGGCTATCGCGGGATGCACTCCTACGAGATCGCCCTCGAGGACTGGTGGGTCCCGGCCGAGAACCAGGTCGGCGGCGAGGAAGGGCTCGGCAAGGGCTTCTACTACCAGATGGCCGGATTCGAGAACGGCCGCCTGCAGACCGCGGCTCGCGCCGTCGGCGTCATGCAGGCCGCCTACGAAGCCGCGCTCGACTACGCCGAGAACCGCACGGTGTTCGGGTCGGCGATCATCGACTACCAGCTCACCCGGGCCAAGCTCGGCCGCATGGCGGTGTTGACCCAGGCCGGCCGCCAGTTCTCCTACGCCGTCGCCACGCTCATGGCCAAGGGAGAAG
This sequence comes from Ilumatobacteraceae bacterium, assembly GCA_041685755.1. Lineage (GTDB taxonomy): Bacteria > Actinomycetota > Acidimicrobiia > Acidimicrobiales > Ilumatobacteraceae > Sva-07. The sequence continues at coordinate 17,153 of JAWLFC010000020.1, forward strand.
GGGCGATGGAGGCCTCGATGGTCAAGGCGTACGTCTGCAAGGCCGCCGAGTGGGTCAGCCGCGAGGCGATGCAGATCCACGGCGGCATGGGCTACGCCGAGGAGTTCCCCGTCAGCCGGCTGTACGTCGACGCCCGGGTGCTGTCGATCTTCGAGGGGGCCGACGAGACCCTGTGCCTCAAGGTGATCGCCCGGCAGCTGATCTCCGCGAGCACCGCCTGAGCATCCCCCGTTCGTCTGAGATCTCGGTGGACCCGTGAACGATCTGTGGGTGACGTTGGCGCCACTGATCGTGGGTGGCCGGGATGACGACGATCCGAGCGGCCCAGGGCGCCCTGTTCGGTGTGGTGCTCGCATCGGACGACGTGCCGGCCGACTCGGCGCGGACACTCCGGGGTCAGGCGAGTTCTGCGGCCAGGTCGATCACCGAAGCAATGCGTTCGAAGTCGGCGCCGGCATGGTGGTCGTACGGGTCCAGCAGGATCGGGTGCAGGCCGGCGGCGGTGGCGGCTCCGATGTCCATCGTCACCGAGTCGCCGACGTAGGCGATGCGTTCGCGTTCGAACTCGGCGAAGTGTGGCAGGGCGTGATCGAAGATCGCCGGATCGGGCTTGGCGACGCCGACCAGATGGCTGTCGACGATGCAGCGGACCTCGACGTGGTCACCGGCGCCGACCTGGCAGATCTCACGGCGCAGCATCGCCTCGATCTGGCCGCTGGCGTTCGACACGATGCCCATCGGCACACCGGCCGCGGCCAGTGCGTCGAGCGCCGCCCGGGTCTCGGGGATCATCCACCGCCACAGCCAGGCGCTGCGTGTGCGTCCGAGGACGAACGCCGCCTCCTCCCGCTCCGACGACTCGACATCGAGCGCGGCGACGTAGGCATCGTCGTACACGCTCCACGAGCCCTCGGGCTCGGACCGGTCGGACTTCGCCTTCATCCCGAGGTAGTGCGCTCGCCGGTGCTGCTCGAGGTCGGTCGAGGCGCCGTAGCGGACGAGCAGCGGGACGAGCACCGTCGGGTCGGGCAGCACCAGCACGCCGCCCGCGTCGAACAGGACGGCGTCGAATCGTGTGGTCACGGGATCCGACTCAGCCGAGCTTGTCGTGGAGGAACGCGGTGGCCTGCGGCCAGATCTCGTCGTACTTCTCCTGGTTCTGGGTGCCGAGCGCGTTGTGCGGCGCCATGAACGCATGCCCGGTGCCGAGGTGCACCGTGATCGACACGTCCTTGCCCAACGCCTTCAGCTCCTCCTCGAGATGCATGGCGGCCGACGGCGCGAAGAAGTCGTCGTGCTCGGCCATGTGGCCCTGGATGGCCGCTTCGATCTTCGAGTAGTCGGGCTGGTCGTCGCCCTGCGGGAACCCGTAGAACGGCACGGCGGCCTTCACCTTGTCCGGACGCAGCGCGGCGAGGACGAACGTCAACATCCCGCCCATGCAGAAGCCCATGACACCGATGCCGTCACCCGTGGTGGTGTCGTGGTCGGCGAGGAAGTCGACGGCACCACTCATGTCGCGCGCCGCTCGGTCCGGCGGCAGCTGACTCATCAGTTCACCGGCCTTGTCCATCTCGGTGTGCCCGGCGAGCTCACCGTGGTAGAGGTCGGGAGCGAGCGCGACGAAGCCTGCTGCGGCCAACCGGTCGGCCATCTCCTTGATGCCCGAGTCGAGGCCCCACCACTCCTGCACCACGATGACGCCCGGGCCCGTGCCGCCATCGGGGAGCGCCAGGTAGCCCGACGCCTCGTTGCCGTTGCTCGCGAATTCGACGATGTCTCCCATGGCCACAACCGTAGACCCATCCGCTCCGGTGCCATACGATCGCGGGGTGACCCAACTCGACACCCCACCCTCGGCGCTGCTCGGCCAGGCCTACGAGAACGACCGCGCCCGTGTGTTCCACTCGTGGTCGGTCCAGGGCGCGCTCGACCCCACGGTGATCGCCGGCGCATCGGGGTCGACGTTCTGGGACCCCGACGGCACGACGTGGATCGACTTCACCAGCATGTTGGTGAACATGAACCTCGGCCATCAGCACCCGAAGATGGTCCAGGCGATCAAGGACCAGGCCGACGCGTTGTGCATGGTGGCGCCACCGTTCGCCAACGACCAGCGCAGCGAAGCTGCACGGCTGATCGTCGAGAAGGCCAACCGTGACGGTGCCGGCGGCCACGTCGAGCCGGGCCATTTCGAGAAGGTGTTCTTCACCAACGCCGGCGCCGAGGCCGTCGAGAACGCCGTACGTCTCGCCAAGGGCTACACGGGACGCATGAAGGTGTTGTCGGCGTACCGCAGCTACCACGGCGGGACCGCGTTGACCGTGGGGTTGACCGGCGAGCCACGACGGCTCGAGAACGAGCCGTCGGTGCCCGGGCTCGTCAAGTTCTGGGGGCCGTATCCGTACCGGTCGGCGTTCCACTCGTCGTCACCCGAGGAGGAGACCGAACGGGCGCTGCAGCACCTGCGCGAGACGATCGTCATGGAGGGCACCGACAAGGTGGCGGCGATCATCCTCGAGCCCGTCGTCGGCACCAACGGCATCCTGGTGCCCCCACCGGGCTATCTCGAGGGCGTGCGGTCGTTGTGCGACGAGTTCGGCATCGTCTGGATCGCCGACGAGGTGATGGCCGGCTTCGGCCGCACCGGGCAGTGGTTCGCCTGGCAGAACTGGGGCGCCCAGCCCGACCTGATCTGCTTCGCCAAGGGCGTCAACTCCGGCTACGTCCCGCTCGGCGGCGTGGTGATCTCCTCGGCGATCGCCCACGCCTACGACGACCGGATGTTCCCCGGCGGGCTCACCTACTCCGGCCACCCGCTCGCCTGTGCGACCGCCGTCGCCAGCATCCGGATCTTCGAGGAGGAAGGGGTGCTCGCCCACGCCCGGCACCTGGGCGACGACGTCATCGGTCCGGCGCTGCGCGACCTGGCCGAGCGGCACCCGGCGGTCGGCGAGGTCCGCGGGCTGGGCGTGTTCTGGGCGGTCGAACTGGTCGCCGACCCCGCCACCCGCGAGCCCGCTCCACCGGCAACCGTCGGCGCCGTGGTCGCCGAGTGCAAGCGCAACGGGATGTGGCCGTTGTCGGCGGGCAACCGCATCCACGTGGTGCCTCCGTGCAACACCCCCGACGAACTCGCCCGCGACGGCCTCGCAATCCTCGATGCCGCCCTCTCCGTCGCCGACGCCGCCCTGTCTTGACCCGTTCTCGTGAACGAGCCGCGCACCTGGACCGCACCGTGTTCACGACAACGCAGGCCGTGAGCGACGACCGCTTGACGCTGCACCTTCGATCGTGGGTCGGCGCATGGCCGCCGCCGGCCGACGGCGTCCACGTCGTCGGCCATGCGGCGCGGTCGGAGCCGACCTGGGACGGGGTGGTGCGACCACTGCAGGGCGTCGGCGACGGCACCGGGACGGTGATCGCCGTCCCGCCGGCGGCCGTCGACGCGGTGGCCGAAGCCATCGGCGACGACCTCGAGCGGCCGGGGCTCGGCGACGAACTGGGCTCGATCCTCGAGGTCGGTCCGGCGGCCTTCGGTGCCGGCGTGTTCCGCACGACCGTGGAGGTCGACGCGGACATCGTCGATCTCGGCCAGTGGTTCGAGCACCAGACCGGTGATCTCCCGGAGTGGCTCGCTCCGTTCAACGGTCCCCGCCTCGTGACCTTCGACGACGACGGGCGAGCGATCGCCGGCGTCGGGATCAAGGTGCACGACGAGCACGGTCAGGAACTCTCCGTGGTCACCGACGACGCTGCCCGTGGCCTCGGCCTCGCCCGGCGGCTCGTGGCGACGGCGGCACGGCGGGTCATCGCCGAGGGAGCGGTACCGACCTATCTCCACGCGCCCGACAACCACGCCAGCGCCCGCGTGGCCGACGCCGTCGGCTTCCCCGACCACGGCTGGACGGTCTGGGGGCTGTGGCCCCGCCGCTGACCGTGCCCGCTCAGGTCTTGGCGAGTGCCTGATCGCGCAGGGCCGGGATGACGTGCTCGCCGTACTGCGTGAGCGTGTGGTCCTTGCCGTCGTGCTGCAGGTAGATCGCGAACTGGTCGACGCCGAGGTCGGCCAGCGCGTGCAGCCGTTCGAGTTGCGCCTCGACCGGGCCGAGGATGCAGAACCGGTCGACGATCTCATCGGGAACGAACGCGGTGTGGGTGTTACCGGCGCGACCGTGCTCGTTGTAGTCGTAGGCCTCGCGACCGGCGATGTAGTCGGTCAGCGCGGCGGGCACCGGGGCCGACTCGCCGTAGCGCTCGACGATGTCGGCCACGTGGTTGCCGACCATCCCACCGAACCAGCGGCACTGGTCGCGCATGTAGGCGACGTCGTCACCGACGTAGGCAGGCGCGGCGACGCAGATCGTGATGTCGTCGGGATCGCGGCCGGCGTCGCTCGCTGCGGTCCGCACCGCTCCGATCGTCCACTCGGCGATCGACTCGTCCGCGAGCTGGAGGATGAACCCGTCGCACGTCTCGCCGATCAGCTTCAGCGCCTTGGGCCCGTACCCGGCACCCCACACCTCGAGACGACTCTTCGACGCCCATGGCAGCGTGATCGTCGAGCCCTGGTAGTCGACGCTGCGGCCGTTGGCGAGCTCCCGGATGACGTGGATCGACTCGCCCATCGTCGCCAACGTCGTCGGCTTGCCGTTGGTCACCCGCACCGCAGAGTCGCCCCGGCCGATCCCGCACACCGTGCGGTTGCCGTACATCTCGTTGAGAGTCGCGAACGTCGAGGCCGTCACGGTCCAGTCGCGCGTCGCCGGGTTGGTCACCATCGGACCGACGATCACGTTGCGGGTCTCGTCGAGGATCTTGGAGTGGATGACGTACGGCTCCTCCCACAGGATGTGGGAGTCGAACGTCCACACGTGCGAGAACCCGTACGTCTCGGCCCGCTTCGCCAGGTCGATCACCCGCGCCGCTGGTGGCGTCGTCTGCAGAACCAGGCCGATGTCCATCACATGCCCTCTCTCGTCGGCCCTGCGGTTCTCCTCGTTCGGGTGCAGCTCGTCGCTGGCGCTTCCCTCGCTGCGGTGACCACGGCGGTATCCGTCATCGGGTCTCCGGGAATCCGAGATCGACGCTGCTGGTCGAGGGATCGGGCCAGCGACTGGTGACGACCTTGGCCTGGGTGTAGAAGTTGACGCCTTCGGGGCCGTACATGTGGGTGTCGCCGAACAGGCTCGACTTCCACCCGCCGAAGCTGTAGTAGCTGACCGGGACCGGCACCGGCACGTTGACGCCGACCATGCCGACCTGCACGTCGAACTGGAACTGACGCGCCGCGCCGCCGTCGCGGGTGAAGATCGCCGTGCCGTTCGCGTACGGGTTGGCGTTGATCGTGTCGATGCCGTCCTGGTAACCGCTCACCCTGACCACGCTGAGCACGGGCCCGAAGATCTCGTCCCGGTAACACGCCATGTCGGGGGTGACGTGGTCGAGCAGCGTGGGGTTCAGGAAGTAGCCCTCCGACGGCAGATCGTGTCGACCGTCGACCACCAGGGTGGCGCCTTCCTCCGGCGCCTGGTCGACGTAGCCCTTGACGCGGTCGCGGTGTTCCGCGGTGATCAGGGGCCCCATCTCGTTGTCGGGTTCGTTGCCGGGGCCGACCTGGATCGACGGGATCCGCTCGGCGATCTTCGCCACCAGTTCGTCGGCGATCGACTCGGCGGCGAGCACGACGCTGATCGCCATGCAGCGTTCGCCCGCCGAGCCGTACCCGGCTCCGACCGCGGCGTCCGCGGCCATGTCGACGTCGGCGTCGGCGAGCACGAGCATGTGGTTCTTCGCCCCGCCCAGCGCCTGGACCCGCTTGCCGTTGGCGGTGCCGGTCTCGTAGATGTACTTCGCGATCGGCGTCGAGCCGACGAAGCTGACCGCGGCGATGTCGTCGTGTCCGAGGATGGCGTCGACGGCGACCTTGTCGCCCTGGACGACGTTGAAGCACCCGGCGGGGAGCCCGGCCTGGGCGAGCAGCTCGGCGAGATAGAGCGACACCGACGGGTCCTTCTCGCTCGGCTTGAGGACGAACGTGTTCCCGCAGGCGAGGGCGTTGGCGAACATCCACATCGGGACCATCGCCGGGAAGTTGAACGGGGTGATGCCGGCGACGACGCCGAGCGGCTGACGGATCGAGTACACGTCGATCCCGCCGGCGGCCTGCTCGGAGTAGTCACCCTTGATCAGCTGCGGGATGCCGCAGGCGAACTCGACGTTCTCCAGCCCGCGGGCGACCTCGCCCATCGCGTCGGACAGCACCTTGCCGTGCTCGGCGGTGACGAGCGACGCGATCTCCTTGCGGTTCGCGTCGATCAACTCGCGGAGCCGGAACATCACCTCGGCCCGCTTCGACAACGACGCCGACCGCCACGCCGGGAAGGCAGCCTTCGCCGCTGCGACCGCCGCGTCGACCTCGTCGTTCGAGGCGAGCCCGACCGCAGCGGTCTGCTCGCCGGTCGCCGGATCGAACACCGGCGAGGTGGTGCCCGAGGTCGACTCCACGACCCGTCCGTCGATCCAATGGGAAATCGTCTTCATGATCAGCTCTCGATTCGATGAGCGTTACGCCAGGGGTCAGACCCCCGGCGTAACGATTCAGTGGAGATAGGTGGACAGGCCGCGCTTGACGTACTTGCCGTGGCCCTTGCGGCCGGTGAAGGTGTCGTTCTCGATCACGACCGTGCCGCGACTGAGGACGGTGTCGACCTTGCCGTCGATCTCGAAGCCCTCGTAGGCGGAGTGGTCCATGTTCATGTGGTGCTTGTCGTTGATGCCGATCTTGGTGCGGCCGTTCGGATCCCACACGAGGATGTCGGCGTCGGCGCCCGGTTCGATCACGCCCTTCTTCTCGAGGCCGAACATGCGCGCCGGGGTGGTGCAGCAGGTCTCGACCCAGCGCTCCAGGCTGATCTCGCCGAGCACGACGCCCTGGTAGATCAGCTCCATGCGGTGCTCGACACCACCGATGCCGTTGGGGATCTTCGAGAAGTCACCCAGGCCGAGCTCCTTCTGGTCCTTGAAGCAGAACGGACAGTGGTCGGTCGACACGACGGCGAGTTCGTTCATCCGCAGGCCCTTCCAGAGGTCGGCCTGGTGGTGCTCGTGCTTGGTGCGCAGCGGGGTGGAGCACACCCACTTGGCGCCCTCGAAACCAGGCCGGGCGAGCTGGTCCTCCAGCGTGAGGTACAGGTACTGCGGGCACGTCTCGGCGAACACGTTCAGCCCGGCGTGCTGGGCCGCGGCGACCTCCTCCAGTGCGCCCGAGGCCGACATGTGCACGATGTAGAGCGGCACGTTGCCGGCGACCTTGGCGAGCTGGATCGCCCGGTGGGTCGCCTCCGACTCGAGCTCGGCGGGCCGGGTGAGGGAGTGGAACTTCGGGTCGGTGTCGCCCTTGGCGATCGACTGGGCGACGAGGACGTCGATGGCGATGCCGTTCTCGGCGTGCATCATGATCATCGCCCCGGACTCCGACGCGTTCTGCATCGCCCGCAGGATCTGGCCGTCGTCGGAGTAGAGCACCCCCGGGTAGGCCATGAAGAGCTTGAAGCTGGTGATGCCCTCGTTGTCGACGAGGTAGGTCATCGCCTTCAGCGACTCGTCGTCGACGCCGCCGATGATCTGGTGGAAGCCGTAGTCGATGGCGCAGTTACCGGCGGCCTTCTCGTGCCACTCGGCGAGGCGTTCGTGGACGCTGAAGCCGGTGTTCTGCACGGCGAAGTCGACGATCGTGGTCACACCACCCCACGCAGCGGCGATCGTGCCGGTCTCGAACGTGTCCGACGCCTCGGTGCCGCCGAAGGGGAGCTCCATGTGGGTGTGGACGTCGACGCCGCCCGGCACGACGTACTTGTTCGTCGCGTCGATCGTGCGATCGGGCTGCACCCCCATCGCCGCCGCCTGGCCGGGCGCCAGGACGGCCACGATCGACTCGCCGTCGATCAGGACGTCGGCCTCTCGCCGGCCGACGGCAGAGATCACCGTGCCACCCTGGATCAAGGTCGTCGACATGTCAGCCCTCCACCAGTTCGCCGTAGGCGTCCGGGCGACGGTCGCGGTAGAACGCCCAGCCGTCGCGCACTTCCTTGATGCGGTCCATGTCGAGTTCTCTCACGATCAGCTCCGGTTCGTACGGATCGCCCTTGTCGCCGACGTACTGGCCCCGCGGGTCGACGAAGTAGCTCTGCCCGTAGAAGTCGTTGTCGCCGAGCGGCTCGATCCCCACACGGTTGATGGCGCCGACGTAGTACATGTTGGCGACCGCGGCGGCGGGCTGCTCGATCGACCACAGGTATTCGCTGAGACCCCGGTGGGTGGCCGACGGGTTGAACACGATCTCGGCGCCGTTGAGCCCGAGCGCCCGCCACCCCTCGGGGAAGTGGCGGTCGTAGCAGATGTAGACACCGACCTTGCCGACGGCGGTGTCGAACACCGGGTAGCCGCCGTTACCGGGGCGGAAGTAGAACTTCTCCCAGAAGCCCTTCACCTGGGGGATGTGCTGCTTGCGGAACTTGCCGAGGTAGCTGCCGTCGGCGTCGACCACCGCGGCGGTGTTGTAGTAGACGCCCGGCTGCTCGATCTCGTACATCGGCAGCACCATCACCATGGCGAGTTCCTTCGCGAGCGCCATGAACCGCTGGGTGGTCGGCCCGTCGGGGATGTACTCGGTGTAGTCGTAGTACTCGGTGTCCTGGACCTGGCAGAAGTAGGGCCCGTAGAACAGCTCCTGGAAGCACATGATCTGCGCGCCCTGGGCGGCGGCCTCGCGAGCGGCCTCCTCGTGCTTGACGATCATCGACTCCTTGTCGCCGGTCCAGTCGGTCTGCAGCAGCGCCGCCGTGATGATGTTGGCCATGAAAACCTCGTCGGTTCTGCCCTAGCGTGAGCGCATGAGCGGGGTACCCGACACTAGTGACGCGCTGGCAGGCGGACAATAGGTGCCGACGTTCCGCAGCGCCTGGCACTGGGTGTTCGGCAAGCACGAACCGAAGCCGCCCGATCCCGACCGCACGGTCGAGGCGGGGTGGGTGCCGCAGTGGATGGCGCCGATGATCGTCGACGAGCTCAACGCGCAGGGGATCCCGGCGGTGACGACCGACGACTACAACCTCAACCCGTACATGAACAGCCGTGAGCCGATGTCGCGGGTGTTCGTGACCGAGGATCGCAAGGCCGAGGCCCGCGAGGTGATGGAGGAGATCCTCGGCCATCCCCCCGCTCACCGCCGCATCTGAGCCGGACCACCGACCACCCCCATTCCGTTTGCGGCGCGATCTGGTCGCGGCGCCCCAACACCTCCGCGCCACAAACGCCCACCGACCATCCCCATTCCGTTTGCGGCGCGATCTGGTCGAGACGCCCCAACACCTCCGCGCCACAAACGCCCACCGACGACCGGCGTTCCGCTCGGGCCGAACGTGCGCCCACTGCAGGATGTGAGACTCGACGACGAACTGAACGAACTGGCCGCCATCCAGGACGGCGTGATCTCGGTCGACCAGCTCCGATCGGCCGGCATCACGCCATGGGCGCAGCACAAGCTGGTCGCCGAGGGCTGGATGCATCGGATCGCACCCCGGGTGTACGCGCTCAGAGGTGCCCCCGACACCCACCGCCGACGCCTACGTGCAGGCCTGCTCTGCCTGGGCGAGCGCAGTTGGGTCAGTTACGAGGCCGCCGCTGCACTCCACGGTCTCGATCGGTCGAAGCCGACGGTGGTCGAGTTCACCGTCGAGCGATCCCGACGGCCGCGGGTGGTGCCGTTCGTCGTCCACTCGACGACCCGGCTGGCGCCGATCGATCACGTCGTCGTCGACGGCTTCCGGGCGATGTCGGCGACGCGGACCGTGTTCGACCTCGCGCTCGCTCGCGCCCACCCGCGCCGGATCGAGGCGGCGATCGACAGCGCCGTGCGTCTACAGCTCTCCTCGCCCGAAGTGCTCTCCCAGCGGCTGGCCGACCTGCGGGGTTCGGGGCGCTGGGGCTGCCGGCTCGTCGAGGAGATGATCACCGATTCGGGTGGCCACACGATGCTCGAGCGCCGATTCCTCGAACTCGCTCGGCACGCCGGCCTTCCTCGACCGCGCACCCAGGTGGTGTTCGGCATCGACGGACGGTTCGTCGCCCGCGTCGACTTCCTCTTCGACGAGGCCGGCGCCGTCGTCGAGGTGTCGGGCCAGAAGGGCCACGCCAGCCCGAGCGAGCGGGCGAGGGACGCCCAACGCCGCAACGAGTTGCAGGACCTCGGGCTCCGGGTGTTCGAGTACACGTGGGACGACGTCACCAAGCGTCCGTCGTGGGTCCGCCAGACGCTGCGGATGCGCCTCCGGCCGGGCCCGAACTCCGTCTCGGCATGAGCCCCTCCACCCCGTTTGCGGCGCAGAAGCGTTGGGCCGTCCCCACCCGAACTCGCCACAAACGGTCGGGGACGTTTGCGGCGCAGAAGCGTTGGGCCG
>JAWLFC010000020.1:27712-36778 GCA_041685755.1 Ilumatobacteraceae bacterium
CGTTTGCGGCGCAGAAGCGTTGGGCCGTCCCCACCCGAACTCGCCACAAACGGTCGGGGACGTTTGCGGCGCAGAAGCGTTGGGCCGGTCCAACCGCAGTGCACCACAAACGGGATGTGAACGGAGGGGCGGGTGTCAGATGGGGCTGTGGCGCAGGAGTTCGGGGGCCATCGGGCACTCGGCGACGATCGCGGGCGGTCCCATCGGCACCTTGCCGTGCGGACCCACGACGTGGGTGAACATGGACGTCGGCAGCACCTCGACGTCGAGATCCCACGGATCGATCTCCTCGGCCAGCGCATCCACCTTGGCAACCATCGCGTCGACGAAGCCCGCCGGCAGCCGCCGGCCGACACCGGCCACCAGCCACACCTCGGTCCCCCACGCCCGTGCCGCAGCAGCGATCGTCGACGAACCCGCCGGCACGACGGCCCGACCGGAGTCGACCGCCAGCGCCTCGACCAGCGCCACGCCGGCGTGATGGCAGGCGACCCCCGCCACACCGGCGTCGACCGGCTCGACGTCGACGTCGTAGCGCTCGAGGCGCCGCACGAACGACGTCGCTGTGTGGCCGGCATCGAGCGCCAGCACCCGTACGTCGCCGCGACGGACGAGACCGGCTCCCACCACGTCGGGATCGCCGATGGTCGCCACGACCGCGTCATCGGGCAGCGCCGCCGCCAGTTCCGCGCCCGTCGGGTCGCTGCGGATCTCGTCGGCCAACTCCCAGACCGCCTCGAACGGCTCGGCCGACGTCGCCACGTTCGCGCACAGCCACCACAGCGCGCCGGTGAACGGGTGGCGCTCGACGATGCGTCGGCAGGCGACGACCAGGCCCGACGGGTCGAAGTGCAGCGAACCGAGGGCGTGAGCCGTCTCCTCCACCAACGCCGTCGGATCGGCACCCTGGGCCCTCGCCACGTAGCGGAGATGCTCGATCGGATGCACGGACCGACCGTAGCCCGGCCCTGGCCACACCGTCATGCGGTGCGCCCGGAACGTCGCGCCGAGTCGTCACCGGATGAGCGCATCGGGTGACGGAGATGGGTCGCCGGGGCGCCCAGTCGCTACGATCGTCCTCCGTGGCCGACACGACTTCCGACACGGTTCCGAGCTCGACCCGCAAGGTCACGTCGAAGGTCGGCGAGCGCCTTCCCGTCGACCTGGTGCTGACCCCGCTCGTCGGTGGCGAACTCGGCAAGGGCCGACCGGTGATGGAGTGGTTGACGACGTTCCACCTGGCGTCGGTCGTGCTCGACCCGTACACCAACGAGAGCGCCTGGGTGCTCAACGCGGCGACGCGGATCCTGGAACAGTTCCGCGGCTCCGACGCCCGCATCAACCTGGTGGTCACCGCCAACGCCACCGACACGAGGGCGTTCCTCGGCCCGCTCGCCGAGCGTTTCATGGTGTTCTGCGATCCCGAGCGGACCGCCGTTCGGGCGATGGGCCTCGACGCGCTGCCCGCGTTCGTGTTCATCCGCGTCGACGGGATCGTCGCCGCCGCTGCCGAGGGGTGGAACCCGCCCGAGTGGGAAGCGGTCGCCGACGCCATCGCCGAGATCACGTGGTGGACGTCGATCCCCGTGCCGGGCCCGGGCGATCCGGGGCCCTTCCGCGGGTCGCCCTCGCTCGGTTGATCCGTGCCGACCGGGCCGTCGGCCGACCTGCCGGATCTCCCCGTCGTCGAGGCGCTCGTCGAGTTGCGCGACGCGCTCACCGACGTCGGCCGCGCGGTGCTCGTCGCTCCCCCCGGTGCCGGCAAGACCACCGTCGTGCCACTCGCGCTCCTCGACGAACCCTGGCTCGGTGATCGTCGGATCGTCATGCTGGAGCCGCGGCGGTTGGCGACGCGAGCGGCTGCCCGGCGCATGGCCTCCACCACCAGGACCGCGGTCGGCGGACTCGTCGGTTACCAGACCCGAGACGAGCGCCACATCGGCACCGAGACCCGCATCGAGGTGGTGACGGAGGGCGTCCTGACCCGGCGTCTCCAGAACGACCCCGAGCTCCCGGGTGTCGGCGCCCTGATCTTCGACGAGGTCCACGAACGCAACCTGACGACCGACCTCGGGTTGGCGCTCGCCCTCGACGTCGCGTCGGCGATCCGTCCCGACCTGCGGATCCTGGCGATGTCGGCCACCCCCGACATCGAGGGGCTCACCCGCCTGCTCGACGCCCCCGTGGTGACGAGCGCCGGGCGGATGTTCGACGTCGACGTCCGCTGGATACCGAACGCGCCGACGTCGAAGGGGCGTCGCCGGCCGGGAGCCCCGGCGAGGATCGAGCCGGCCGCCGTGTCGGCGATCGTTCGAGCGCTACGCGAGCAGACCGGCGACGTGCTGGTGTTCCTGCCGGGGATCGGCGAGATCCGACGGACCGAGGCGCAGCTGCGGGAGGTGGTCGGCGCCGACGTCGACGTGTACGCGCTCGCCGGTGCGTTGAGCACCGCCGAGCAGGACCTCGCCCTCGCCCCCTCGGCACCGGGACGCAGGCGTGTGGTGCTCTCGACCGACATCGCCGAGACGTCACTCACGGTCGACGGTGTGCGCGTGGTGGTCGATGCCGGTCTGGCACGCGAGCCCCGTTTCGATGCCCGCACCGGTCTGACCCGTCTCACGACCGTGGCGGCGAGCCGGGCCTCCGCCGAACAACGATCGGGGCGCGCCGGACGGACCGAACCCGGGACCGCCTACCGGCTCTGGAGCAAGATCGAACACGGCAGCCGACCACGTCACCGTTCGCCCGAGATCGCCCAGGCCGACCTCGCCGGCTTCGCCCTCGAACTCGCCGCCTGGGGCGGCGGCGACGAACTCCGATTCATCGACGATCCACCCGCCGGGGCCCTCGCCCAGGCACGAGCGCTGCTTCGCGAGCTGTACGCGATCGACGCCGACGACGACACGATCACCCCGCTCGGTCGGATGATGCTCGGCTTGCCGGTACACCCTCGGCTCGCCCGCATGGTCGCCGTCGACCGGTCGCCGCTGGCCTGCGTGGTGGCCACGATCGTCGAGGAGCGCGACATCCTGCGTGGCCGGCCCGACGACCTTCCCGCCGACCTGGCGCTGCGCGTCGCCGTGGTCACGGGACGAGATCGCCACGACGCTGCCGACCGGGGAGCAGTCGGCCGTCTGCGAGACCGATCGCGCGACCTGATGCGGCGAGCTCGCATCGACGGCGACCTCGACGCCGTCGACCCGGACCGCGCCGGGGCGGTCCTCCTGCTCGCCTACCCCGACCGGTTGGCCGCCCAGCGGCGAGCCGGCCAGTACCAACTCCGCTCCGGCACCGGCGCCTGGCTTCCCGCCGACGACCCGCTGGCCGACGAGGACTTCGTCGTCGCCGCCGATCTCGACGGCCGGCGCGACCGCGCCCGTATCCGCCTCGGTGCCGCCGTCGACGTCGACGAGGTGATCGCGCAGTTCGGGGCCGACATCGCCGAGCAGCGACGCCTCGAGTGGGACCCCGACCGCGACGACCTCATCGAGACGATCGAACGCCGGCTCGGCGCGATCCGGCTCGGCCGCCGCGTCGAGCGTCCGACGCCCGGCGACGACGTCACCGCTGCCCTGCTGGAACGGGTACGGCAGAACGACCTCCAAGCGCTGCGCTGGACCCCGGCGGCGAGCGCGCTGCGCCAACGCGTGGAGTTCCTCCATCGGACCGTCGGCGACCCGTGGCCGGACTGGTCGACGGCGACGCTCGTCCGCACGCTCGACGAATGGCTCGCCCCCTACCTGCCCGGTGCGGTCGGACGCGCCGACCTCGACCGACTCGACCTCGTGACGGTCCTGCGCAGCCAGTTGCCGTGGGACGTCGGCAGCGAGCTCGACGTCGTCGCCCCGCCGACCCTCGAACTGCCCAGCGGTCGCTCGGCGACGATCGACTACGCCGGTGACCAACCCGATGCGTTCGTGCGCGTGCAGGACCTCTTCGGCGTCACCGAACATCCCTGCGCCGGTGGCGTGCCGATCCGGCTCCACCTGCTGTCGCCCGCCGACCGACCGATCCAGGTGACGGCGGACCTCCCCGGATTCTGGGCCGGCTCGTGGGCCGAGGTCCGCAAGGACATGGCCGGCCGCTACCCCAAACACCAGTGGCCGCACGACCCGTCGACCGCCGACCCCAAGCGATTGAAGGGGCGTTGATGTTCGGCTTGTCGGTGTGGATGGCCGTCGCTTGCGTCGGCGTCGTGTACGTCGGGGCCACGGTCCAGGCGTCGATCGGGATCGGGCTCGGCATGATCGCCTCGCCGGTGCTCGCCCTGGCCGACCCCGACTTCATCCCGGCGGCGATCATGATGGCGGTGCTCCCCCTCACGTTCGCCGTGGCGTGGGCTGACCGTGACGACGTCGAACATCGAGACGTCGGCCTCGCGCTCGTCGGCCGTGTGCCGGGCACGATCGCCGGAGCCCTCGTCGTCGCCGCGCTGTCCGACACGGTGCTCGCGGTGATGGTCGCCCTCTCGGTGCTCGTCGCCGTGATCGCCTCGATCACCGGGCGCCTGTTCCGCCCGACCGATCGGGCGCTCATGGTCGCCGGCCTGGCATCGGGGTTCGCCGGCACCACGACCGGCGTCGGCGGACCGCCGATGGCGCTCACCTACCAGAACGCCAGCCCGGCGACGATGCGGGCGACGATCTCGGCGTTCTTCTCGATCGGCTCGCTGCTGTCGATCGGCGCCCTCGCCCTCGCCGGCGAGGTCGGCGTCAGGCAGTGGCAGCTCACGGCCCTGGTCCTGCCCGGCGTCGGCCTCGGCGTGATCACCGCACGGCGATTCAAGGACCAGCTGCGCGCCGAGGTCGTCCGCCCCGCCGTTCTCGTGATCTGTACCGCCGCCGCCCTCGGCCTCCTCGTCGAGACGTTCACCTGAAGGGCTCGCGGTCGGGCGTGCGCCGGCCGGTACGCCCTCAGCGGCGCTCGAGCACCGCGACCTCGGACCGGAACGATCGGTCGAGGGACTCGTCGCCGTGCACCAACGAGTCGCGGGCGCGCTCCCGGAACGCCGGGAGACGATCGACGACGAAGTCGGTCGTCACCGGTTCGAGCACACCGAGCTGTCCGGCGGCGACCTGCTGCTTGCCGGTCGCGCTGTTGCGCAGCAGCACGTAGCGCTCGGTCAGGGGCTCCACGAGCTCGCAGTACCGTGACACCACGGGAGGCTCCATCTCCTGGAACGACAGGAGGTTCGCGAACAGCTCGACCCTGCCGGTCACCGACGGCAGCTGCCACGGACACAGCACGACGGCCCGGTAGCTCCGCCGCAGGTCGTCGAGATCGATCGAGTCCATCTCCCGGCTCTGCGCGTAGCCGAGGACCGCGTCCCGTCCGAACACCTCCGACAGGTAGTACGTCGAGACTGCCGCGACGGGCGGGATGTCGACGTTGACGAAGAAGCCGTCGTCGGGCCGGGCGGCGAGCAGGACCTCCCCGAGTGTCCCGTAACCGCCACCGATCTCGAGCGCGGAGGCGAGGGCGCTCGTGTCGACCGTCGCCTTGAGCAGGGTGAGGGCCCGGGAGTAGTTGAGCAGCGAGCGGGTCACGTTGCGCCCGTGCACCCGGTGGAGTTCACCGCCGCCGACCGGGCTCTCGCTGAGGGACGCGACGTCGAGCCCGCCGTCGGTGTCGGTGGCGGCCACCAGGCGGACGTCGTTCCACGCGAGGTGGCGACCGTCGAGGCGCCACCGGATGCTCTCGGCTCGACGCTCCGGGAGGCGAGCGAGGATCCGCTCGACCCGGTCACGATGGGTCCGGTACTCGGCCCGGGCGTATCCCGGCACGTAGAACCCCTGCGCCGAACGGTGCGCCCGGAACGTCTCGAACCCGTGCAACCTGATGTCGTCGACGATCGGCTGCAGACCCCGCTGCCAGAAGTTGGTCGGTCGGAACTCCGGCGGTGCGTGCTCCATGTCGGCGAGCATCAGTGCCAGGTTGTGGTGATCCTCGCCCATGGCGTCCTTCCCGCTCGTCGAGCACTGCACCCGACCGCGCCGAGGATAACGCCGGCCGGGCTCGGGCACCGGTGACCGGCTGGGAGACCAGGGAGTGCGACCGGTACGTTGCCGGCGTGCGCACACGATCTCTCTCCCTCGTCCTCACCGCAGCTCTCGTCCTGGCAGCATGCGGCGGCGACGACGCCGCGGCTCCGACCACCGCGGCGGCCACGACCGAGGCCCCCGGCACCACGCCGGCCCCGACGCCCGAGACCGCTCCACCCATCACCGATGCTCCGACCACGACGGAGCCGCCGCTCGAGGAACTCGAGTTGATCGGCCCGGGAGCGTACGACGTCGGCGTGCAGACGATCACGGTCGGCACCGCCTCGGACCGCCCACTCACGGTCGATGTCTGGTTCCCGATCGACGATGCGGGCGACACGCCGCTGCACCAGTACACGCTGATCCCCGGCGTCTTCTACGAGTCACCTGCTGCGGTCACGGCCAGCCCGGCCGAGCTCGCACCCGACGGGCCGTTCCCGCTGGTCGTGTACTCCCACGGAAGCGGCGGCCTGCGGTACATCGCCTCGTACTACACCGAGGCCATCGCCAGCCACGGCTACGTCGTCGCGGCCCCCGACCACACGGGCAACACCGCCGCCGATCGCCTCCTGGATGCCGAGGCCGACTTCGACGTGACCGCACTCAACCGCCCCGACGACGTCGTGGCGACGATCGACGCGCTGCTCGACCCGACGAACCCCGACACCGCCGGCTTCGCTGCCGCCGTCGACCCGCAACGCATCGCCGTCACCGGCCACTCCTTCGGAGGGTTCACCTCCATGGCCGTCGCCGGCGGCTACGAGAACCCGCTCGGTGCGTTCGAGGCCGACGACCGCGTCGACGCGATCATCCCGCTGGCGCCGGCGACGGGCGACGGGACGCGGCTGATGTCGGATGCCGGCCTGGCCTCGATCGGCATCCCGACGCTCGTCATCGCCGCGACCAACGACCAGACGACACCCGTCGAACCGAACGTGACCCGCATCTGGGAGCTCGCGGGGAGCACCCCGCTCGTCCGAGTGGAGCTCGTCGACGCCCAGCACCAGAGCTTCACCGATGTCTGCGACTATCAGGTCTTCCTGCCGACTCTCGGCGATGCCGTGCCCCGAGCGGTGATCGACACGATCGACGGCCAGGGCGCCGAAGGATGCTCGCCCGGCGACATGCCGATCGATCGAGCAAAGGAGCTCACGAACACGTTCGCCATCGACTTCCTCGAGTCGGTGTTCCGCGACGGCGCCCTGATCAGCGACACCGACACCGCGCTTCCCGACGACGTGATCTTCCTGGCCCGCTGACACGGATTCGGCGGGCCGATCGGCCGGTCGTAGGCTCGACGGCATGGCTGATGTGCCCCCGTTCCAGTACACCGAGATGCTGCCGCTCGGCGCCGACGACACCGAGTACCGCCTCGTCACCACCGACGGTGTGTCCACCTTCGAGACGCCCGAGGGCACGTTCCTCAAGGTCGAGCCGGAGGCGATCCGCCGGCTCACCGCCGAGGCGATGCGCGACATCGCCCACTTCCTGCGGTCGAGCCACCTCCAGCAGTTGCGCAACATCCTCGACGACCCCGAGGCCTCCGACAACGACCGGTTCGTGGCCCTCGACCTGCTGAAGAACGCCGCGATCGCTGCCGGTGGGGTGCTGCCGATGTGCCAGGACACCGGCACCGCGATCGTGAAGGGCAAGAAGGGCCAGTTCGTGTTCACCGGCGGCGGCGACGAGGAGGCCATCGCCCACGGGATCTACGACACGTACCAGACGTCGAACCTGCGGTACTCGCAGATGGCGCCGCTCGACATGTACACCGAGAAGAACACCGGCACCAATCTGCCGGCGGAGATCAAGATCTCGGCGACCGACGGCGACGCCTACAAGTTCCTGTTCATGGCCAAGGGGGGCGGGTCGGCGAACAAGAGCTTCCTGTACCAGGAGACCAAGGCGCTGCTCAACGAGGCGACGCTGCTGCCGTGGATCTTCGACAAGATGCAGTCGCTCGGCACCTCGGCGTGCCCGCCGTACCACCTCGCGGTCGTGATCGGCGGGACGTCGGCGGAGCTCGCCGTCGAGACCGCCAAGCTGGCGTCGGCGCGCTATCTCGACACGTTGCCGACGACCGGCTCACCGGATGGCCATGCGTTCCGCGACCTCGACCTCGAGCAGCAGGTGCTGAAGCTGTCGCAGACCACGGGCATCGGCGCCCAGTTCGGCGGGAAGTACTTCTGTCACGACGTCCGGGTGGTCCGCCTCCCCCGGCACGGCGCGTCGTGCCCGGTGTCGATCGCCGTGTCGTGCTCCGCCGACCGCCAGGCACTCGGCAAGATCACGAGCGAGGGCGTGTTCCTCGAGCAGCTCGAGCAGGATCCCGCCCGTTTCCTGCCCGAGGTCGGCGACGAGCACCTCGGCGACGCCGAGACGGTCCACGTCGACCTCAACCGGCCGATGGCCGACATCCTCGCCGAGCTGTCGCAGTACCCGGTGACCACCCGGGTGATGCTGACCGGCCCGATGGTGGTCGCCCGCGACATCGCCCACGCCAAGATCAAGGAGCGCCTCGACGCCGGCGAGGAGATGCCGCAGTACCTGCGCGATCACGCCGTGTACTACGCCGGCCCCGCCAAGACGCCCGAGGGGTACGCGTCCGGCTCGTTCGGGCCGACGACCGCCGGCCGGATGGACAGCTACGTCGAGCAGTTCCAGGCGGCCGGCGGGTCGATGATCATGCTCGCGAAGGGCAATCGGTCGAAGCAGGTGACCGACTCGTGCAACCAGCACGGCGGGTTCTACCTCGGCTCGATCGGCGGGCCGGCCGCCCGGTTGGCGCTCGACAACATCCGCAAGGTCGAGGTGCTCGAGTACCCCGAGCTCGGCATGGAGGCGGTGTGGAAGATCGAGGTCGAGGACTTCCCGGCGTTCATCGTCGTCGACGACAAGGGCAACGACTTCTACGCCGACGTCCGCGCCGCCGCCTCGATGCCGGTCTCGCTGCGCTGACACCAGATCGCACCACGACCCGGCGATGAGCCAACGGGCCGGATACCGGCGCTTCGCTCATCGCTCG
>JAWLFC010000108.1:0-9591 GCA_041685755.1 Ilumatobacteraceae bacterium
GCGGCGCGGAAGATGGCGGCGAGCGCGTCGAAGCGGCGCTGGGCATCGGTGCGGGGCAGGCGTGAGGCGGGCGCGTCGGGGCCGAACTCGGCGCTGCGGGCAGCGACGTCGGCGTCGAACTCGTGCTGCACGAAGCGGGCGAAGATCGAGCTGAACTCCGCGGCCACGAGGCCGGAGCCGCCGGTGGCTCGGACGTCGATGCCGTCGGCGGTGGGCACGACGGTCGCCCTGCGCCGCTCGGCCGACACCTCGTCGTTGCGCTGGGCACCATCGAGATCGGCGAGCGACTCCCAGCGCCGGGCGGCGACGCGGAACTCCTCGCAGGACAGCCGCTCGGCGAGGCCGGTCAGGAGCGGCGCCGACGCGGGGAACGACTCACCGACGCGGGGATGCGCGGCGAGACGTGCGAGTTCGTGGGCCTGCGCGACGCCGATGTGGCCGTCGGCCAGCGCGTCACCGACCCCGGGCACCGTGTCGCACGCCGCGCTCAGGCGGCGCAGCCGGGAGGCGTCAGCCGCCGAGCAGTTGATCTGGGCTCGAACCCACTGGCGGATGGTGCGATGGCCGTCGCCCTGGTGGATGGCCCGCCGATCGCCTTCACGCGCGATGGCCGCCATCTCTGCCTCGCCCGCCCGGCGCTGCAGTTCCAGCTCCCGGAAACGGGCCGTCAGCTCGTCGTCGGAGAAGTCCATCACCCGCTCGACGATCCCCTCGTACATGGTCACAGTCTAGCGTACGCATGTACGTTTGAACAACATGTATCGATGATATGTTCGCCCTCGAGCTCCTGCCGGTCGTCGCATACGTCGGAATGTGCCAGCATTTGTCGATGCGTGGGGCGGGTCGGTGGGTGTTGGTCGCAGCGTTGTCGGCGGTGGTCGCGGCGGCCTGTGGCTCGTCGACCACCGAGTCCGGTGGTGATGTGCCGATCGTGCAGATCCGCTCGCTGGGGATCGAGGGCGACCTGGCCACGGTGGCGTTCGACGCTTCCGCCGGCGACAATCCGGTCGACATCGTCATCGACTGGGGCGATGGTGCCACCACCACCGGGCTGAGGGCCGCCGGATCGCTCCAGGCCCAGCACGTGTACGACCTCGAGGCATTGACGGTGACCGAGGTGACGGTCACGGTGGAGATCACCGACGACGACGGCAACGGCGGTCGCGACACGGTTCAGCTGCAACTGGTCGACTCGGCCACCACCACAGCGACCGGCGCTACGACGACGCCCGAGCCGGGCACCACGGTGGAGGCGACCACCACGGCGCCGCCTCCTCCCCCGACTCCCGCACCCACACCGACTCCGGCACCGACTCCTGCGCCCACGCCGGCACCGACCACCACCGAACCCCCGCTCGAACCGCTCGTGATCCAGCTCGACCTGGCCGACGCCAGGATCCTGGGCAACGCATCGAGCAACGACGGTGACCGCGCCCAGCTCGGCCCCGACCGCATCGGCACGAAGACCTCCACCATCGGCATCAGCGAAACCGACGACGCGGACGTGAACGCCGTGTGGGACATCGCTCCCGAGACGTTCGCCGGCTACGGCCCCGAGCCGCTCGTGAGCGTGTTCTTCCAGACCCAGATGACGGCCACGCTGGAGACGGGCAACTGGGCCGGCATGGGTGCGTCGCTGCAGGTACGGGCAAGTGCGCAGGACAACGACGGTGTGGTCGGCCGGGCGGAGGCCCTGCCGTGGCAGATCGGCCGAGATGCCAGGCTGCGCCTGAACTTCGAGTCGCTCGACCCGCTCGGCTTCGGCAGTTCCCACGATGCGAGCCAGCCGTTGCAGATCTCCCTCACCGCCGAGTGCCGGGTGGCCGGTTCCACCAACCCGTTCGGCGCCCTGTCACGTGCCACCTGCGACGCGTTCGACGGCACCGGCGGCCTCTACCTCCGCGAGGCCCGCCTCACCATCCGCCCCAACGACGGCTGACCCCCGGCTCGAGGAATGCGGCGCTCTCAGCGGCGCTGGGCGGCGACCTCGCGGATGCGGGCCCCGGCGGCGCGCACGCCGTCGAACGCGACCTTCGGCAGCGTCACGATGAAGCCGGCGCGCAACATCCCGCCGGTCTGGTCGCCGAAGATGCCGCGGGCACCGACGTCGTGGTCGTCGTCGACCGGATGCTCGAGGTCGTCGGGACGGTCCGGGCGGATGGGGATGTCGGTCAGCTGGCTCTCGCGTCCTGTCGCTGCCATGTAGTGGTCGCCCACGCCGGGCATCCACGAGTTGAGCTGCACGAGCAGCCAGTTCCACACGCCGTAGATCTTCTGGCGCCGGCCCGACTCGATCAGGTCGGCGACGGCGACCGCGCACCGCTCGGGTTGGTAGATCGGCGGCACCGGCATCGGATGCGTCGGTGTCTTCGCCCGGCACCAGCCGAACTGCGGCGTGTTCATCGCCGGCATGTGGATCTGGCAGATCCTGATGTTGCTGCCGTCCGCCAGGAGCTCGCTGCGCAGCGACTCCATGAAGCCGCGGACGGCGAACTTGGACGCGCAGTACGAACTCTGCATCGGGATGCCGCGGAACGCGAGCGCGGAGCCGACACTCACGATCGTGCCGGCGTCGCGCTGCCGCATCCGGTCGAGCGCCGCCATCGCGCCGTGCACCTGGCCGAGGTAGGTGACCTCGGTCGCCCGGCGCAGCTCCTCGGGCCGGGTGTCGGCCACCGACGCGAACACGGTCGTCATCGCGTTGTTGACCCACACGTCGATCGGGCCCAGTTCGTCGGTGACCCGCTCGGCCGCGGCGTCGACCTCGTCCCACACGGCGACGTCGGCTGCCGCGGTGCACGAGCGGCGGCCGCGCTCGCCGACGTCGGCGGCGGCGCCCTCGAGGCCGGCGCGGCCACGGGCGATCAGGCCGACGTCGTAGCCCCGCTCGGCGAGTTCGCAGGCGATCGCCCGACCCAGGCCGCCGGACGCCCCGGTCACGACCGCGACCCCCCGTCGGCTCTCCTGAAGCAACGTGGACGCGGCGTTGGAGGAAGCGGACATGGTCGCCGCGGTACCCGTCGACCCGGTTCCGGAAACGACACCCCGTGGCGCTACGGTGCGGGCAGACGCGGGTCCACGCCGCGTCCCGCATCGAGCGAGGGGATTCGATGAGCACCGACACGACACCAGCCGACACCGGCGACCGCCGGGCACCGGTCACCGACTGGACCAGCGACTACGACGTCCTCGACCCGGACTACGTCGCCGACCCGTACCCGGTCTGGGACGACCTGCGCGAGCAGTGCCCGATCGCCCACACCGACCGGTGGGGCGGGTCGTGGTTGCCGACCCGGTATTCCGACGTGCAGCGCTTCGCCCAGGACCACCACGGCTTCAACTCGACCGACGTCGGCGTGTTGACGTTCGACGACGAGGAGCGCCCGCCGCCACCGGTTGAGATCCCGCTGCCGCCGATCGACCAGGACCAGCCCGTCCACACCTGGACCCGCCGGCTGATGCTGCCCTGGTTCTCCCACACCCGCGTGGCCGAGTACGAACCGTTCACCCGCGAGCTGTGCAACCGGCTGATCGACGGGTTCATCGACGACGGCACGGCCGATGCGGCCGGTGACTACGCCCGCCAGATCCCGGTCAGGGTGATCTCGCTCGTGCTGGGCGTGCCCGACGAGATGGCCGACACGTTCACCGGGTGGGTGCAGGACTTCCTCGAGTTCGCCCACGAGGAAGCACGGGCGACACGGGGCCGGGACGCCATGACGCTCTACCTGCTCGAACAGCTGGAGCACCGCCGCGCCAATCCCGGCGACGACCTGATGAGCGCCCTGCTGCACACCGAGCACGACGGTGAGCCGGTCGACGACCTGACGATCATGGGCATGGCGGCGTTGACCCTGATCGCGGGTGTCGACACGACGTGGTCGGGCATCGGCTCGGCGATGCTGCACCTGGCGACGCATCCACAGGACGCCGAGCGACTGGTCGACGAGCCCGAGATCATGCCGCTGGCGATCGAGGAGCTCCTGCGGGCCTACTCCCCCGTCACGATGGCCCGCATCGCGACCGACGACGTCGAGGTCCAGGGGTGCCCGATCAAGGCCGGCGACAAGGTGCTGATGAACTTCCCGGGCGCCAACCGCGATCCCGAGGTGTTCGAGAATCCGCACGAGGTGATCCTCGACCGGGCCCAGAACCGCCACGTCGCGTTCGGCGCCGGCATCCACCGCTGCGCCGGGTCGAACCTCGCTCGCATGGAGCTGCGCGTGGCCGTCGAGGTCTGGCTGGAGCGGATCCCCGAGTTCCGCCTCGCCGACGACGCCGAGGTCACGTGGGCCGGCGGCCAGGTCCGCGGCCCGCGCTCCGTGCCCGTGGTGTTCTGACGGGATCCCTCAACCCCCCGGGTTCACCCGCCGCACCACGTTCTGTAACATTGTTCCAATTCGCATCGGCAGACGGGCCGGAGTTGGGACGACCGACAGGTCGAGTAGGAGTTGGGCAGTGAGCAACGACACATCGCAGGAGCCGGCGCCGGTCCAGGGGCCGGTCACCGAGCCGGTCACCGATTGGGCGAGCGACTACGACATCTTCGACCCGCAGTACGTCGCCGACCCGTACCCGATCTGGGCGGAGCTGCGCGAGACGTGCCCGATGGCGCACACCGACCGCTGGGGCGGATCGTGGCTGCCGACCCGATACGAGGACGTCTACGCGATCGCCCACGACATCGCGACGTTCCCGTCGGGCAATGGCATCAGCGTCGTCCCGATGATGCCGGTCGGCGACGCCGCCGATCCCGGCCACGTCCCGGCGCCCGTGCTGACCTCGGGTGTCCCGCCGATCAGCGCCGACCCGCCGCTGCACACCTGGACCCGGCGCCTCGTGCTGCCGACGATGAGCCCCGCCCGCGTCGCCGAGTACGAGGTCTTCACCCGCGAACTGTGCCGTCGCCTCGCCACCGAGATCGCCGAGCGCGGCGAGGGCGACGCCGCCGCGGGCTACGCCCAGCAGATCCCGGTCCGGGTGATCGGCCACATCCTCGGCGTGCCCGAGGAGATGGCGGGCACCTTCACCGAGTGGGTCCGCGACGTGCTCGAGTTCGCCCACGACCCCGAGCGCCGCCAGCGCGGCATCATGGGCATCATCCAGTACCTCCAGCAGGCGATCGACGAGCGCGAGGCGAACCCGACCGAGGACTTCATCAGCGAGCTGATCACCTCCGAGCACGACGGCGAACCGATCACCCGCGACGTCGTGATGGGGATGTGCGCGCTGCTGCTCATCGCCGGCATCGACACCACGTGGTCGTCGATCGGCTCGACGATGTGGCACCTCGCCACCCATCCCGACGACCGTCGCCGGCTGATCGACGAGCCCGAGTTGATGCCCACGGCGATCGAGGAGTTCCTCCGGGCCTATGCCCCGGTCACGATGGCGCGCCGCCTGATCGAGGACGTCGAGTACAAGGGGTGCCCGATCAAGGCCGAGGAGCGGGTCCTCATGAACTTCCCCGCCGCCAACCGCGACCCCGAGGTGTTCCCCGACCCCGACGAGGTGATCCTCGACCGCCAACACAACCGCCACCTCGCGTTCGGCGCCGGCATCCATCGCTGCGCCGGGTCGAACCTGGCGCGCATGGAGCTGCGCGTCGCCGTGGAGGAGTGGCTGGCGGCGATGCCCGAGTTCGACCTCGTCGACCCCGCCCTCGTCACCTGGGCCGGCGGCCAGGTCCGCGGCCCCCGCTCGATCCCCGTCCGCGTCACCCCCTGACCCCACCCGTCCCACAGCGATGAGCGAACAGACCAGATCCCGGCCCTTCGCTCATCGCTGACCCGTCTCGGTCAGCTGCGATGAGCGAACGGACCAGATGCCGGCGCTTCGCTCATCGCTTGGAGGGGGTGGGCTTCCGGCGGCGGGGTGAGGGGCGGCTGAGCTCCAGGAGTTCGGACATGGCGTCGTCGATGCCGGCGGCGAGCACGTCGAGGTCCGGCACCGCGTCGTAGTCGCCGGTCAGGCCGAACGCGACCCTGCCGTTGTACGACAAGATGGCGACGCCGGTGCGCACCCCGTAGGAGAGCGGCACGAACGGCAGGTAGTCGAACATCTCGCGCCCGCACGCGTAGAGCGGGATCTGCGGGCCGGGCACGTTGGTCGTGACGGTGTTGACGCTGCGCTGCGGGATCCGGCGCAGCACCGACACCGCCGTGCGCAGGCCGAGCGAGAGCAGCACCGGCGGCGCGAACTCGGCGAGCTCGGTGACGATGCCACCGGCGTCGGCCTGGTGCGACGCCTTCAGCTCGGCCATGTGATCGCGGACCGCTGCCAGGCGTTCGAGCGGATCGTCGATGCCGACGGGCAGTTCGGCGATCATGCCCGACACCTGGTTGTTCAGGCTGTGATCGCCGGTGCCCCGCACCGACACGGGCACGAGCGTGCGCAGCACGACACCGTCGACGTCGTCACCGCGGTGCAACAGCAACTGGCGATAGCCGTGGGTGATCGCCGCGAGAACGACGTCGTTGACCGTGCCACCGAGCGCGGTGCGGATCGTCTTGATGTCCTCGAGGGTCGTACGCGTCCACGTCCAGCGACGGTGCGGCCCGATCGACCCCTCGATCGACAACTCGACGTTGGGTTGCAGGCTGCGACCGAGCGACAACGCGCCGTCGAGCACCTCTCGGCCGCCCTCGACGAGCTGGCGGGGGCGCCGCAGCCCCGAGCGCACCCAACGGGCCATCTCGTTGGGGCTGGCGAGCGTCTCGGCGATCGCGTCACGGACGAGATCGGCGTCGCTCGGTTCGGGCTCGGGCCGCCAGTCGTCCGGCGTCGGCTCGCCCGGCGTCGGCGACGGGTCGAGCACCACCGCCATCAGGTCGGTGCCCGACACGCCGTCGACCATGCAGTGATGCACCTTGGAGACCATCGCCCACGTGCCGTCGGCGAGCCCTTCGACGATCCAGGTCTCCCACAGTGGCCGATGCCGGTCGAGTTCCTGCGACATGAGCCGGCCCATCAGCCGACGCAGGTCGTCGTCGGAACCGGGTGCCGGCAGCGCCGTGTGGCGGACGTGGTACTCCAGGCGGAAGTGGGCGTCGTCGACCCACACGGGCCGGCCGACACCTCCGGGCACGAAGCGCACCCGTTGGCGGTAGCGGGGGACGAGCGGCAGCTTCGAGCGGATCAGTGCCACGAGCTCGTCGAAATCGGGCGCCGGCCCCTCGAAGATCGCGCACGACGCGATGTGCATGTGGCTGATGCCGTCCTCGACGTGCAGGAACGTCGCATCGAGCGGGCTCATCCTGTCCATGGCCATCCCCTCCTCCCCCGCTGATGATCCCCCACTCGGGGTCATCCTGGCAAGCGCGCGTCGTCCCGTCCCGCCCCACCTGCACCATCAGCCCGAGGTGCCACCGCGCGCCACCCTCACGTCGTTACCCTGACACCCGTGTTGCCCCCCATCCGTCTCGTGCTGCTCGCCGGCGCTCTCGTCGTCGTCGCCGCCTGCAGTGCCACCGCCGACGGCAGCGCTCCGGCGTCACCGCCGACGACCGACGTCGCCGAGACCACGGAGCCGACGACGACCCCACCCACGACGGTGCCGCCGACCACGACGACCACCGAGCCGCCGCTGGACGTGTACGACCCGCTCTGCGTGGTCGAGGTGGCACCGGGCGACTCGCTGAGCCTGATCGCCGACCGGTTCGACGACGACACGGTGCGCGTCGACACGATCAAGGCCGAGAACGACCTGCCCGACGACCTGATCAACCCGGGCCAGCTGCTCGACGTGTGCGTCGACAACGGCCTCGACGACCGCACCGGCGAAGCCCGTGCGCCGAACCAGGCACTCGTCGCCGAGGCGACCCGAGCCAACGTCGAGCTCCAACAGGCCAAGCTCAACGAACTCTTCGCCGGAACGGGCATGCCCGACCTGATCATCGACGGGATCTCGGGCTCGGTGACCCGTCAACGCCTCTGCGCCGCCCGCCTCGGCCTGGGCCTGCCGCCGAGCACACTCGACATGGAGGCCGGCAGCGACGAAGAGCAGTTCATGATGGCCGCGACGAAGATCAACATCCCGTACTCGGCGCCGGTCGACACCGAACGCTGGGTCCTCGTCGACCTGACGTGCCAGGTGATGTTCGTCGGCGAGGGCGCCGAGACCCTGAAGTACGTGTTCCCCACCTCGACCGGCGAACCGGGGTACGAGACCCGCCCGCAGGATCGCACCAAGGTGTACCGCTACGACCCGGCCACCGACAACGACGGATGGCACAACAGCACCGACTTCCCGGTGCCCGAGGACAACCCGCTCAACGGCAACATGTACAAGCCGCTCTACTTCGACGGCGGGCTGGCGATCCACGGCGCCAACAACGTGCCGACGAACCCGCAGAGCAAGGGATGCCCCCGGTTGAAGCTCGCCGACCACGACGCCCTGCTCGCCTGGTTGGGCATCGCCGACGTGACCGAACCGATCGGCGGATCGAGCTTCGACCTGACCGTCCGCGTCGTCGGCGAGTTCGTTCCGCCCGCCGCCTGATCCGGCGCCGACGCCCGGTCGCTCCCCGCACGATGACGGCTGGAGGGCGCCGAATTGCCAACATGCCTTTCATCACGACGACGAGGAGGCGCCATGGCGTGGGATTTTTCCACCGAACCGGAGTTCCAGGAGAAGCTCGACTGGGTCGAGCAGTTCTGCAAGGAGGAGGTCGAGCCGCTGCACTACGTGTTCCCGTACGCGGTCCGCTCGCCGGACCCGAAGGTCAAACAGCTCGTCCGTGACCTCCAGCAGCAGGTCAAGGACCAGGGCCTGTGGGCGTTGTTCCTCGACGAGGAGCTCGGCGGTCCGGGCTTCGGCCAGCTCAAGCTCGGCCTGCTCAACGAGATCCTCGGCCGCTACCCCGCCGCACCGCAGCTGTTCGGCGCCGCCGCGCCCGACACCGGCAACATGGAGATGCTGGCCGCCTACGGCACCGAGGAGCAGAAGGAGCGCTGGCTGACGCCGCTGTTGAACCAGGAGATGTTCTCCGCCTATTCGATGACCGAACCGCAGGGAGGCTCCGACCCGAACCTGTTCGAGACCCACGCGGTTCGCGACGGAGACGAGTGGGTGATCAACGGTGAGAAGTGGTTCACCAGCGCCGGCCGGGTGGCCGACATCCTGTTCGTGATGTGCACCAACGGCATGTTCGTCGTGCCTCGGGAGACGCCGGGCGTCGAGATCATGCCCGAGCCCCGCAACCACAACCACATCAAGTACCACGACGTGCGCATACCACTCGATCACCTCCTCGGTCCCGAGGACGGCGCCAAGGTGCTCGCCCAGCGACGCCTCGGCGGGGGACGCATCCACCATGCGATGCGGACGATCGCCCAGTGCAAGCTGGCCTTCGACATGATGTGCGAGCGGGCGCTGTCGCGCGAGTCGCACGGCAAGACCATCGCCGAGCACCAGATGGTGCAGGAGAAGATCGCCGACAGCTACGCCCAGCTGCGCATGCTGCGCCTGTTCGTGCTCGAGACGGCGTGGAGGATCGACAACACCTCGACCCAGGAGGCGCGCACCGACATCGCGGCGGTGAAGTTCACGATGGCGCGGGTGCTGCGCGAGATCTCGTTCAACGCGCTGCA
>JAWLFC010000021.1:0-36402 GCA_041685755.1 Ilumatobacteraceae bacterium
TGGTCGGGGTGAGAGGATTTGAACCTCCGGCCTCCACGTCCCGAACGTGGCGCGCTAACCAAGCTGCGCTACACCCCGTAGCGGCTGGCCATGCTATCCAGCGGTGGCGGGTTCTTCCTCGGCCGATTCCGTCTCCGTGTCGTCGGGGGTCTCGGGCAGCGGCACCATCGGCTCGACGTCGGGCGCGTCCATCGGCAGCCCCTCGTTGTAGCGACCGCCCAGAGCGAGCGCGTCAGCGGCACGACGCAGGCGGAGCGCGTCGAGCGGCTTGACCAGCCATCCCTCGGCACCGCTGCGCCGGGCGAGATGGATGTCGGCGGCACGGTCGAGCAGCATCAGCACCTTGACGTGCTCGACGACGCCGGCGGACTCGTCGAGACGCATCGCCATCGTCACCGCCATCGCGCCCATCGAACCGATCTGCAGGTCGAGGATCGCCAGGTCGGGCACCTGCCTCTTCACCTCGCCGGCGACGGCACGGCCCTCGCGGCACACGGTGAAGTGGACGTCGTCGTCACCGAGGGCGGCGATCACGTCGTCGACGATCCAGTCGGCATCGGTGGCAAGCAGGATGTGCACGACCCAGACGCTACCGCTCGGCGATCGGATGGTCGAAGAGGTGGGCGGCGATCGTCCCCAGTCCGTCGAGGTCGTGCACGTCGCGCTCGAGCAGGGGGAGGACCACGACCCGTTCGTCACCGGCGAGCTTCGCCAACGGGGCGATCACCTCCAGCTCGCGTTCACGCAGGGTCCGCAGCTCCGCGACGTTGCGCCACAGGGCGGCGAGCACGTCGTCGATTTCGGCAGCCGCCGCGGCAGCGAGGGCGTCCGTCGCGGTTCCGGTCCCGAAGGCCGGGTGGGCACGGTTGACGATCGCCGAGGTGACCTCGACGTCCTGCTCGACGAGCTGTTCGGCGAACCAGACGGCCTCGTCGATCGTGTCGTGACGCGCCGAGGCGACCACGACGAACGACGTCTCCGGTGCGCGGATGAGCGCGATCACGTCGTCGGCACGCTCGCGGAACCCGGTCTCCATCCCGGCGAAGGCCTGGAAGAAGGCGACCGAGTCGGCGAGCACGTCGGAGCCGACCACCTTGCCGATCGTGCGCAGGATCGGCTGCGTCGCCGTCCCGATCACCTTCAGGCCGCCCCGGGCAGGAAGCATCATCAGCTTGAAGAGCCGGTGGTCGAGGAAGCGAGACAGCACCCCCGGCGCCTCCAGGAAGTCGAGGGCGTTGCGGCTGGGCGGGGTGTCGACCACGACGAGGTCGAACCGGTCGTCGTGGTGCAGGGCGTGCAGCATCTCGGCGGCCATGTACTCCTGGGTGCCGCTGAGCGCTCCGGCGATGTTGCGGTAGAAGCCGTTGTTCAAGATGCGCTCGACCTGCTCGTCGCTCTCGGCGTTGGCGCGCACGATGCCGTCGAACGTCGCCGCCGTGTCGAGCATCATCGCCCACAGCTCGCCGGTCGTCGCGTCGCCGCGCGCCTCGCCCAGGTCGATGCGCTGCGGTTCCGCCGCGAGGCCGTCGGCGAGGCCCAACGCATCGGCGAGGCGACGGGCGGGATCGATCGTGACGACGACCGCCCGCCGGCCCCGGCGGGCAGCTTCGAGGCCGAGCACGGCGGCGGTCGTCGTCTTGCCGACGCCACCCGAACCACAGCACACGATCACCGACGACGCGTCGATCAGCTCGTCGGCTCGGCGGGCGGTCATGGCGTCGCCGTCCCGGTCGGCGGTCCGAGCGATGCGGCGAGGGCGTCGATGTCGGTGGCGGAGAGCCCCGCCACCGCCCGAGCGGGGAGCGTCACCTGTGGCAGCGGCAGCTCGTCGCCGAGGCGGCGGATCTCCTCGGACTCCATCGCCCGGCGGCCCCGCCGGAACGCTGCGGCGTCCAGCAGCATCGCCGCCGTGTCGTCGTCGAGGGCGGCAACGGCCGATTCCGACTCGTCGAGATCGGGCAGTGGTGCACCGAGATCGACGTTGTTGACCACGACCGGGCCGAGGCGGACGCCGACCTTGTCCTCGAGGGCGAACGCGGTCTCGATCGCCTCGTTGACCGGTGTGGTCTCGGCCAACGCCACCAGCACGACCTGCGCCCTGTCGTGGTCGTGCAGCAGATCGAGCACGTCGTCGGCCTGGGACCGAACCGGACCGGAGCGGACCGAATCGGCGAGGCCGGCGGCCGAGGTGAGGAAGGTCACCGCGTGACCCGCGGCGGGGCCGTCGACGACGATCAGGTCGTACGCACCGGACCGCTCGAGCTGCTTGATCTTGCCGAGCACCACGATGTCGTCGATGCCGGGCGCCGCCGTGCCGACCATGTCGATCACCCCGGTGCGATGGAGGCGCTTGGCGACCCGGGCGAAGCCGTGGTCGCGCAGGTACTCGTCGAGCGCCTCGGGTGGTGAGATCGTCGTGACCTCGATGTCGGGGATCAGGTCGGCGAGCGCGGGCTTGCCGTCGAGCTCGACGACGAGCACCTTTCGTCCCGAGTTCGATGCGGCACGGGCGATCACAGCCGTTACCGTGGTCTTCCCCACACCCCCCTTGCCCGCCACCACGACGACTCGGGTGGAGGTCAACGATTGCAGCGGAAACTCGCTCTCCGGAGGCACCTTTGCGCAGACTAGCGATCAGCATCCTCACGCTGGTGGCCGGGCTCACACTCTTCGGCCCCGTCGTCCAGGCGCAGAGCGACGACACCGACGCCACCGACCCCATCGACAGTGCCGACGTCGGCCGCGTCGACGTGCTCCAGGTGAGCGGGTTCATCGACCCGATCCTCGTCGACGCGATCTCCGACGCCATCGAGGGCGCCTCCGACGGTGAGGCGCAGGCCCTGATCCTCCAGGTGAACAGCGACGCCACCGTCGTCGACGACGACACGGTCGGCGATCTGCTCGTCGAGGTGGCCACTGCCCCGATCCCGATCGGTATCTGGGTCGGGCCGAGCGGCTCGCGCTTCTACGGCACTGCCGCCCAGCTGCTCGCCGTGGCCGATGTCACGGGCATGTCCCCCGGCTCGCGCGTCGGCTACATCGGCGTGCCGCTCGACCCGCCCGGCCTTCCCGATGGCGTCAGCGTCGACTTCGGCATCGCCGAGGAACGGCTGCGCAACGGCTCGGTGGGTTTGTCCGACGCCCGCACGCTCGACGTGTTCAAGCAGCGCATCGACGACGAGGGCATCCCGACGATCAGCAACATGCTCCAGGCGATGGACGGTTACGAGGAGAACGGGGTCCGGCTCGTCACCACCCAGCTCGTCGTCCTCGACGACGGCTCGACGCGTTTCGACACGGTCTCGATCGTGCGGTTCCAGAAGCTCTCGCTGGTCGACCAGCTCTTCCACACCGTCGCCAGCCCGCCGGTCGCCTACCTCCTGCTGCTGATCGGGTTGGCGCTCCTGGTGTTCGAGTTCTTCACCGCCGGTGTCGGTCTCGCCGGCGGGATCGGCGCGATCTCGACCGTGCTCGCGTTCACCGGCTTGGCGGTACTCCCGACGAACACGTGGGCGGTGGTGCTCATCGCTCTCGCCATGATCGCGTTCGCCGTCGACGTACAGGTCGGGATACCCCGGTTCTGGACCGGGGTCGGCATCGTGCTGACGATCGTCGGGAGCTGGTTCCTGTTCGACCCGGTGCCCGGCTCGTCGATGCGTCCCGGCTGGCTGGCGCTGATCGCCGGCGTCGGCGGCATCGTGCTGACGTTCATCGTCGGCATGCCCTCGATGGTCAGAACCCGCTTCGCCACGCCGACCGTGGGCCGCGAGTGGATGATCGGCAAGGAGGGCACCGCCGTCGGCCCGGTCGACCCCGACGGCATCGTGCAGGTCGACGGCGCCCGGTGGCGGGCCCGCACGAACCGAGCCACACCGATCGCGACCGGAGAACCATTGCGCGTCGCCGCCATCGACGGCGTCACCCTCGACGTCGAGCCGCTCGAGGGCGCCGCTCGCGACTACCGCGAGATGCGCAAGAAGGACGACACGACCACCGAGGCCCCCGTCGACGCCGAACCCTGATCACCCGTTACGCCAGGGGTCAGACCCCCGGCGTAACAGGACGCCGCGATCAGCCGCCGGGGAGGCGGGGACCGGCGATGCGGAGGTCGTCGCGACGGCGGGTGATGCCACGGGCGTCGAGCTCGGCGACCAGCGGGAGCGCGAACTTGCGGCTGGCGCCGGTGGCGTCGCGGAACTGGGCGACGGTGAACCCGTCGGCATCGGCGGCGAGCAGTCGCGCTGCCACGAGCGCGGCATCGTCGATCGTCGCGGCGTGGAAGTGCACACCGTCGCGCACGACGAGGTGACCGCGGCGGACGAGCTCGCGCAGCGTCGCCCGGTCGACGTCGTCGGGTTGCGGCGGCGCGAATCCACCCTTCCTGGCAACCTCCAGATACGGGTGGTCGACGTACGGATCGACGGCGTCGGCAGGTCGTGCGGTGCCGGCGTCGACGACGACGTCGTCGAGGGTGGCCAGCACCGCCCGCTCGCGGGCGTCGAACCCGGCGATGTCGAGGCCCGACGCGCCGGCTGCCGCCACCCGGGCGAGCAGGTCGTCGCGCATCGCGGCCAACTCCTGGTCGGTCGTGAGCCAGTCGCCGACCCTCGGCTCGACCGCGACGCCCGTGAGCTGCTCGACCTCGGCGGCCGTCACCCAGCCGCGCTCGGCAACCACCCGCTCGATGCTGCGATCGGGCTGCGCCCGCGAGGCCCGCAGGACCGGGGCGATGTCGAGGATCTCCCCGCCACCGATCGTCTCGTCACGCCCGGACTCGCGCAGGACGTAGCGGTCGCCGGGAAGCAGCGGCAGCCGAACGGGCAGGAACAACCGGACCGCCCCCTCGCCGCCGGGTGGCAGGTTCTCGGCGCCGAGAACGCGCATCCGGACCGGGAGTTCGCCGGCGCCGACGTAGGCGACGTAGGCGCCGCGGCGCGACACGTCGTGGTCGAGCGACGCCAGGACCTGCAAGGACGCATCGACACGGTCGGTGAGCCGCCACCGGTCGGGCTCGACGACGGCGTGGCCGCGACCGAGATCGGTGTGGTCGACGCCGGCGAGGTTGATCGCCACCCGGTTCCCCGGCCCGATCGAGTCGACGGAGCGACCGGCGGTCTGCACGCCCCGGATCCGGGCAGCGTGCGAACCGGGCTCGAGCACGACCTGGTCGTCGACGGTGATCGCCCCGCCGACCAGTGTCCCCGTCACCACCGTGCCACTGCCCTTGGCGGCGAACACCCGGTCGATCCACAGGCGGGGACGGCGCCGGTCGGCGACACCTCCGCCGGTTGCCACGATCGCGTCCAGGGTCTCGCGCACCTCGTCGAGGCCGTCGCCGGTCACCGACGACACCGCGACGACCGGAGCGTCGGCGAGGAACGATCCGGCGACGTGATCGGCGACGTCCATACGCGCCAGCTCCAGCAGGTCGCCGTCGACCGCATCGGCCTTCGTCAGCGCGATCATGCCGGAGTCGATGCCGAGCAGCTGCAGGATCCGGAGATGCTCCTCGGACTGGGGCTTCCACCCCTCGGTGGCAGCGACGACGAAGACGCAGGCCGACACGCCCCCGACACCGGCGAGCATGTTGCGCAGGAAGCGGACGTGGCCGGGCACGTCGACGAAGCTCAACTCGGTGCCCGACGGCAGGGTGGTGTGGGCGAAGCCGAGGTCGATCGTGAGCCCACGACGCTTCTCCTCCTCGAACCGGTCGGGATCGGTCCCGGTCAGCGCCCGTACCAGCGACGACTTGCCGTGGTCGACATGGCCGGCGGTGGCGACGACGGTCACGATGCCGCGGCGCGCAGCGCGTCGACGACGACCGCGTCCTCCTCGGGCGACACCGCCCGGAGATCGAGCAGCGTGCGGTCGTCGCGCGACCGGGCGATCACCGGTGGCTCGTGGGCCCGCAACGCGTCGAGATGATCGCCGGCGAGCTCGACCCCGTAGGACTCCATCGTCACCCCGGGCGCCGAGCCCGCCCCCGGTAGCGCCTGCATCGCCGTCGCGACGGCGCCGGGGTGCGCATCGGCGACGTGGTCCACCACGGCCTCGGCGCGTCGCCGGAGGTCGGCCACCGGCGTCGCCACCATCGCCCAGAACGCGATGTCGGTCGCCGCCCGCTTGTCGAGATAGGCCAGGGCGGTCTCCTGCAGGGTGAGCAGCACCAAACCACCGGGGCGCAACGCGCGAGCCAGCGGGTGGCGCTGGCAGCGTTCGACGAGGTCCGCCCGGCCGGCGATGATGCCGGCCTGCGGGCCCCCGAGCAGCTTGTCACCGCTGAAGGTGACGAGCGCCGCTCCGTCGGCGATCGACTGCTTCGCGGCCGGTTCGCCCGACAGCCACGCCGGTGGCGCGCCGGGCAGCCACGGACAGGTCGCGTCGACGAGGCCGCTGCCGATGTCGGCGACGACCGGCACCCCCAGTGTCGCGAGCTCGCGGACGGAGGTCTCCTCCACGAACCCCTCGACGCGGTAGTTGCTCGGATGGACCTTGAGCACCATCGCGGCGTCGACGTCGCCGCGGTCGATCGCCCGACGGTAATCGTCGAGGCGCGTGCGGTTGGTCGTGCCGACGTCGACGAGCCGGACGCCCGACTGCTCCATCACGTCGGGGACACGGAAGGACCCGCCGATCTCGACGCTCTCGCCGCGCGACACCGGGACGTCACGTCCTGCGCCGAGCGCGGCGAGCACGAGCAGGACGGCGGCGGCGTTGTTGTTGACCACCATGGCCGCTTCGGCGCCGCACAGCTGAGCGAACAGCTGGCCCACTGCGCGTTGGCGCGAGCCCCGCGCACCGCTCGACAGGTCGAACTCGACGGTGATCGCCGACGCGTCCTGGTGGTGGCGGACCGGCGCGCGGCCGAGATTGGTGTGCAGCAGCACCCCGGTCGCGTTGACGACCGGGGTCAGCAGGCTTCGTCGGAACGCCTCCGCTCGCGCCGGCGCCGACTCGACGTCGCCATCGTCGATCGCACGGCGGGCGATGTCGACCAGGATCGGATGCGGCAACCCGGCCGGAGCCAGTGAACGGGCGAGCGCATCGACCGAGGGTGGACGGTTCGACGCGCTCATCGACGGCGAGCCTACGGCGACAGCCCGGGGGCGTGTCGCCGCGAGGGCCTCACATCTCGTCGAGCTTGTCGACCTGCTCCTTGGCAGCGTCGGCGGCCTGCTGGACCTTGTCGCCGTGGGCGCCGGCCTTGTCGTCGACCTTGTCGGCGATCTGGTCGATGCCCTGCTTGACCTGCGCCTTGTTGCCGCCGATCTTCGACTTGATCGAATCCATGAATCCCATGGTGTACCTCCTTGTCAGAGCCCAGACAGTAGTGCGTTTCCCGATGGGGGAAAGAAACGAGGCCCTCCGACAGCGGCCTCCACGCGGTCACATCGCCGGTGTGCTCCCGGAAGCGACCGCCGCACGGGCGGCATCGAGGACGGCGACGCCGTGCGCACGGGCGAGTCGCTCCCACTCGGGGTCATCCGGGGTCGATCCACAGCGGTGGTCCCACACGATCCGGGCGTGATCCGGGTTCGAGCGGTCGCCGTGGAAGTGCACCCAGTGTTCGGTCCGCTCGTTGATGATCATGCGGGTGTCGGACACGGTGCCGAGCTCCATCGTGACGGTCCGCCACGTCGCCCCGGGCACGAGCGAACCCAGACCGGAGGCGATCTGGCCGTGCTTCGGACCGGTGGTGGCGTCGGGTGCCTCCGTGCACTCGATGCGCTCGGCGTCGAACACGCGGCGCAGCCACTCGTCGTCGGGATGGTCCTCGGCGACGTGCGAGAGCAGTGTGTAGGTGCCGAACTCGCCGTGGCCGGTGTGCAGGTCGACGACCAACACCTCCTCGGCGCCCGCGAGTCGGGGCTCGACGATCTCGGCGAGACGCCGGTTCGACTCCTCGGTGCGATCACCGCCGAAGTAGAGCCCGTCGGGATGGCTGTACTGGCCGGCGCTGACCGCCGACTTGACCCACTGGTAGCCGTGTTCGTCGACCATCGCCCGGGTGACGGCCAGCAACGACTCCGGTGTCGGCGGAGCGTCACCACCGGGCACCAGCACCGGATGCAGCGCCAGATACCCGACGTTCGCAGGTACGTCCGCTCGATCGTCGCGGCCCCAGTTGCGGTTGAGGTCGACGTTCGACTCGTTCTGGCGACGCCAGTACGCCATCCCCCACGGGTTGACGCCGTGGACCATCACGATCGCGGCGTCGTCGGCGAGCGCAGCGTCGGTGCTGTCGGTGACCCAACGGTCGATGGCGTCGCACATCAACGTCGACGACGAGAATCCCTCGTCGCCGTGGACCCCGGCGAGCACCAGCAGCGCCGTTCTCGGACGCGACGACCCGAACGTCGTCACGTCGATCGTCAACTCCTGGCCGTGGGGACCGCGAGCGGCGATGGGGACGGCGTCGAACCGCAGGCCCGCACTCGTCACCGTCCAGCGGAACCGGTCGCGGCACTCGTCGTAGGTCAACGGGAATCGCTCGGGACGCACCATCGCCACCGACCGTAGCCAACCGGGCGGTCGCGGGCAGGCCCGTGTCCGTGGCCGGTATCCTCGCAGTGTCGTGGCTGAACCGAGTGGGATGGACTGGCAGTGAAGAGCTGGTGGCGAGCGGTCGTCAGCTATCCGCCCACGTGGATCGCCGCCGTCGTGCTCGGCGTCACGGTCTGGGCGATGATCGCCCTCTTCGACCCTCCCGGATTTCTCGTCGGCGTACTGGTCGCGCTCGCCGTGCTGGCCGCGCTCGCGTGGCCGTTCACGATGTCGGCCACGGGCACGCTGGCCGAGTTGCAGTTCGCGGTCCCGCGCGTCGAGGAGGTCGACCCTCAGGAGTTGGCAGCGCTCACCGCCGAGCTGGCTGCGCTCGCCGATCCGCAACCCGCCGAGCAACTCCTGGCCCTGCAGCAGAAGCGCGAGAGCCTCGTCCGGGTGCTCCAGCGTCGGCTCGACGCCGGCGAGCTCACCTACTCGCGCTACCTCGCCACCTCACAGCAGGTGTTCAACTCGGCGCTGCACAATCTGCACGAGGTGGCGCTGGCCCACGAGAGCATCAGCTCGATCGACAACGGCTACATCGACCGCCGACTGAGCGAGCTGAGCGCCGGACACGACGACGACGAGTCGGTCGCCCGCGAGCGCGCCACCCTGGAGGCCCGGCGCGAACTCGGTGCTGCCCAGCGCCGCAAGATCGCC
Source organism: Ilumatobacteraceae bacterium (assembly GCA_041685755.1). Taxonomy (GTDB): domain Bacteria; phylum Actinomycetota; class Acidimicrobiia; order Acidimicrobiales; family Ilumatobacteraceae; genus Sva-07. The sequence goes on from JAWLFC010000021.1 coordinate 9,205, forward strand.
CAGTTGCTCGCCCAGAACGAGTCGGCGTTGACCGCCCTGAACCGCACCACGACCGCGCTCGCCGACGTACCGATCGGCAAGCGACCCGAGGACGCCGAGGCGGCGATGGCGGCACTCGAGGAACTCGCCGACCGAGCCGCCGACTACGCCACGTGACACACGACTTCCGAAAGGCCACCCGATGACCGATGCCGCTGCCCCCACCGCTGACACCGGACCGACGCTGAGCCTCGTGCTCGACGTGCCGGCCGCGAAGGCCGAGGTCGCGGTCGCCGAACCCGACCCGACCGACGAACTCCGTGCGCAGGCGAACGCCCAGGTCGAGACGCTGCTGGCGATCGATCCGACCGACGATGCGGCGCGCACCGCCGCACGCGACGCCGTCGACGCGATGGGCCGCGAACTCCAGACCCGTTCGGCCACCCGCAGCCGGATGCTGCAGGCGCCGCTGCGCGACATCTCCCACAATTCCGAAGACGGCGGTGAGGTGGCGCGGTCACTGTCCGACCTGCGCATCGAGGTCGAGAAGCTCGACCCGTCCGGGCTCGACACCGAGGCGGGCTGGTTCACCCGGGCCATCGGCAGGATCCCCGGCGTCGGCACGCCGCTCAAGCGCTACTTCATGCGCTACGAGAGCTCACAGACCCAGATCGACGCCATCGTCAACTCGCTCGAGAAGGGCCGCGACCAGCTCAAGCGCGACAACATCACGCTCGGCGACGACCAGAAGCAGATGCGCGAGCTGACGTTCGCGCTCAACGACCAGATCGCGCTCGCCCAGGCGCTCGACGCCGCCGTCGTCGAGAAGCTGGCGACGGAGATCACCGCCGACGACCCGCGCCGCCAGTTCGTCGAGGAGGACATCCTGTTCGCGCTGCGCCAGCGCACGCTCGACCTCCAGCAGCAGCTCGCCGTCAACCAGCAGGGCGTCCTGGCGATCGAGATCATCATCCGCAACAACCGCGAGCTGATCCGTGGTGTCGACCGCGCCATCGACGTGACGATCAGCGCGTTGCAGGTGGCGGTGACCGTGGCGCTGGCCCTCGCCCACCAGAAGATCGTCCTCGACAAGATCGAGGCGATCAACACGACCACGTCGGCGATGATCGCCGGCACCGCCGAGCGGTTGAAGACGCAGGGCGCGGCGATCCATCAGCAGGCGTCGAGCACGATGCTCGACATGGACTCGCTGCGCCAGGCCTTCGATGACATCGACACCGCCCTCGACGAGATCTCCCGGTACCGGCGCGAGGCGCTGCCGACGATGGCGGGCACGATCCTCGAGCTCGACCAGCTGACCGCCGAGAGCGAGGAGGCGATCGAGAACATGGAGCGCGGCCGCACGGCGACGACCCGTCTCGACGACGGCGCTGCGGTCGACGTCGGTGAGATCACCGCGACCGGCACCGAAAGCGGCACCGAGGGCGGCGCAGCTCGATGACGCGCCGCACTCTCGCCGCGTTCGTCGGGTTGGCACTCGTCACCGCGGCCTGCGGGCTGCCCGGCGAGGAGTCGGGCGAGCCGTTGGAGCCCGCCGAGGCCCGCGATCGACTCGACCAACTGGCCGACGACATCGGATGGATCGACAGCCCGATCACCCGCACCGCCTCGATTCCCCCGCCGACCGGCGGCAACCTCGCCGACACGCTGCCGCCACTCGACGAGTTCCCGCTGCGCGTGGATTCCCCCGATCCCGGCGCGGTCGAGATCTGGTCGTCGACCGAGAAATCCGGTGAGACCGGTACCACCGACGGCTGGATGACCGAAGTGGCCGAGGCGTTCAACCGGGCCGGCATCTCCCGCGCCGACGGCTCGCCCGCCCAGGTCGACCTCCGCAGCATCGCATCGGGCACCGGCTACCAGTTCATCGCCCGCGGTCAGGAGCTGCCGCACGCGTTCACGCCGTCGAACACGTTGTGGACCGAGATGGCAGCGGAGTTCCAGACCATGACCGAGGTCCGCCCGGTCACCGTCGAGAACGTCGCCGGCATCGTCATGAAGGACGAGACCGCCGACGAGCTGCGCGCGACGTACGGAGAGCTGACCCCCGAGAACCTGGTCGACGCCGTGATCGCCGGCGACCTCGTGATGGGCTACACCGACCCCTTCGCGTCCAGCACCGGCCTCAACTTCCTGCTGACCGTGCTCGACTCGATCGCCGAAGGCGACGAGGGCCAACTCACCTCGCCCGACGTGGCCAGTGTGTTCGAACAGTTCCAGCGCCAGGTGCCCTTCGTGGCGCTCACCACGCTGCAGATGCGCGACTCGGTCGAGAACGACACGGGCACGCTCGACACGTTCGTGCTGGAGTGGCAGACCTTCACGAACACCGACTCGCTGCAGTCCGGGTTCGAGTTCATCCCGTTCGGGGTCCGCCACGACAACCCCCTCCACGCCGTGGGAGAGCTGACCCCGGCCGAGAGCGAGACGTTGGAGCTGTTCGCCGAGTTCACGGGCCGGCCCGAGTTCCAGGAGAGTGCCCGCGAGTTCGGATTCGATCCCGCCCCGTTCACGCCGACGGTCGAAGCGCCCGCCGGGTCGACGCTGATCGACGTCCAGAGCGTGTGGAAGGACAAGAAGGACGGTGGGCGCCCGGTGGCGACCGTGTTCGTCGTCGACGTCAGCGGCTCGATGGAGGGCACCCGGATCCAGTCGGTGCGCACCGCCATGTTGTCGGCGCGCGAGTTCATCAAGCCCGAGACCGAGGTCGGTGTCGTCGAGTTCAACGACACCGCCATGAAGCGCCTCGACATCGCCGAGTTCGACCTCAACCAGCAGGGTCGTTACGCCGCGATCTCCGAGGATCTCAGCCCCGGCGGTGGCACGGCGATGTACGACGGCATCGTGCTCGGGCTGAAGATGCTCGAGGACCAACGCGCCGCCGATCCCGACCTCAAGACGATCCTCGTGGTGCTCACCGACGGCGAGACGACCGACGGGCTGCAGTTCGGCGATGTCGACGAGATGATCGCCGGCCTGCGCATCCCGGTCTACACGGTCGGCTTCGAAGCCGACCTCGAGGAACTCGATCGTGTGTCGTCGTTGGTCGAAGCTGCGAGCATCGACGCCAGTGAGGAAGACGTCGAGTTCAAGATCGCCGCGCTGTTCAACGCCGGTGGCTGACACGTCGATGGGCGCCGGGTGAAGCCGCTCCTGATCTGGCTGACGATCGTCGCCGTCGTCTTCGGCGGCTACGCCCTCGTGTCGACGGCGCTGCAGGAAACGAGCCGCGTCTTCGTGTTCGTCGACGCGTCGTTCGCGATGGAGGGCAAGGACGACGAGATCCGAGCCGAGCTCGACGAGCTCGACGACCGCGACGACGCCGAGTTCGCCCTCGCCTTCGGACGACGCAACGACAGCGAGCTCCTGCACTCGTGGCAGCCCGAGCTGACGTGGACGACACAGCCGCTGTTCGCGCCGTGTTCGTTCGACGAGATCGAGTCGTTCTCCGAGGCCGCCGACGCCGACGACCGCATCCTGATCACGACCTCGGGGTCCTGCGACACCAGCGCCTTCGTCGACTGGGAGATCGTCCTGCTCGACTGATTACGCCAGGGGTCGGACCCCCGGCGTAACGCGTACGATCACCCCCGTGAGTCTTCCCGTGCCGATCGTGCAGCTCGACGACGAGTTGCCGTTGCCCGCCTATGCCCACGACGGAGATGCCGGGCTCGACCTGTACGCCCGGGAGGCCGCTCGCCTCCCCGCCGGCGGTGGTCGGGCACTCGTGCCGACCGGGATCGCCATCGCCATCCCGATGGGTCACGGGGGCTTCGTCCTGCCCCGCAGCGGGATGGCGGTCAAGCACGGCATCAGCGTGGTCAACGGCCCCGGCCTGATCGACGCCGCCTACCGTGGCGAGATCAAGGTGGTGCTGATCAACACCGATCCCGACGCCGACTACGAGGTGCAGCGCGGCGACCGCATCGCACAGCTCGTCATCCAGCGCGTCGAGTCGGTGGCCTGGCAGGTCGTCGACTCCCTCGACGGCGTCGACCGCGGCGGCGGGTTCGGCCACTCCGGACGCTGAACGCCCGGGCGGCTCACCCCCAGGCGAAGACCGGTTGCTCGAAGTCGACGACGCGTTCGTTCACCCGGCCGTCGAGGCCGACCCAGCGGAACTGGACCAGCAGGGCGCCGGTCGGGGCGTGGATCAGGTCGCCACCGAGCGGGACCTGCACGACGGGTCGGGTGCTCTCGGGGATCGCCACGAAGCGCGGTGAGTCGTCGCGGGTCAGCTGGTGAAGACCGATGCGGTAGGCGGCGAGCACCTCTGCCGGGTTCGGGACCAACTCCACCGCTGGCCCTCCCCAGACGACCACGGGCGTGATCACGTACCCCGAACGGGTCGCGTAGTCGTCGAGCACGCCGAGCACGGCGTCCTCCCCGAAGCGAACGCCGACCTCCTCGTCGGTCTCGCGCAGCGCCGCCTCGATCGGTGACTCGCCGGCGTCGAGCCGACCACCGGGCAGCGCCCACTGGGCGGCGTGACGGTTGAGCCCGGCGCTGCGACGGCACAGTACGAACGACGCGCCGCCGGCGACGCCGGCCATCTGCCCGTCGAGACCGCTCACATCCGACGGGATGACCGACAGGCGTTCGGCGTCGACGCCGTGGGGATCTTCGGCGTCGGATCCGACCTCGGAGTCCACGATCACGATGGCGACCGCGGCGTGTCGGCGCCCGTCGAGCGGCAACTCCAGCCGCTGATGGCGAGCGAGGTTCGTCGCGATCGCCGACCGGAGGTCGCCGGTCAGCCGGATCGGGGTTGCTCGTCGGCGTCCATCGGCTCCCCGGTCGGCTCCGACGGGTGCGGAGCGGGGGCCGGTCCCGGCGAGGTCGTGGCGGTCGGTGTGGTCGATGCCAACACCTTGGCAGCCAGCGCCGTGCTGATCGGCACCGAGGCGACGAGGCCGATCGAGCCGACCAGGGCGCGGACGATCTCGACCGCCACGATCTCCCGGGTCGCCACCGACCCCAGCCCCTGATCGGCTTCGGAGAAGAGCAGCAGGAGCGGCAACGATGCGCCGGCGTAGGCGAGGAACAGTGTGTTGACCGTGGACGAGATGTGGTCGCGGCCGATGCGCAACGCCCGGCTGTACAGCTCGCGGAAGGCGGCATGCGGTGCCGCCCGCTTGAGCTCCCACACCGCGGAGACCTGGGTGACCGTCACGTCGTCGAGCACACCGAGCGAGCCGATGACGATCCCGGCGAGCAGCAGGCCGCGAGGGTCGATCTGGGTCCCGAGCGCGTCGAGGAAGGCGACGTTCTCGTCGCCGAAGCCGGTGAAGTTCGACACCGCCAGGAACACACCGGCGAGCAGCGCGGTGATCGCCAGGCTGGCGAACGTCGACAGCAGCGCGGTGAGCGTGGCGAGCCCGGTGCCGTGGGCGAGGAACAACGCGACGAACGCGATCGCGCCGGCAGCGACGATCGCCACCGCCACGGCGTTCGAACCCTCGAGCAGTGCCGGCAGCGCGAACACGATGATGATGAGGAAGCTCATCGCCAGCCCGGCGAGCGCTCCGACACCGCGCCAGCGGCCCAGCACGATGATCGCCGCGACGAACAGGATCAGCAGCAGAAGCATCGGGGTGCCGCGCTCGAAGTCGTAGAACACGGCCTGGACGGTGCCGTCACCGAGGTCGACCAGGTCGACGAGGATGTCGTCACCCGACTCGATCGGGCTGTCGAGCGGCTGTTCGATCTCGATGCGTTCGCCTCGCCGTTCACCGTCGGTGATCGTCACCTCGACGAGCTTGCACGCCAGCAGGGGGTCGAACGAGCACGGGACCTCGGTGACCGCCTCGACCGAGGCACCGACGGGTTCCCCGTCGAGGCCGAGCGGATCGAGGCGGTCGTTCGAACCCGTCGGCCACAGCGCGATCAGCCCGACGACGATGACGACGGCGAACGCAGCCACGGCGATCCACAGGTTGCGCCGGACTCGGGGATCGACGAGGTGGTCGAGTTCGTCCGCGCCGGTGTGTGAGTGGCCTGAACCCATTCGTGCAGTCTGATCGACCGGCCGGCGCCGACGACGTCATGGTCGTCGGTCGATTCTTCGGCGGTCAGGCGTCGTGGTGTTCGGCAGCGTGGTGTTCGGCAGCGTGCTCGGGCTGGTGGAGGTGGCGATGGCCGATGTCGTCGTGGCTCGCGGTCTCGACATGGCCGTGGCCGTGGTCGTCGACCAGCACGGCATCACCGAGGCGGAGGAGGCGACCGCCGAAGGCCACTGCCAGCGTCTCGGGCACCAGCACGTCGGGCGCCCGCCCGTCGGCGATGACGCATCCGGCGAGCAGCATCACCCGCGACGCCCGCTGGGCCTCCTCGAGGTGGTGCGTCGAGAACACGACGCAGGCACCACGGGCGACCTCTTCGTCGACGATCCGCAAGATGGTCTCCTGGCTCGGCAGATCGAGACCGGTGATCGGTTCGTCGAGCAGCAGCAGCGCGGGGGCACCGATCAACGCCTGGGCCACGAGCACCCGTTGGCGCTGCCCGCCGGAGAGCTCCCCGAACGGCCGCGACAGCAGCTCGGCGATCTCCAGTCGCCCCGCGACGTCGCGGATCTCGGCACGGTCGGATCGGCTGATCCGCCCGAGCAGGCCACGACGGCGGTAGCAGCCCATCTGGAGGACCTCGCTGACCGGCAGCGGCATCCAGCTGTGATGACCGTGCTGCTGCGCCACGAACGATGCCTCCACTCCGGGTGCGCGTTCGACGTGGCCGGTGGAGGGACCGATGAGGCCGGCGAGCAGCCGCAACACCGTGCTCTTGCCACTGCCGTTGGCGCCGACGAGCGCCACGGAACTCGCTGCGTCGAACGTGGTCGTGGTGCGATCGAGCGCGACGAGGTCGCCGTAGCGGACCGAGACGTCGTCGAAACGGGCGAGCACGCCGTCACGGTAGCCGGTTGAAAGTGAGAACCGTTCTCAGTACGCTCGGTGACATGAAACCGACCCGCATCTCCGCCGCTGCCGCTGCCACCCTGCTCGTGTTGGCGGCGTGTGGCAGCGACACCGACTCGGCATCGACCGACACCGACGGCGCGCCGGCACCCACGATCGCACCCGTCGACGACACCGACGCCGACGACACCGTTGCCGACACCATTGCCGACACCACGGTCGCGACCGTCGCACCCGAGAACGTGCCCACGGTGATCGCCACGACGTCCATCTGGGCCGACGTGACCCGAGAGGTGGCCTGCAACGGGCTCGTCGAGGTCGACACGATCATCCCGGCCGGTGGCGACCCCCACTCCTTCGAACCGTCGCTGCGCGACCGGGAAGCCCTGGGTAACGCAGCGTTGATCGTCGCCAACGGTCTCGGGCTCGAGGAGGCGCTCGAGGACACCGTCGAGGCCGTCGAGGCCGAGGGCGTCACCGTCGTACGCGCCGGCGAGTCGATCGAACCCTTGCCCGCCGGTGACTCCGGCGACGAACACGGCGACGAACACGGCGACGAACACGGCGACGACGAACACGGCGACGAGCACGGCGACGACGAACACGGCGACGACGAACACGGCGACGAGCACGGCGACGACGAACACGGCGACGACGAACACGGCGACGACGAGCACGGCGACGAACACGATCACGGGCCCGAGGATCCGCACTTCTGGTTCGATCCGACCCGCGTCGCCGCCACCCTGCCGGCGATCGCCGACGCCCTCGCCGACGCCGGCGTCGATCGCTCGGAGCTCGACGCCTGCGTGGCCGACTACACCGAGCGCCTGACGAGCCTCGACACCGAGCTGGCCGACAGCGTCTCGGTGCTCCCGGCCGACCGCCGCCTCCTCGTGACCAACCACGACTCGCTCAGCTACTTCGCCGACCGCTACGAGTTCGAGGTGCTGGGCAGCGTCATCCCGTCGCCCAGCTCGCTCGCCGCGACCAACCCGAGCGACCTCGAGGAGCTGGCGACGATCATCGCCGACACCGGCGTGCCGGCGATCTTCGCCGAGACCCAGCACTCCTCCGACGACACCGATGCCCTCGCCGCACGGGTCGGCGACGTCGAGGTCGTCACGCTCCAGACCGGAACGCTCGGCGAGCCCGGCAGCGAGACCGACAACTACATCGACTGGCTGACCGTCACCACCGGCACCATCGTCGACGCGCTGGGGTGAGAGACTCCGGCGAATGGAGTTCCTGACGGACCCGTGGAACTGGTGGATCGTCCCGTTCGCCGACAACACGTTCATGCGCGACGCGCTCGTCGCCGCCCTGCTGACCGTGCTGACCACCTCGGTCGTCGGCACCTGGGTGGTGTTGCGCGGGATGAGCTTCCTGGGTGACGCACTGGCCCACGGCGTGCTGCCGGGTATCGCCATTGCGTTCATCATCGGCGTCGACACCTCGATCGGTGCGTTGCTGGCGGCAGGGGCGATGGTGCTCGGCATCGCTGCCATCCGCCGCCACTCGCCGCTCCCGGAGGACACGTCGATCGGCGTGCTGTTCGTCGGGTTCCTCGCCCTCGCCGTCGTCATCATGTCGACGCAACAGGCGTCGTACATCGGCGACCTCAACCGGTTCCTGTTCGGTTCGATCACCGGCCTCGACGACGCAGACCTCGCCCGCCAGGCGATCGCCGCGGCGATCGCTGTCGTGGGTGTCGTGCTGCTCTACCGGGCGCTGTTGGTGATGACCTTCGACGTCACCCTTGCGCAGATGCTCGGGCTACGCCCCGGCCTCACGCAGGCAGCGCTGCTCGTGCTGGTGGCGATCTCGATCGTGGCGTCGTTCCAGTCGGTGGGCAACCTGCTGGTCTTCGCCTTTCTGGTCGCACCACCGGCCGCCGCATCGCTCGTCGCTCGCCGCGTCCCGATGATCATGGTCGTGTCGGTCGGCTTCGGCACGGCGGCGGCCGTGGTCGGCATCCTGATCAGCTACCACCACGGCAGCGCCACGAGTGCCACGATGGCACTGTGTTCGGTCGTGCTCTTCTTCATCGTGCTCACGTTCGCCGCCGTGCGCCGCTCGATCACCGGTCGTGGCGGAGTCACCCCCGCCACGCCACACCCGGAACACGCGCACACGGCCTGACGCGGGCTGTCGCCCTGGGGCTGGTGGCGACGGTGTCGTTGGCGGCGTGCGCCGGCGACGACACTGCCGCTGACCGGGTCCCGCCGACCGTGGTCGTACCGAACGAGGTGCTCGCCGATCTCGTCGAACGGGTCTCGTGCGCCGAGGAGGTCGAGGTCGCCATCGGCGCTGCACCCGCGAGGGCCGAACCCGTCCTCGTCGTGACGCTCGACGAAGAACCCGCGCCGGGCACCGACGTGCTCACCGTGTCGGTCCCGGCAGTCGCCACGACGATCGACCGGCCCGGCCCCGACGATCCCTGGGTGTGGCTCGACCCCATCCGTTTCTCCGAGGTCGCTCAGGGCGTCGGCGGTGCCCTCACCCTCACCGACGTGTTCGACGCCGAGCTGATCGACCGGTGCCTCGCGCGCATCGATGCCGAGATGGTCCAGCTCGACGAGGAACTGTTCGAGATGACTCGAGCACTTCCCGACGACGAGCGCAGCATCGACGTGACCGCGCCGGGAGTCGCCTACTTCGCCACCCGCTACGAGTTCCTGACCGACGAATCCGATGTGTCCGTCCGAGCCGGACGCATCATCTCCAGCGACGAGCTCGGCGGGGCCGCGTCGTACGACGAGATGATGCGAATCAACGTCGAGCGCACCGTCGAGGTGCTCGACTCACGCTGACGCACACTCGGCGCAACGACCGTAGAGATCGATCGTGTGATGGGTCGGGACGAAGCCCTCGACCGTCGACACCGCCTCGAACGCGGCGTCGAGCCGCCGTTCGAGGTCCGGCGTCAACGTCACGTCGCGGACGAGGCCGCACTCCTCACAGATCAGGTGGTGGTGGTGCTCGGTGAGGTCCTCGGCGAGTTCGTAGCGGGCGTGGTCGGTGCCGTGGACGAGCCGACGAACGACGCCCACGTCCTCGAGCACGGCGAGGTTGCGATATGCAGAGCTCTGCGCCAGCTCCGGTGACCGGTCGATCAGCTCCGGCAGCGTCAGCGGACCCTCCGACTCGACCAACGCATCGACCACCGCTCGCCGACCCGTCGTGTAGCGCTGGTCGTTCTGGTCGAGGCGATCCCGAACAGTGCGGTGCAACTCGGTGTGGGCGGCGGCCATCGCTCAGCCGCGGTAGCCGCTGGTGATCGGAAGGCGACGGTCCTTGCCGAACGCCTTGCGGCTGACGCGCACACCGGGAGGAGACTGACGACGCTTGTACTCGGCGATGTCGACCAACCGGGTGATCCGGCGCACGATCGCCTCGTCGTAGCCGAGCTCGACGATCTCGCCGGCGGTGCGGTCGTCCTCGACGTACAACTCGAGAATCGGATCGAGCACCTCGTAGGGCGGCAGGCTCTGGTCGTCGCGCTGGTCGGGGCGCAACTCGGCCGACGGCGGCTTGGTGATCACGCTCTCGGGGATCACCTCGCGCCCGGCGGCACGATTCACGTACCGGCACAGCTCGTAGACACGCAGCTTGAGCACGTCCTTGATGACACCGTACCCGCCGACCGAGTCGCCGTAGATGGTGAAGTAGCCGACGGCCATCTCGCTCTTGTTGCCGGTGGTCAGCACCATCCAGCCGAACTCGTTCGACAACGCCATCAGCAGCTGGCCCCGGCAGCGGCTCTGGATGTTCTCGTAGGTGAGCCCGGGTTCACGGCCCTCGAACGACGGCCCGAGCATGTCGAGATACGCCTGGAACGCCGGTTCGATCGAGATCGTGCGGAAGTCGATCCCGAGGTTCTCGGCGAGCAGTTGGGCATCGGACTTCGAGTGGTCGCTCGAATAGCGTGACGGCATCGAGACCCCGTGGACGTGGTCGGCGCCGAGTGCATCGACGGCCAGGCAGGCGACGATGGTGGAGTCGATGCCGCCCGACAGCCCGATCACCACGTCGGTGAAACCGTTCTTCGAGCAGTAGTCGCGGGTGCCGAGGACCAGTGCGTCGTACAGCTCACGGTCGGCGTCGAGCGGCTCGGTGATCGAGGCGAGCGTGGGTTCGTCGTGGACGACCGGCGTCGAGGTCACCTCGACGGTCGGCAGGAGCGCCTCGGTGAGGCGGCCCCGCGGATCGAGCAGACGCTTGCGGTAGACGGGTGGCACCGGCACGTCGACGATCAGCAGGTCGTCGACGAACTGCGGCGAGCGGGCGAGCAGCCGACCCTCGTGGTCGAACACGACCGAGCCACCGTCGAACACCAACTCGTCCTGGCCGCCGACCTGGTTGACGTAGACGATCGCGGTGTGCGAATCGGTCGCCCGGGTGGCGAGCATCCGCTCGCGTTCGGCCCATTTGCCGGCGTGGAACGGCGAGGCGTTGATGTTGATGCTGACCTCGGCACCGGCGGCGGCCTGTTCGGCGACCGGACCGAACGGGCTCCAGATGTCCTCGCAGATCGACACGCCGACCTTGACCCCGCCGATCACGTACAGCTCCAGCGGGTCCGAGCCGTGGCCGGGCGTGAAGTAGCGGGCCTCGTCGAACACCATCGAGTTGGGCAGCAGGCGCTTGTGGTAGCGCCCGAGGACCTCTCCGTTGGCGCAGACCGCCGCCGCGTTGTAGAGGTCGCGCCCCTGGTCGACGAATCCGACGATCGCGGCGCAACGGCCCGTCCGCGACGCCAGCTTGGACAGCGCAGCGAGGTTGTCGGCGACGAAGCCGGGCTTGAGGACGAGATCCTCGGGCGGATAGCCCGTCGTCGACAGCTCGGGAAAGGCGACGATGTCGCAACCCGCCGCCTCGGCGCGATCGTAGGCATCGGCCAGCTTGGCCAGGTTCCCGTCGAGGTCGCCGACGGTCGGGTTGAGCTGGGCGAGCGCCACTCGCAGCACCGTCACGGCGCCCCAGGCTAGCCCGCCACCTCGCTGTGACGTCGATGCTGCTCACCCGAGCTGATCTGGCACTATGGCCTCGTGCGTCGGATGTGGGTGATGGCAACAGCAGCGGTGCTGATCGCCTCGTGTTCCCCCGGCGAAGGGCCCGAGTCGATCCCGCTGCCGACGTCACCGAACACGACCACGACCACGACCACGACGACCCCGCCGACCACCACCACGACGCTGGTTCCGCCACGCTACGAAGCGACGATCCGCCGAACGACCGACGGTGTGGCGCACATCACCGGCAGCGACGCCGAGGACGTCGCCTACGGCCAGGGGTGGGTCAGTGGCCAGGACCACGGTTGCACCCTGGTCGACCAGGTGATCAAGGTGCTCGGCCAGCGGGCGGCGACGTTCGGGCCGGGCACCGAGGGCGAGAACGTCGAGAGCGATTTCGCGTGGCGGGCGATCGAGATCGCGTCGATCGCTGCCCGTGACTTCGAGGACACGGCCTCGAGCGAGGTGGTCGAACTGTTCGAGGCCTTCACCGCCGGATGGAACGACCAGCTCGCCGACACCGGTGGCGAGCAGCTCACCGGCTGGTGCGCCGGCGCCGACTGGGTGCGGGCGCTCGAGCCGGTCGAGGTCTACACCTACGCCCGCGCCATTGCGCTGCAGGCGAGTGGCTCACGCCTGCTCGACTTCATCGCCTCGGCCCAACCACCGACCGCGGACCCCGTCGGCATCCGTCGAGCCGCCATGGACCTCGACGCGTTCGCCGAGGCGGGCGATGCCCTGTCCGGCGGCGGACCCGGCAGCAACGCCTGGGCGATCGGCCGAGACCGAGTGGAGGGCGCCGAGGGAAGTCTGCTGTTCGCCAATCCACACTTCCCGTGGGAGGGCGAGCTGCGATTCACCGAGGCACATCTCACCGTGCCCGGCGAGTTCGACGTCTACGGCGCCCAACTCCTCGGCGTGCCGGGGCTCGCCATCGGCTTCACCGACGGCGTGGCGTGGACGCACACGGTGTCGGCCGGCAAACGTATGACCGGCTACAACCTGACCCTCGATCCCGAGTCGCCCACCTCGTACCTCGTCGACGGGGTGTCGGTGCCGATGATCGCTGCGCCGACGACGATCGAGATCCTGCGCCCCGACGGGACGATCGACACCGAGACCCGCACGATGTGGCGCAGCGAGTACGGCCCGATCATCGACTTCCCCGGCATCGGCTGGACGACGACGAACGTGTTGACGTATCGGGACGCGAACATCACCAACGACGAGTTCGTCGAGCAGTACGCCCGTCTCGCAACCATCGACAGCATCGACGACCTCGCCGCCCTGAACGCCGAGTACCAGGGCGTGCCGCTGTTCAACACCGTCGCCGCCGACTCCAACGGCGACGTCTGGTACGCCGACACCTCGGCCACGCCGAACCTGTCCGCCGAGGCGGAGTCGCTCTACCTCGAGCAGCTGTTCACCGACCCGCTCACCCAGTTCGCGTACGACGCCGGTTTCGTCCTGCTCGACGGCAGCGACAGCCGGTTCCGCTGGGAGGTCGTTCCCGGTGCCCGTGACCCGGGTCTCGTGCCGTTCGCCGACATGCCGATGACGACGCGGTCCGACCACGTGTTCAACGCCAACGACAGCTTCTGGGTGCCGAACGCCGACACGACGCTCACCGGGCCGTACTCGATCCTGCACGGCGAGCAGCGCTCGGCGCTGTCGATGCGTACGCGCCAGAACACCGCCGTGCTCGGCGCAACGAACCGCGCCGGGCTGGCGGGGCCCGACGACCTGTTCAGCGCCGACGAGGTCCGCACCGCAGCGTTCGACAACACGGCTCGCACGGCACTGCTGCTGCGCCCGAGCGCCGTCGAGGCGTGTCAGGTGTTCCCGCTCGTCGACGTCGACGAGGTCCTCGCCGACGACGGGTCCGTCAGCCTGCCGGCCGCCACGGTCGACGTCACCGCTGCGTGCCGGGTGCTGGCCGGATGGGACGGCGTGTACGACCTCGACCGCGCCGGCCCGATCATCTGGCGCGAGATGATGGCCCAGTTCCCCGACGACGCATTCACCGGGCCGGGCCCGTTGTTCGCCGACGGATTCGACCCGGCCGACCCGACGACGACCCCTTCGGTCCCGGCGACCGACCTCGGGCCGTTGTTGCGGTCGATGGCCCGGGCGGTGCAGGTGATCAGCGAGGCCGGCTTCGCCGACGACACGACGCTGGGCGCGGCCCAGTTCACCGAGCGGTCCGACACCCGCATCCCCATCCACGGCGGCCTCGGAGCGGAGGGCATCACCAACGTGGTGTCGTGGAGCAGATCGTCGTCGTCGAGTGAGCCCGTGCCGGAGCGGGGCGAACCGGTCGCCGCGGGGAGCTCGTTGCGAGGCGAGGGGTACCGCATCAACTTCGGGACGAGCTTCGTGATGGTCGTCGACTACACCGGCGACGAGGTCGAGGCGTCGGCTCTGCTCGTCTACGGCCAGACCGGCGATCGCACCTCGGAGCTGTTCGACGTCCAGACCCGACGCTTCAGCGACAAGCAGTGGCGCGAAGTCGCCTTCACCGAGGACCAGATCGAGGCCGACCCGAACCTCACCACCGACGTCGTCCTGCGCCCCTGAGCGGAGCCGGATTTCGAGCTCCGGGGCTCAGAGTTCGACGAGTTCGAGGCGACCCTTGGGAGCGGCAGCGGCCGCTTCGTGGTCGGACGACGCGGCGGTGCACACCAGCAGGTGGCGCCCCTCGGGGCCACCGAGGGCACAGGCGAAGGCCAGCTGCGAGGTGGTCACCCGGTCGGTGATGTTGCCGCCCTCCTCGACCCGTACACACTCGGTGCCGAGCGCGTTCGCCACCCAGATGGCTCCGTCGGCGTCGACGGCGATGCCGTCCGGCGCGATCATCGAATCGGCGAGCGACGCCCACACCCGTCGGTTCGACAGCGAACCGTCAGCAGCTCGATCGAAGGCGGTCAGTTCGAGCCCGAGCGTCTGGGCAACGACGAGCGTCGAGCCGATGGTGACGACACCGTTCGGGAAGGCCAGGTCGTCGGCGGCGACCGTCACGGCACCGTCGGGGTCGACCTGTGCGAGCACCGCCGTGTACGGCTGGCGGTCGGTGATCATGGTGGTGAGCAACCCCTCGGGACCCATCGCCGCCAGCGCAGCGTCGAGGTCGAATCCGAAGTTGCCGACGTACGCGCGGCCGGCCCCGTCGACGAGCATGTCGTTGCAGTGGTACGTGGCCACGTCGCCGAGATCGGCGTGCTCGACCACCGTGCCGTCGTGCTCACGTCGCATCACCTTGCGCGCCAGCATCGCCACGAACAGCAAGCGCCCGTCGGGGAGCCAGCCGAGGCCGGACGGACGTTCGTCGGCATCCATCACGTCGCCGATCTCGACCTCGACGCGCACGTCGCCGTCGAGGCCGACGCTCGCGATCTCGTGGGCGTAGAAGTCGCTGAACCAGAACCGACCGTCGTGCCAGCGCGGCCCCTCGCAGAAGTATCGGCCTTCGACCAACGTCGTCGTCTCCATGTGTTCCCCTCTCGTCTCGACCGCCAGTGTGTCACCTGCTCACGGGCCACATCGGGTCCGGCTGTTCACACGCCGTTCACGATGGGGCAACGACTCGGCAACGGACCGCTGCGACGATGCCGCCTGCCATCGGGCGACGCCGACCCAGAGCATCTAGGTTGGGCCGCCCGCACCCCCGACACACCTTGACGGAATTGAGGACAACACGTGGTTTACAAGGCTGAGTACATCTGGATCGACGGCACGGAGCCGACGAACCATCTTCGTTCGAAGACGAAGATCCTCCCGGACGGTGCCGAACTGCCGATCTGGGGCTTCGACGGCTCGAGCACGAACCAGGCCACCGGCGACAAGAGCGACTGCGTGCTCAAGCCGGTCGTCAGCTACCCCGACCCGCTCCGCGGCGGCGACGACGTGCTCGTCATGTGCGAGGTCATGCTCGTCGACGGCAAGCCGCACCCGACGAACACCCGCGCCGCCGCCGCTCGCACGGCGAAGAAGTACAAGAAGCACGAGCCGATGTTCGGCATCGAGCAGGAGTTCACGCTCATGAAGAACGGTCGCCCGTACGGCTTCCCGCCGGCCGGCTACCCCGAGCCGCAGGGCGGCTACTACTGCGGTGTCGGCGAGGACGAGATCCACGGTCGCCCCCTGGTCGAGGACCACCTCGACGCGTGTCTGGCCGCTGGGCTGTCGATCTCGGGCATCAACGCCGAGGTCATGCCCGGACAGTGGGAGTTCCAGGTCGGCCCGCTCGGCCTGCTCGAGGTCGCCGACCAGTTGTGGATCGCCCGCTGGTTGCTCTACCGGATCGGTGAGGACTACGGCATCGCCGCCACGCTCGACGCCAAGCCCGCCAAGGGTGACTGGAACGGCGCCGGCGCCCACACGAACTTCTCGACCAAGGAGATGCGCGAGGACGGTGGCTACAAGTACATCGAGGACGCGTGCAAGGCCCTCGGCCAGAAGACCGACCTCCACATCGCCAACTACGGCACGGGGATCGAGGACCGCCTGACCGGCGCCCACGAGACCCAGCGCCACGACCAGTTCAGCTACGGCGTGTCCGACCGCGGTGCCTCGATCCGCATCCCGTGGCAGGTCGCCGTCGACAAGAAGGGCTACCTGGAGGACCGTCGTCCGAACGCCAACATCGACCCCTACGTGGTCGCCCGGCTGATGGTCGAGACCGTCTGCAGCGCCATGAAGTGATCCGACCGGGTCGCTGATCTCGCACGGACAGGGCGGGGGCTTCGGCTCCCGCCCTGTTCGCTTTCCCACCCCACCTGACAGAATCGAGGAATGACCGACATGCTGGACAGCCAGCGCGACTACGTACTCCGTAGTGTCGAAGAGCGCGGCGTCCGCCTCGTTCGACTGTGGTTCACCGACGTACTGGGGACGCTGAAGAGCCTCGCCATCTCGCCGGCGGAGCTGGAGAACGCGCTCGACGACGGCATGACCTTCGACGGTTCGTCCATCGACGGGTTCTCCCGCGTGCAGGAAGCCGACGTGCTGGCGATGCCCGACCCCGACACCTTCGAGCTGCTGCCGTGGGGCGACGCCAAGGTGCCCGAGGCACGCATCTTCTGCGACATCCACCACCTCGACGGCACACCGTTCGAAGGCGACCCGCGCCAGGTGCTGCGCCGCCACGTCAAGGAGGCCCACGAGGCCGGGTACACGTTCTACGTCGCTCCCGACGTCGAGTTCTTCTACTTCGAGCCGCTGGTGCCGGGGCAGCCGCCGGTCCCCGTCGACCAGGGCGGCTACTTCGACCTGACGACGAGCGACGTGACCGGCGAGCTGCGCAAGCAGACCATCCGCACCCTCGAGTCGCTCGGCATCCCCGTCGAGTACAGCTTCCACGAGGACGCTCCGGGCCAGCAGGAGATCGACCTGCGCCACACCGACGCGCTCACGATGGCCGACAGCATGATGACGTTCCGGCTCGCCGTGCGCGAGGTCGCCTCGCACAACGGCGTCCACGCCACGTTCATGCCCAAGCCGCTCGAGGGAGTCCAGGGCTCGGGCATGCACGTGCACCTCTCGCTGTTCCAGGGCGACGAGAACGCGTTCTACGACGTCGACGACGCCTACCACCTGTCGCCGACGGCCAAGGCGTTCATGGCCGGGATGCTGCACCACGCAGCCGAGATCACCGCGGTCACCAACCAGACCGTCAACAGCTACAAGCGGCTCGTGCCCGGGTTCGAGGCGCCGGTGCACATCAGCTGGGCACGCAACAACCGCAGCGGGCTGATCCGGGTCCCGATCCCCAAGCGAGGCAACCCCACCGCGACCCGAATCGAGTACCGCTCGGCCGACCCGGCATGCAACCCGTATCTCGCCTTCAGCCTCATGCTGGCCGCCGGCATGCGCGGCATCAGGGAGGGCTACGAACTGCCCGACGAGGCCGACGCCAACCTGTTCGAGATCGGCGACGACGTCCTGGCCAAGCTCGGTATCCGCCAGCTCCCGCAGTCGCTCAACGATGCGCTGCTCGTGATGGAGGAGTCGACGCTGGTGCAGGAGGCACTCGGCGAGCACATCTTCGAGTGGTTCCTGCGCAACAAGCGCAACGAATGGCGCGCCTACAAGACCCAGGTCACCCCGTTCGAACGGGACCGCTACCTCGGAACGCTGTGAGACCGTGAGCGCCCGAACGTCGATGATCGCCGTCGTCCCCGACCCGGCGTCGCCGGAGCTCGCGCGCACGCTGGATCTCGCCGGCTACTCGTGGAAGGCGGTGTCGCCGACCGTTGCCGCCGAGCACGAACCGACCGGCGGGTGGGCCGGCGCCATCGTCGACCTCACCGGCGATCCCGATGCCGGATGGTCGTTCCTGCGCACCGCCCGCAAGCAGGGTGAGCGGTCGGTGCCGGTGATGTTGATCGTCGGCGGTGGCCAGCTCGGTGATCTCGAACACCGCGACGAACTCTTCGACGACTTCTGTCTCGCACCGTTCCACCCCGCCGAGCTCGAAGCTCGCCTCCGGCACCTCCTGGCAGCGGACATCGACATGCACCGCGCCGAGCTCGTGGAGTACGGCGAGCTGAGTTTGAACCTCGAGACGTACCAGGCGTCGATCGCCGGCCGGCCACTCGACATGACGTACATGGAATACGAGTTGTTGAAGTTCCTCGCCCAGAACCCCGGCAAGGTCTTCACCCGCGAGATGCTGCTGAGCCGTGTGTGGGGCTACGAGTACTACGGCGGCGCCCGCACGGTCGACGTCCACGTCCGGCGCCTGCGCGCCAAGCTCGGCGAGGAGTACGCCAACCTGATCCAGACCGTGCGTTCGGTCGGCTACCGCTTCGGTCAGTCCCGCTGGGACAGCTGACCGCTCAGCGACCGAGGAACGCGCGAGCGGTGTCGGTGACGACGAACGCGAACACCTCGGTGCCTGCGGGGGTCGGATGCACTCCGTCGCCGGTCATCACGCCCTCGCCGGTGGCGAACGCCGACCACGGCGCGATCACGCTGTTGCCGCGCCGCTCCACGCGGGCGCGGATGATCGAGTTGACGAGCTCCTGCTGCTCGGGGCGGTCCCGGAAGTAGGTGTCGACCCAGACCAGGGGTGCCTCGTCCGGCACGGCGCCGAGCACCTCGTTGACCGCAGCGGCGAGCTCGTCGGGCTCGTCGTAGTTGCCGATGTCGTTCGTGCCCAGCGCGACCACCCACAGCTCGTCGTCGTGGTCGCCGTCGGCGAGTTCGGTGACGATCTCCGCGATCGTGGAGCCGCCGGGGTTGCCCGGCGCCGAGACGACCATGCGCTTGCCGTTCTCGGCCTCGACCGTCACCGGGTCCAGACCGAGCCGGTCGAATCGCTCCTCGATCGCCGCCCGCGACCCCTTGGTGATCGAGTCGCCGATCATCACCACCGAGTCGATGTCGGCGGCGTTGCGGGCCGTGTCGCCGTCGGTGCCGAGTTCGCCGGGATCACCGTCGACGACGAGTCCCGGACCGAGATCGACGTTCGACACCGTCTGCTCGTCGCCGCTGCCTCCACATGCCGCGAACAACACCGCGAGCGCCGCGAGCGCGGCAACAGCGGAACGGGTCGACGACATCGCCACAGTCTGACCAGTCCGGGTGCAGCAGCGGCGTCACGCCGACGCAGACCGAGGTGTCAGGCGTCACGCTGCAGCACGGCGGCGATGCGCCGGTGCGCCGACAGCATCTCGTCGACCCGGGGCGACACCAGCACCCCGTCACGAACGACCGGACGACCGTGCACGACGGTGTGGCGGGCCGACACCGGCCCGCACCGCAGCCAGGCTTCGATCGGGTCCGCGATCGCACCGGCGAACGCCGGGCCGGTGAGCGGCCACACGGCGACGTCGCCGACGGCGCCGACGCGCAGCGTGCCGATCTCGTCGAGACGCCCGAGGCAGCCGGCGCCGCCGATCGTGGCCATCTCGAGCGCCATGCGCGCCGTTCCGGCGGCGGCACCGTCGCGCAGCTTGGCGAGCAGCATCGCCTGGCGGGCTTCCAGCCACAGCGAGGCCGAGTCGGCCGACGACGACCCGTCGACGCCGAGGCCGACGTGGACGCCGGCGGTGCGCAGCGCCACGACCGGGGCGATGCCCGACGACAGGATCAGATTGCTCGACGGGCAGTGGGCAGCGCCGACCCCGGCCGCACCGAGGCGGCGGATCTCGTCGTCGTTCGGCATCACGCAGTGCGCCACCCAGGTCCGGTCGCTGCACCAGCCGGTGCGCTCCAGGTACTCCATCGGACGGCAACCGAAGGTCGCCACGCTGAACTCGTCGTCCTCGGCGTTCTCGGCGAAGTGGGTGTGGAGGCGGACGTCGAGCCGCTCGGCCAGCTCGGCGGTTCGCACCATCAGCTCCTCGGTCACGCTGAACGGCGAGCACGGCGCCAGGGCGACGCGGGTCATCGCGCCGAACGAGCGGTCGTGGTGGCGCTCGACCGCTTCGACGCTGGCGGCGAGGATCTCGTCGTCGCTCGACACGACGTCGTCGGGCGGCAGACCGCCGTCCTTGTGCGACAGCGACATCGAACCGCGGGTCGGATGGAACCGCAGCCCGATGTCACGGGCGGCGTCGATCTCGGCGCCGAGCAGGTCGCCGGCCCCGGCGGGATGCAGATACAGGTGGTCGCTCGAGGTGGTACAGCCGGCCAGGGCCAGCTCGGCGAGACCGACCCACGCCGACACGTACGCCGCGTCGGCGTCGAGGCCCCGCCACAGCGGATAGAGCGACTGGAGCCACCCGAACAGGGCCTTGTCGGTCATCGACGGGTGCGCCCGGGTGAGGTTCTGGAACAGGTGGTGATGGGCATTGACGAGCCCGGGCGTGACGAGGCAGTCGGTGGCGTCGAGCACGCTCGCCGCTGCCGGGGGCGGCCCGGTGCCGACGCCGGAGACGAGGCCGTCGGTGATCGCGACCCAGCCGTCGGCGAGCTCGCGCCGGTCGGCGTCGACGGTGGCGACGCATCGCGCGTTGGCGACGACCAGGTCGGCGATCGGTTCGCTCACGTGCCGTCACCGAGCGACTCGAGGATCGCCGCGATGTCGTCGAGCGTCGTGCGCGGGTTGACGATGCAGATCCGGAGTACGACCTCACCCTGCCACGTCGTGGGCACCACGAACGCCCGACCGGCGGCGAGTTCGCCGTCGCTCCAGTGCTGGTAGTCGTCGGGGCTCCAGCCGACGCGGCGGAACAGCACGACCGAGAGCTCGGGCTCCATCAGCAACTCGGTGACCGGGGAGCGCTCGATCAACCGCGCCGCCGCCACCGCCGTGGAGAGCGTGCTCTCGACCGCCCGGGCGTAGGAGTCGGTGCCGTTGGTCGCCAGGCTGAACCACAGGGGCAGCCCCCGAGCTCGCCGCGAGAGGTGGTGGGCGTAGTCGCTGGCGTTCCACGGCTCGTCGTGGGGGTCGTCGGCGTGCAGCACGTCGAGGTACTCGGCGTGCTGGGTGTGGGCGGCGCGGGCCACGGCCGGGTCACGGTAGAGCAGCGCGCACGAGTCGAACGGGGCGAACAACCACTTGTGGGGATCGACGATGAAGCTGTCGGCGCGTTCGATTCCGTCGAAGCGGTCGCGCACGCTCGGCGCCGCCAATGCGGCACCCCCGTAGGCGCCGTCGACGTGGAACCACGTGTCCACCGACGCGGCGGCGTCGGCGGCGCCGGCGAGGTCGTCGATCACGCCGGCGTTCGTCGTGCCTGCCGTCGCGACGACGGCGAACACCCGGTCGCGGTCGTCGCCGAGGCCGTCGATCGTCTCCCGCAGGGTGTCGGCGCGCATCTCGCTGCGCTCGCCGGCGGGAACGACCACGACGTCGGCGTCCATGGCGCGGGCGGCCTGGGCGACCGACGAGTGGGCACCCGCCGAGGCGATCATCAGCCCGCGGGTGCGGTCGTGGGCACCGTCGGCTCGGTGTCGCCATCTCCAGCGGGCGGCGATCAGGGCGCTGAGGTTGCCGGCGGTGCCGCCGCTGACGAACACGCCGCCGGCGTCGGCCGGGAGCCCGACCAGGTCGGCGATCCATCGCAACGCCTCGTTCTCGGCGTGGATCGCCCCGGCGCCTTCGAGCCACGATCCGGCGTAGATGCTCGACGCACCCACCACGAGGTCGAACAGCATCGACGCCTCGGTCGGCGCGGCGGGCACGAACGAGAGGAATCGCGGGTGGTCGACCGAGATGCACGCCGGCGCCAACACCTCCTCGAACACCCGCAGCGCCTCGCGCCCACCGATGCCGTCGGGCGTGATCGTCGGGCCGGCGGCGGCGCGCAGCTCGGCCGGAGCCCGAGGGTGGTCGAGCGGTGGCGGGTCCATCCGCATCCGTTCGACGGCGTAGCGGATGACGGCGTCGGTGAGCACCTCGGCGGCGTGGTCGTGGAGATGCATCGCGCCAGTGTGCCAGCCATTGCGCACCTCCGCCGCGACAGCAGCAGCCGATTGCAGCAGGGGTCGGACCCCTGGTGAAATCAGTCGGGCAGGTCGAGCAGTTCGCTGTCGGCGAACTTCTTGCGCGTGGTGCGGTAGTAGGCCTCACCGATGATCGCCGAGGCGACGGCGCCGCTCATGATCACCACGACGGGGATCAGCAGCAGCACGATGACGAGGGCGATGGCGCCGGGCATGACCTCAGGATAGTGCCCGGCAGGGCTCGTATCGAAAGCAGCTGGTCACGTGGTCGTTGACCATCCCGGTCGCCTGCATGAAGGCGTAGCAGATCGTCGGACCGACGAACCCGAAGCCCCGTCGCTTCAGATCCGCGCTCATCGCCCGGGACCGGTCGGTCTCCGCGGGCACCTCGGTCATGCTGGGCCATGCGTTCTGCACGGTGACGCCGTCGACGAAGCTCCACAGGTGTGCCACCGGATCGTCGAGTTCGAGCCAGGCGCGGGCATTGCGGATCGAGGCGGCCACCTTGGCCCGGTTGCGGACGATGCCCTCGTCGGCGAGCAGGCGAGCGACGTCGTGGTCGTCGAAGCCTGCGACGACCTCCGGGTCGAAGCCCCGGTAGGCGCGGCGGTAGCCGTCGAGCTTGCGCAGGATCGTCGACCACGACAGCCCGGCCTGCGCGCCCTCCAGGATCAGGAACTCGAACAGCACCGCGGGATCGCGCTGGGGCACACCCCACACCTCGTCGTGGTAGCGCCGGTAGGCGTCACCGATCGACGGCCCACCGGTGAGCGCCCAGGCGCACCGCTCGGGCATCGCCTACTGCGGCACGTACGCCCAGGCCTCGACCTCGACGAGGAAGTTGCCGGGAAGTGCGGCGACGCCGACGGTCGAGCGCGCCGGGCGATGCGCCCCGAACGCCTCGGCGTAGGCCTCGTTGAACGCGGCGAAGTTCTCCATGTCGGTCAGGAAGCAGGTCGTCTTGACGATGTCGTCGAGGCCGGCGCCGACGGTGGCGAGCTGGGCGGCGACGTTCGCCATCGTCTGCGTGGTCTCGGCGCACACTCCACCGTCGACCTTGACGCCGTCGCGCATGCCGCCCTGGCCGGAGACGATGACGAAGTCGCCGGCACGCACGACGGGACTGTAGGGGCCCAGTGGCTTGGTCATCGCCCCAACGTAGCCCGTGCACGGGTCGTGCACGGGGCCGCCGACGGCGGCGCACGACGGAGGGATATCGTCGGGCCCATCGAACCATCAGCGCGTCCCCCCGCCCCCTCCCGTCCCGTCCTGGCCCTCCCCGGGCGCCTCAGCCGGCGCAGCTTCCTCATCGGCGCCGCCGCCACCGGCGTGCTCGCGGCATGCGGCTCCGACGACGGCAGTTCCGGCTCCGGCTCCGAGGGCACCGGTGGTGGCGAGGGCACGCCGGCGCTCGCTGCGGGCAGCTTCACCCTCGTGCAGCGGTTCCCCCAGAACGTGCAGGAGCCCGGCAGCCTGCGACTCCCGATGAGCCTGGGAACCGACACCGGCGGCCTCGTCCAGGACGGCCCTGCCTCGCTCGGCGCCCAGGTCACCGACGTCGACGGCAACGCGATCGGCGACCGCCTGACGGCGGCTCGTCGCGATGTCGAGCCGGGCCCGTACTACGACTTCCGCGCCGAGGTCGCTGCGCCCGGCGTCTACTACCTCGTCGTCGACGGCGGCCCCGAGCAGGGCGCGGCGTTCCAGGTCATGGAAGCGGGAACCGTGGCCGTCCCCGGCCCCGGACGGCCACTGCCGCCCTTCGACACTCCGACCGTCGACGACGCCCGCGGGGTCGAACTCGTCTGCACCCGCAGCCCCGAACCGTGCCCGTTCCACGAGCTGACCCTCACCGAGGCGCTCGCCTCCGGTAAGGGAGTCGTGTACCTCGTGGGCACCCCGGCGTTCTGCTCGACCGGCACGTGTGCGCCGGCGCTGGAGTCGATCATCGACCTCCGCGACTCCTACGCCGACCGGTACGAGTTCGTCCATGCCGAGGTGTACACCGACGACACCGCCACCACCCCCGCACCGGCGGTGGGTGCGGTGAGCCTCACGTACGAGCCGGCGCTGTTCATCGCCGACGCCTCGGGCACGGTCGTCGAACGGCTCGACGCCGTGTGGGACGAGACAGAACTCGCCGAGGTGCTCGACCGGGTCAGCTGAAGCTCTGGCCGCACCCGCAGGTGCGCGAGGCGTTCGGGTTCGTGATCGCGAAGCCCGACTGGTCGAGGCCGTCCTTGTAGTCGAGCGTCGCTCCCTCGAGGAGCTGCTTCGAGGCCGGATCGACGACGACCTTCACGAACCCGTCGTCGCCGTAGGTGGCCTCGGTGTCGTCGGCGGCGATGTCGCCGTCGAAGAACATCTCGTAGGAGAAGCCGCTGCATCCGCCGGGACGCACCGCGACGCGCAGTGCCAACTCCTCGGCACCTTCGTCGGCGAGCAACTGACGGACCTTGACGGCGGCGGAATCGGTGAGCGTGATCATGGAACCTCCTGAGGTTGCAGGTATCTCAATTTAGCGGGAAGCGACCGTCACCCGACAGGGGGTGCGGCTGGTCAGGGTGCAGAACTCGTCGACCTCGCCGTCGCCCATCTCGGCGACGAACCCGGCGACCAGGCCTCGGTGCAGGCCGCACACGAGCTCGGGGTGCTGTGCGGCCAGTTCGGCGAAGGGACAGTTGGCGAACGCGACGACCGCGGCGTCGGGGTCGTCGGGGCTGTCGGTGACGATCGGGTCGAAGCCGAGCCGATCGAGGTCGGACACCAGCGCCTCGAGCGTGGACGGTGCCTGCTGGTAGGGCTCGGCCCGCCCGATTCCCTCGATGCGGCCGACTGCCTCGGCGTCGTCGGCACTCGCCTGCAGGCGGGTGGCCATCGCGAGGACCATGCGGGCGAGCACGGGCATCGTCGGCGGCTCGAACCCGAGCGACGGTGCATGTGGGGCCAGCGAGTAGCGGTGCTGGGGTCGTCCGACGTCGCCGCGCCCGCCGACCTGGACGTCGAGCAGGCCGACGTCGCGCATGCGCTCCAGGTGAGGGCGTACGGTGTTCGGGTGCAGGCCGAGCGACTCGGAGATGTCGGCCGTGGCGAGCGGACGCGCCGAGCGCGCCAGTTCGAGGTAGATCGCGTAGCGGGTGTTGTCACCCAGCGCCTTGAGCAGGTCGAGCTGTGGTGTCCCAGCCGGCGTCGCCTCCGATCCGTCGTCTCGCTCCACACCCGGAGATTACACGGAATCGGCCGGTAAAATGCATCGCATGTCCGCCAACACCGTCACGCAACCTGCGGTCTCCGCACCGCCGACGGTCGAGGAGGTGACGAGCGTGCTCGGCACCGTCATCGACCCCGAACTCGGCGCCGACATCGTGTCGCTCGGCATGGTCCCCTCGGTCGAGGTGGCCCCCGACGGCGTCGTCACGGTGGGCGTGAAGCTCACGATCGGCGGCTGTCCGCTGCGCGCCGAGATCAAGAAGGAAGTCGAGACCCGCGTGGGCGTCCATCCCGGCGTGAGCGACGTCAAGATCTCCTGGGGCGAGATGAACGCCGAAGAACGCAGCGAGGTCATGACCAAGGCCCGCTGGAACGCCCGTCAGAACGCCCCCGACACCGAAGTGCCGCTGAGCTGCAAGGTGCTGGCGATCGCCAGCGGCAAGGGCGGCGTCGGCAAGAGTTCGGTCACCGTCAATCTCGCCGCTGCACTGGCCGCTGCGGGCCACACCGTCGGCGTGCTCGACGCCGACATCTGGGGCTTCTCGGTGCCCCGCCTGCTCGGCATCTCCGATCGCATGGAGGCGATGAAGGTCGACGGTTCGGACAAGCCCAAGATCGTGCCGAACGAGCGCATCGTCGGCGACGGCGTGCTCAAGGTCGTCTCCACCGGCTTCCTCGTCGACGAGGACACCGCACTCATGTGGCGGGGGCTGATGCTCACCAAGGCCGTCGAGCAGTTCCTGCGCGACGTGTCGTGGGGCCACCTCGACTACCTGCTGATCGACATGCCGCCGGGAACCGGCGACGTGCAGATGGGCCTCGCCCGCATGCTGCCGAGCACCGACCTGATCGTCGTCACGACACCGGCGCTGGCGGCGCAGAAGGTCGCGCAGCGCGCCGCCGACATGGCCCGGCGCAGCTTCCTGAACGTCATCGGCGTGATCGAGAACATGAGCGCGTTCACGTGCGACCACGGCGAGTCGTACGCGCTGTTCGGTTCCGGCGGCGGTCAGGCGCTGGCCGATTCCATCGAGGCCCCGTTGCTCGGCCAGGTACCGCTGGAGCCCGACGTGGCCGCCGGTGGCGATGCCGGCGAGCCGGTCGCCCTCGGCGGCGTCGGTGCCGCTGCCGACGCGTTCCGGGCGATCGCCGACCGCATCCTGACCGACATCGCCCCACCCGCCGAACCCATCGACATGGCGGGCTGCTCGGCGCGCGAGTACACCGAGGCCGTCACCCCCGTCGCCGTCACCCGAGGCTGAATCCCACCCCGACGCCGGCGTCTGCGTCAGCGACAACACCGAAATCAGCGATGATCGCTGACGCAAACGAAGGTGTCGTCAGTCGAGCGAGTCGTAGTCGGGGTCGCCGGGCATGGCGACGCCGACGACGCGGCCGTCATCGTCGCGACGGAGCTTCGGCAGCGTGCACGGCGGCTGTTCGACCGCGGCGCCGGCGGCGAGGGCATCGGCGGCGGTGGCGTGCGGTTCGAGGAACCGCAGATTGACCATCGTCGGCGGCATCATCGTCAACTCGCCCGCCGCCTGCATGGCGAGCGCGTCGGCGGGTCGCACCCACAGGCTGTCGACGGTCTCGTGGTCGTCGTGGAGCGGTTCCTGGTCGTCGGGCATCTCGGTGAGGAAGAACCGCGTGTCGAACCGGCGCTGCTC